>NZ_JBMKHS010000001.1:0-370615 GCF_049238105.1 Enterobacter cloacae complex sp. IR5418 | reverse complement strand
ATACTAATGAACCGTGAGGCTTAACCTTACAACGCCGAAGATGTTTTGGCGAAGAGACAAGATTTTCAGCTTAGATTCAGAGTCCGAAGGATTTTGCGCTGAGACAAGGCGGCAAACGAAGGAAAGGAAGGAGCATACTGAGGTATATGACTGACTTTACGAGAGCAGCCAACGCAGTATCAGTGCGAAAGACACAGGACAGAGCACAGGAATTTGCCTGGCGGCTTTAGCGCGGTGGTCCCACCTGACCCCATGCCGAACTCAGAAGTGAAACGCCGTAGCGCCGATGGTAGTGTGGGGTCTCCCCATGTGAGAGTAGGGAACTGCCAGGCATTAATTAGAAGAACCCCGTACCGAAAGGTGCGGGGTTTTTTGCTTTGTGCGCGCAAAACATGCCGGATAGCGGCTTCCCCTTATCCGGCCTACAATTGTTAAAACAATTTTAACAATGGTGCCGCTTTGACTCGTCCTTTTGATTATCAACAAGATTTTGCCAATATAAATTTTCGCGAACATCCCGAACGGTACCAGGTTGGCCGGGGTGAGCAGGGCGTATTGATGGTCGAGCCTTATAAAAGCGAAATCCTGCCGCACTGGCGTTATAAAAATGCTGAAGTCGCAGCGCGTTCGGCAGAAGAGATCTACGCCCTCTTTGAAGAGTACCGCAGGAATAACGATTTTGTAGGTATGGATATGGCGCGTAAATTCATACAGATGGGATACACTCGTGCCCGGCGATACGCCAATCATAAAGGCGGAAAAAAGTATGATGAGAAGCGCCAGGTCAAACCCCTCGATCACGATCCAGTGAAAGCAGAAGCCGCTGCGGTATTCAAAACGTGGTGGGATAAAATTCGTGCTGATGAAGATTATTTGCAGCGAAAAAAGGCGCACCAGCAAGCGTGGGGATAATTACTACGTCCGCTAATAATTTGATACCTGATCGAGTTCACAAAATTTAATGAAACATCTTGGAAACATTTTATTTACCTAACGATTCGTTTTAAATCCGGTTTTACTGGTTGTGGGCAATGGCCCGCAATGTGAGACAGGGGATTTTAAAATGACAGAAACCGTAGCCAGTGCAGATACGGATAATACCAGTTTAGCAGGCAAGGATACTCGCCGTCGGGTTTGGGCAATCGTTGGGGCTTCATCGGGGAACCTTGTAGAGTGGTTTGATTTTTACGTCTATTCATTCTGTTCGCTCTACTTTGCGCATATCTTTTTCCCGTCAGGGAACACCACAACTCAGCTTCTGCAAACCGCAGGCGTTTTTGCCGCCGGGTTCCTGATGCGTCCCATTGGCGGATGGCTGTTCGGCAGGATTGCGGACAGGAAAGGGCGTAAGACATCCATGCTCATCTCCGTTTGCATGATGTGCGTCGGCTCGCTGGTGATTGCCTGCCTGCCCGGATATGACACTATCGGAACATGGGCACCCGCGTTGTTGCTGCTGGCACGTCTTTTCCAGGGGCTGTCAGTAGGCGGCGAATACGGCACCAGTGCGACATACATGAGCGAAGTGGCTGTTGAAGGGCGCAAAGGTTTCTATGCATCATTCCAGTATGTGACGCTCATTGGTGGGCAACTGCTGGCGTTACTGGTTGTGGTGATACTTCAACAGATCCTTAGCGATGAAGATTTACGCGCCTGGGGCTGGCGCATCCCGTTTGCCATGGGGGCAGCCCTGGCGGTTGTGGCGCTGTGGTTACGCCGTCAGCTTGATGAAACCTCCCAACAGGAGGTCAGGGCGTTGAAAGAAGCCGGTTCGATGAAAGGACTGTGGCGAAACCGCAAAGCATTTTTGATGGTATTAGGCTTTACCGCCGCAGGCTCACTAAGCTTCTATACCTTCACCACCTATATGCAAAAATACCTGGTCAATACCACGGGCATGCATGCTAACGTTGCGAGTGTCGTCATGACGGTGGCGTTACTGGTCTTTATGCTCATCCAGCCGATCGTCGGCGCACTGTCGGACAAAATAGGTCGCCGCACTTCCATGCTGATCTTTGGCGGCATGCTCACCCTGGGTACCGTTCCGCTTTTGACCGCGCTACAGCATACAACCTCTCCGTATGCCGCTTTTGCTTTGATCATGGTGGCGCTCATTATTATCAGTTTTTACACGGCAATCAGTGGCATTTTGAAAGCGGAAATGTTTCCCGCACAGGTGAGGGCGCTGGGCGTAGGTCTCTCTTATGCGGTCGCTAACGCCCTGTTCGGTGGTTCGGCAGAGTATGTCGCGCTATCGCTTAAGTCATGGGGCAGTGAAACGACCTTCTTCTGGTATGTCACCGTTATGGGAGCGCTGGCGTTTATTGTCTCGCTGATGCTGCATCGCAAAGGAAAAGGTATTCGTCTTTAATAATGCGCCATCTGCCAGACAGCGTAGCCGGTTGTTGCTCCGGCTACGTCCCAGGCAAAATCTTTCCAGCTCCAGCCGCTTCCTGAGGGGCGGCTATCCCAAAGTTCTTTTGATGCTCCCAGGCTGAGGGAGAACATCAGGCCGATTGTGGCACTTCGATCCCGGCTATATCCCTGATGCAGCGCATATTCATTACCCGCAGCGGACAACATTGCAGACGCGAGAAAGTGTTGAGCTTTATCCTGACCGGACCAGCTATCATTTGCCATATGGCTGCAACCGGTCAGGAAAAGAGGGATTACCAGGAAAGGCGTACGCATTAACAGACTCCATAAAAAAGCCCCGTCAATGACAGGGCCGTGTATTACAGAATGCGGCTGATGAGGCGATCGATACGGATCCGGCGTAGACGGCGAATCAGCTTGCGGACTTTCACCGGATAGTCAGCGATGCTTTGCAGATCGCGATAATGACGAACCACGGTAGTATGGGTGCGTATCAGCTCCAGTTCACGATCGCGTTTCGCAGCTAATGCATGCTGAGGATCGTGAATAAGAATGGCGTTTTCTAAATCCAGGCGCCAGGCGCGTGGGTTCAGGTTATTACCGGTCAGCAGCATCCACTCATCATCCACCCACATCCCTTTGAGGTGATAGCTGTTGTCTTCATCTTTCCAGAGACGCACCACCAGCTGGTCAGTGTTCACATAGTACTGTAAACGGCTCAGGAAGCGACGCAGGTTAATCTCATAGAGATAAGGCAGTGCGCCGATGATCTTGAAAGGCTGATCTTCCGGAATGAAAAAGTCGTTTGCCGTTTTATCTCCGACAATGATTTCCACCTTTTTACCATCACGCAGCAGCTGAATGATATTACGCACCAGGACGGCGGGAAGGTTAAAATATGGGGTGCAGATGGTGAGCTTATGCTCTGCGCACGGCATCAAATGGAAGATTGTCTTGTTCAGGAGGCTCGATTTACCCAGACCTACCAGAGGCGTAACGGACAACTCTTCATTGTTGGCATCACCCTGAAAACGATAAACCGCATCGCGCAGTTCCTGACGGAAGGAGCGAACGTCGTTTTTAATTTCCGGGCTTTTCGGGCGATGAGGATCGTCAAGACGGTGCACACCCCGGCCATGTACCAGGTTTTTATCAACCCAGTTGAACATGATGTCGGCCATCTGCGGATTACGGATCAGATGGTAGCGATCGTAACGGTATTTATCGAGCTGATGGAGATAAACATCATTCAGGCTGGCGCCGCTATAAAGGACGCTGTCATCAATGATAAATCCTTTAAAATGAAGAACGCCAAGCGCTTCACGGGTATTCACAGGTACGCCATAAACCGGAATATCAATACCCGGATTTTCCTGGGCCGTGCGGCAATACCAGTCAGCATTGGTATTCGAGGCCGCCGCACCAATACGGCCACGCTGAGCACGGTGCCAGTCAACCAGCACGCGAACATCCAGTTCCGGACGCTGACGTTTCGCTTCATAGAGCGCGTTCAGGATCGCACGCCCACCTTCATCTTGTTCAAGATAGAGCGCCACGATGCAAATACGTCGCGTCGCGCTGGCAATCTTTTCCAGAAGCGTCTCCCGGAAATGAGCGGGAGCATAAAAGAACTCTACATCATCAACTGACTGAGAAATCTTCGGTAGTTGAGCAAGGTGTTGTTGATGTTTGTTACGCTTAAATTTTGACAACATCACAGTGCGTTTCTTCTCTGTTCATTGAAGGGTTGTCTGTACCAGGCAAACAACATAAGCGGACAATGATACCCCAGTGCCGGGAAAAGTGGGTAACATTTCCAGCAGCTTACTCTTGTTTCTCCGTTGATGTCAGGCTGAGGGACAGGGAGACAATGCCTTCATCCAGCTGGATATCTACGTCAAAACCGAGCTTCCGCGCCAGGGTCACCATACCCCGATTGTTTGGCATAGTAATGCCATTCAGGCGTGACAATCCGTGATCCCGCGTATAACCAATGAGTTTTTCGAGCAGCCGTCTGCCCAACCCCAAACCCTTAAGATCGGAACGCACCAGTACGGCAAACTCCGCATCCACGTTATCCGGGTCGGAAATGGCACGCGTCACGCCGAGGATCTCCTCGCCCTCTCCGGCACGGCGAACCGCCACAATCGCCATTTCTCGATCGTAGTCGATCTGGGTCATATTGGCTAAATCGTCGTGGGTAAATTCATTGATTTCGCTGAAATAGCGATAGTACAAATCTTCCTTCGTCACCTGCGAGATGAACGCCCGCAGCAGCGGCTCGTCTTCCGGCAGGATAGGGCGAAACAGCGCCCGCTCCCCATTTTTCATCTCCACCCACTCTTCCAGATGAAGAGGATAAGGACGAATGGCGAGACGGCTTTCCCGGTCACCGACAAAGGGCGCAATATCCAGCGTCACGTCCAGCGCGGTAAATTCATTTCCGGAGGCAAGGAGGGGGTGGATATCCAGGCGCTGGATCTCCGCGCAGTCAACGATGAGGTTGGAGACCTTCACCAGGAACTGGCTTAACCCGGCGATATCAAGCGGCCTCAGAGCGCTTCTCCCGCGAATTTTTTTACTTTTGATGGCCTGAATAATCAAATAACGCGCCAGGTTCATGTTTAGAGGGGGAAGCGCGACAACCGCCTGTTCTTCTGGCCGCCATTCAACGCCGCCTTCACCCAGCATAATTAGCGGACCAAAAACCGGATCATGTTCGACAACTACGCGCAGCTCCTGCGCGCCCGCACGGTTAGCCATGCTCTGCACCAGCAGACCGTGGATCCGGGCCTGTGGCCACGTCATTTTAACGCGATCGATAATGGCATCTGCGGCCTGTTGCACTTCTGTCGCGGTGCGCAGATACAGCATGACGCCCTGAACATCCGATTTGTGCGGAATATCGGGAGAGCGCAGTTTCAGCGCGACCGGGTAGCCAATCTGCTCAGCGATATGTACCGCTTCCGCGCTGTCGCCGGCAATCCAGGTGGGCAGGGTTTGCATCCCATAGCTGCCAAGAATGGGTTGTACCTCATGTGTATCAAGAGAAGTGGCGCCCTCTTCGATGGCCTGCTGCAAAAGCCTGTGCACGTCCACTGAATTTGCGGTGAGATTGCCCGGCAGGGCAGGCGTTTCACGCAGCTGCTTCTGGTTACGGCGGTATTCCACCATATGCATAAAGGCGGTAATCGTGCCCTCCGGGGTACGGTAGGTTGGCAACCCGGCTTCACTAAACAGACGCCGTGCCTCCTGCGAGGAGAACTCGCCGCACCAGTTGGTCAACAAGGTGACGTATTTGCCGCGCGGATGGTTTCGGACAGCCTCAATCAACGCCCGCGCACTTTCGCTGCCTGGCGCAACCGCGCTGGGCGAATGGATAATCATCAGCGCATCAAAGTCCTGGCTATCCAGTAAAATCGTGATCGCCTTAATGTAACGATCGCTGCTGGCATCATCGCGTAAATCGAGGGGATTATCGGGAACAACGCTTCCCGGTAACGCGTCCCGCAGGCGCTTGAGCGTCTCTTCACCCAGCGTTGCCAGCTTGCCGTTGCGTAGCCAGAGTTCGTCCAGCGCCAGGGCGGCGGGAGCGGCACCGTTGCTGACAATCATCAGCTTTTCACCGCGCAGGGGGCGCATGTGGCTTAACGTTTCGACGGCAGAAAAAAGCTCGTGTGTGTCCTGTACCCGCAGTAAACCGGCGCGCTGGATCGCTGCATCCCATGCGGGATCCATCCCGGAACGGGAATGCAGCAGGCGCTGAGCCGCGGGGCTGCGCCCGCTTTTGATGACCAGAATCGGTTTATTACGCGATGCGCTACGCGACGCCGACA
The DNA here is from genome assembly GCF_049238105.1 of Enterobacter cloacae complex sp. IR5418. Taxonomy (NCBI): domain Bacteria; kingdom Pseudomonadati; phylum Pseudomonadota; class Gammaproteobacteria; order Enterobacterales; family Enterobacteriaceae; genus Enterobacter; species Enterobacter cloacae complex sp. IR5418. The sequence goes on along the minus strand of NZ_JBMKHS010000001.1, from coordinate 364,403 downwards.
CAAAACGACGGGCGTCGCTCAGGTGTTCAAGGTAGAGCAGGATAGCGCTGGTTTTGCTGTCACGCGCCAGGAAATCCAGCAGCTCATCGACCTCAATGTCCAGGCTGTCGCCCAGGGCGATGAAATAGGAAAAACCCATCTCACGCTGTTGCGCCCAGTCGAGGATGGTATTGGATACCGCAGCCGACTGTGAAATAAAGGCCAGTTTGCCTTTGCGGATCGGAACCGGGGAAAAACTGGCATTCAGCCCTTGCCAGGGCGCAAGCAGGCCGAGGCTGTTCGGACCAAGAATGCGCATCTGGTAGCGGCTGGCGCAGGCCAGCAGTTCAGGCTGCTGTTCAGGAGGCGAGGAAAGAATAATGCAGGTTTTACAGCCTTTCTGGCCGAGGGACTCAAGCAGCTCGAGGTTTCGTTTCGCATGCGTACAGAGCACGGCGAGGTCGGGAACAAACGGTAAATGTTGCACATCCGGCCACGCCAGCACCCCCTGTACCGCCTTATAAGCGGGCGTAACGGGCATTACCGGGCCGTTAAACCCGCCAGCCAGCAGGTTACGCATCATCAGATACCCTGCGCGGTCCGGTTTCATCGAGGCGCCAATAACGGCAATGGATTTCGGACGGAGTAGCGCTTCTAACCCTCTCTGGCTCATGCAGGCCTCCTGTGAATGCAAGCGAACTGATGATTTTAAACGCTTTCTGACTCTGTTGCTGTGACACTCCCCTTATGAACGGTTTTTCCCGCCAGATAACGTTCGCGAAAGCACGAGAAGTGGGAACCCAGCGCGCCAGCCGCCTGGGTATCGCCCGCCAGATCCAGTAGCGCAATGGCGACTTCAGCGGTGCAATATTGACCGTCAGCATGCGCTTCACGTAAGCGATAAGCCGAAACGCGCGACAGATCGACGGAAATCACCGGCAGCGCATCGAGATACGGACTTTTGCGAAACATCTTTCTCGCTTCGGTCCAGGTGCCGTCGAGCATAATAAACAGCGGCGGCTTACCGGATGGCGGCACCGTAAGCACCTGACGCTGTTCGCCTGCATAGGATGCCGGGAATACGACCATGGGCTGATAGTCCGGGTTTGCCACCAGGTCGAGCAGAGCCTGAGGAGGTTCAGTGCGCGACCACTGAAACGCTGCGGTGTCTGGCAGAATATCGGCGATCAGACGCCCCGTGTTGCTGGGCTTCATCGGTTCGGTATCGAACATGACCAGACAAAAGCGGCTTTTCGCCTCGCTCGGTGCAAGCGTTTCACACAGGCACACTTTTAGCGGTAAAAGACAGCGCTGGCAGCGGCGAATACGATTGCCTCGGGCCAGAAAAGGGCGGGTGGCGCGCGCAAGACGCTCGGCGCGTAATTGAAGTACAGCGTTATCAGTCATGGGCGAAAGGCAGGAAAAACCCCATTTTCGCAGAGGAGAGAACGGGGCACAAGATGTGCCCCGTGAATGTTACAGGGATTCGTTTAACCAGCTGTCGAAAGGCGCTTTCGGAACTGCGCCGTTGAGCATGTCGATCACTTCACCATTTTTGAAAATCATAATGGTTGGAATGCTGCGAATACGAAAACGGGCGCTGAGTTCACGTTCCGCTTCGGTATTCACTTTAACAAAACGCATTTTCCCGCTGCGCTCTTCAGCCACGTCCTCGAAGACGGGCGCAAAGTTACGGCAAGGGCCACACCACGGTGCCCAGAAATCGACCACAACAGGCAGATCGTCCTTGAGGAGTTTGTCCAGCGTAGCACCCGTCGCGTTAATGACATCGCCATCAAATAATTCATGGCCACAACGCCCGCATTTCGCACCATCATCCATCCGATCGTCCGGAATGCGGTTTAAAGCCTGACAGTTGGCACATACGGTATTCATAACTAACCTCTGATAGAGCCGGGGAACAACGGCAGAGCGCCGATAATGTTTCTGATATGTTACACATTATCAGTGAGCCTGTATCAAAGGACAACGCGTTTTATTCAATGGGAACAATAGTCACAGGCTTTTGTACGAAATTATGGCTATGAGCTTGCACATCGGGTAATCTGCGCGCTTCGCGCAGCGCTGGTGGAGAAAAGCATGAACGACGAAATGAAAAACAAAAGCGGCAAGGTCAAAGTGATGTATGTCCGCAGTGATGATGACTCTGATAAACGCACCCAAAATCCGCGTACCGGAAAAGGTGGCGGGCGTCCGGCGTCTTCTCGTGCAGACGGTGGCCGTCGCCCCGCCCGCGATGACAGAAATAACCGCGGCGATGACCGCAAACGTGATGACCGTAAGCGTGACGATCGCAAACGCGATGATGTTGTCCGCGACGGTGGATCGCCATGGCGTACCGTATCTCGTGCGCCGGGTGAAGAGGCGGCTGAAAAAGCCGATCACGGCGGTATCAGCGGGAAAAGCTTTATCGATCCGGAAGTGCTGCGTCGTCAGCGTGCCGAAGAGACCCGTGTATACGGCGAGAATGCCTGTCAGGCCCTGTTCCAGAGCCGCCCGGAGTGTATCGTTCGCGCATGGTTTATCCAGAGCGTGACCCCGCGCTTTAAAGAAGCGCTGCGCTGGATGGCAGCGAACCGCAAAGCCTACCATGTGGTTGATGATGCCGAGCTGACAAAAGCGTCCGGGACTGAACACCACGGTGGCGTCTGCTTCCTGATCAAAAAACGTAACGGCACCACCGTGCAGCAGTGGGTCAGCCAGGCGGATGCCGATGACTGCGTGCTGGCGCTGGAAGATGTGGGTAACCCGCATAATCTGGGTGCTATGATGCGTAGCTGTGCGCACTTTGGCGTGAAAGGCGTGCTGTTGCAGGATGCCGCGCTGCTGGAGTCCGGTGCGGCAATTCGTACTGCTGAAGGTGGTGCTGAGCATGTTCAGCCGATCACCGGCGACAGCGTGCTGGATGCCCTCGAGCAGTTCCGTAAAGCGGGCTACACCATTGTCACCACTTCAAGCCGTGCCGCGACGCCGCTGTTTAAAGCGACGCTGCCACGCAAAATGGTGCTGGTGTTAGGTCAGGAGCGTGATGGTCTGTCTGATGCGGCGCTCTCCAGCGCGGATCTGAGCGTCTCTATCGACGGCACTGGCAACGTTGAAAGCCTGAACGTATCCGTTGCGACCGGTGTGCTGCTGGCCGAGTGGTGGCGTCAGAACAAAGCATAAGACTTTTATGTGCCGGGTCTGACCCGGCACATTCAAACCTACTCGCTCTCTGCCGGTAACACAGGCATCCAGTCAATCGGTTTTTCGCCGCGTTTTTCCAGCCACTCATTCGTCAGAACAAAATGGTTACAGCCAAAGAAACCGCGATGCGCAGACAGCGGCGACGGGTGTGGCGCTTTCAACACATGATGGCGTTGACGGTCAATAATCGCCCCTTTTTTTTGTGCATGCGAACCCCAGAGTAAAAACACGACCCCTTCACGATGCTCATTGATCAGGCTGATGACCTTATCGGTAAAGGTTTCCCATCCCAGGCTGGCGTGAGAGTGCGCCTGTCCCGCCCGGACAGTTAATACGGTATTCAGCAACAGCACACCCTGACGCGCCCAGCTTTCGAGATAGCCGTGATGAGGGCGGGTAAAACCGGGTATCGTTCCTTCAAGCTCTTTATACATATTCAGCAGAGAAGGGGGGATGGCAACGCCCGGACGCACGGAGAAAGCCAGTCCGTGAGCCTGCCCGGGGCCGTGGTACGGATCCTGCCCCAGAATAACCACCTTAACATCGCTCAGTTCGGTGTAGCGAAAGGCGTTAAACACATCTTTCTGCGGCGGATAAATTGTCTGCCCGGCCTGCCGTTCAGCTGCAACGGTGCTGAGGGTATTAATAAAATAGGGCTGCTGCTTCTCTTCTGCCAGCACGTCATGCCAGGTTAAATGTGTTGTCATCTCGCTCTCCTGCGAATTTCAATCTGTGTCTAGCTTACCTGCTAAACCCCAATGAGCAAAATTACCCGCGGAAAAGCAGGCTAAGTATCTCAATTTGCGTTGGAAACTACACCCGTTAAGCCGAATTGGTAAGTCTCTGGAATTGATCTGAAACAAAAAATGCAGACCACACTCTTTGTGTGGTTAGTGATTTTGTTGATTTAAATCAATAAATGACCCGGGTCTGAATGTTATATATACACACAACAAACAATGGTTTTACCAATTGGCCGCACAAGGCCAGCATCAGTTAATGTAGCCTAAGGGAGGCAACACATGATTACAGGTATCCAGATTACTAAAGCGGCAAATGACGATCTGCTGAACTCTTTCTGGCTGCTGGACAGCGAGAAAAACGAAGCGCGCTGTGTAGTAGCGAAAGCAGGTTTTGCGGAAGACGAAATCGTTCCGGTTAACAAACTGGGCGAAATTGAATACCGTGAAATTCCAATGGAAGTGCAGCCGGAAGTGCGCGTGGAAGGTGGTCAGCACCTGAACGTTAACGTCCTGCGTCGTGAAACGCTGATGGATGCCGTTGAGCACCCGGAAAAATACCCACAGCTGACCATCCGTGTGTCTGGCTATGCGGTGCGTTTCAACTCTCTGACCCCGGAACAGCAGCGCGACGTTATTGCGCGTACCTTTACTGAAAGCCTGTAAGGTTTCAGCCACGGGGGTGGAATAAAAAAGCCGGGAGATTCCCGGCTTTTTTTACTCTTCGGTTTTCGTCTCTGGCGCAGCAGAGCTTGGCTTACGGCGCTTACCAATATTCTTGGTATCGCGGTGGCGCTGCTTAACGCGCGGCTTCTCTTTTTCTTTCTCTTTTCTCTCAGCACGTTTCGCGAGCGCTTTCTTGGACGGTTTACCCGTCATTTTTTCACTCGGCGCACGTGTGGTCGGACGAAGCCCGTCAATCACGCGAGCTTTAAGCGGCTCATCAACGTAGCGGCCAATTTTCTGAAGCAGCAGATGATCGTGCGCTTCTACCAGAGAGATAGCAATACCCTTGCGGCCCGCACGGCCGGTACGACCAATACGGTGCAGGTAAGTATCTCCGCTGCGCGGCATATCAAAGTTGATCACGTGGCTCACGTCCGGGATATCGATTCCGCGTGCGGCAACGTCGGTGGCAACCAGCACATTCACGCGACCATCGGTCAGGCGCTTAATCCCTTCGGTACGCTTAACCTGCGCCATTTCACCTTCGAGATAGCAGTTGTTGATGCCAGCGTTGCGCAGCATTTCAGCCAGCTCATGCACGCGCTCACGTTTGCGAACGAAGACGATGGTACGGGTTGCCTCTTCCTGCTTCAGCAGATGTTTCAGCAACTCAACCTTATGCTCAAGGTTATCTGCGCGGTAGTACCACTGGTGGATCTTCTTCCGCTCACGCGTCGATGGCGTAGCGGACACTTCCACCGGATCTTCCAGCAGACGTTCGGCGAAATCTTTGATGGCATCCCCTTCAAGGGTTGCCGAGAACAGCATAGTCTGGTTACGCCAGCGCGTTTCGCCCGCGATGTGCTCGATATCCTGGGCAAAGCCCATGTCCAGCATGCGGTCAGCTTCATCGAGAATCAGCGTCTCCACCGCGCGGCAGTCGAAATTCTCTTCTTTTATGTATTGCAGCAGACGGCCTGTCGTCGCGACAACGATATCCTGGTTTTCGCTGAACACTTCGGCGTGGTTCATATACGCTACGCCGCCGGTGATGGTCGCGATATCCAGATGGGTGTTCGCTGCCAGCTCACGCGCGTGTTCGGCAACCTGCATCGCCAGTTCACGGGTCGGGGTCAGGATCAAAATGCGCGGCGGGCCTGATTTTTTACGCGGAAAATCGAGCAAATGCTGCAACACAGGCAGCAAGTAGGCTGCTGTCTTCCCCGTGCCGGTTGGCGCAGAACCGAGCACATCGCGGCCCTCAAGCGCAGGCGGAATGGCCGCGGCCTGAATGGCGGTCGGGCGTGTAAAGCCTTTGCTCTCAAGGGCATTGAGCAGGCTTTCATCGAGTTCAAGTTCGGAAAAAGTCGTTACAGTCATGTTCTACCTCTGTGTGGGGCGCTGATTATAGACGTTACGGCTGTAATCTTCATCTGTTTGTATGGATATCGCTTTTCGACCACTTCGCTTTCCCCTATGCTACTCCAGTTTCACTCAGAAGGTTGCCCTGACATGTCTCAACTCAAAGCGCAGTTGCGCCGCGATGGTTTTACGTTTAAACAGTTTTTTGTGGCGCACGATCGTTGTGCGATGAAAGTCGGTACAGACGGTATTTTACTGGGTGCATGGGCGCCTGTCGCAGGTGTCAAACGCATTCTGGATATTGGTACGGGCAGCGGGCTTCAGGCGCTGATGCTGGCGCAGCGTACAGAAGAACACGTCACGATCGACGCCGTTGAGCTTGATCCTCAGGCGGCCCGGCAGGCAAGTGAAAACGCTGCCGACTCTCCGTGGGCAGAACGCATCAGGGTGGAATGTGCCGATGTGCTGACCTGGGCGCCGGAGCAGACCGCGCGTTACGATTTGATTGTCAGCAATCCGCCGTATTATGCGCCAGGCGTGGAATGTGGAACGCCGGAACGCGAGCAGGCACGCTACACCGGCTCGCTCGATCACAAGGCGCTACTGAGCAGTGCGGCGGAGCTCATCTCGGAAGAGGGATTTTTCTGCGTGGTATTGCCTGAAAGCACAGGCAATACCTTCATTTCGATTGCAAGGGAGATCGGCTGGAATTTGCGTCTTCGTACCGATATTTCGGATACGGAAGGGCGCTTACCGCACCGCGTGTTGCTGGCGCTCTCGCCGAAAGAGGGGGAGTGCTTTATCGACAGGATGGTCATTCGTGGGCCAGACCAGCGTTATTCCGAAGATTACACTGCTCTGACCCAGGCCTTTTATCTGTTTATGTGAGCCTGCGGGGACAACACCGACGGGCCGGAAACCTCCAGCGTGTCGGGATAGTCCAGCGTATAATGCAGCCCTCGACTCTCCTTGCGCATCATCGCACAGCGCACAATCAGCTCGGCTACCTGCACAAGGTTACGCAGCTCCAGCAGATTATTGGAAACACGGAAGTTGGCGTAATATTCATCAATTTCCTGCTGCAACATCATGATGCGGCGTAACGCGCGCTCCAGACGCTTCGTTGTGCGTACAATGCCGACATAATCCCACATGAAAAGCCGCAGCTCGTGCCAGTTATGCTGGATAACCACCAGTTCGTCCGGGTTCTCTACCCGGCTTTCATCCCAGGCTGGCAGGTGTGTTGTCGGACGTGCATAGGGCATGCGTTTGGTAATATCTTCCGCAGCCGACCACCCGTACACCAGACACTCCAGCAGCGAGTTTGATGCCATGCGATTCGCCCCATGCAGGCCGGTGTAACTGACCTCGCCGATCGCATACAAGCCATCTACGTCGGTACGACCATGATCGTCAACCATTACCCCGCCACAGGTATAGTGGGCGGCAGGCACAATTGGCACCGGATCGCGGGTTAAATCGATACCCAGGCCCAGCAGCTTTTCGTAAATCATCGGGAAGTGCTGGCGAATAAAATCTGCCGGTTTGTGGCTGATGTCCAGATACATACAGTCCACGCCAAGCCGCTTCATCTCATGGTCAATGGCGCGGGCCACGATATCCCGCGGTGCCAGCTCACCTCTCGGGTCGAAGTCCGGCATAAACCTGGAACCGTCCGGGCGCTTCAGATACGCGCCTTCGCCGCGCAACGCTTCCGTCAGCAGGAAGTTACGCGCCTGCGGGTGGAACAGGGCGGTAGGATGGAACTGATTAAACTCCAGATTCGCCACGCGGCAGCCTGCGCGCCAGGCCATGGCGATACCGTCTCCGGAGGCGATATCCGGGTTAGTCGTATACTGGTAAACCTTGGAAGCGCCACCGGTCGCCAGCACTACGGCTTTTGCCTGGCAGGTTTCCACTTTTTCTTTATTACGATTCCATACCCATGCACCGACAACGCGGCGCGTACCAGGCAGGCCAATCTTATCGGAAATAATCAGGTCGACGGCGTTGCTGCGCTCCAGCACCCGGATATTGGGATGGCTGAGGGCTTTGCTGACCAGCGTGGTTTCAACCGCTTTTCCGGTTGCATCAGCAGCGTGCAGAATACGGCGGTGGCTGTGGCCGCCTTCACGGGTCAGATGATAGCTCTCTTCACCATTAGGCTGAACCTGCGTATCAAACAGCACGCCCTGGTCGATAAGCCATTGCACGCAGTGACGGGCATTGCTGGCGACAAACTCTGCGGCATGCTCATCCACGATCCCGGCACCGGCAATCAGGGTGTCTTCGACGTGCGAGGCAATGCTGTCCGTTTCATCAAACACGGCGGCAATCCCGCCTTGTGCATAGAAAGTGGAACCTTCGCTCATCGGCCCTTTACTCAGCACGATTACGTTCTGATGTTCCGCCAGGCGCAGCGCGAGGGAAAGTCCGGCAGCACCGCTACCGATGATCAGTACATCACAATGAAGTTCAGGCGTCGTGTTCATGATGTTTGTTTAATTTACTAAACATGGTGCAGGGAGAATAGCATTGTGATGCGAGATATCGCACGTTTTTTTTGATGCGTGTTGCAATGACTAAACGAAAGGTCGGAAGTGAAATCTGCGCTAAACGGCCGGAAATATTTTGCGAAGCAGATCGTTAGCTTCAGATTTTGTGGTGAAATAAAGCCTGTGTTGCGTTACTCTTCTGACGATAAAGTTGATGATTCTTGTCAGAAAGCGGGTGCGTATCGTGAACAGACTTATAATGAGAGAAAATGAACAGTCTGCGGCGCGATGATCAAAAACAAAGGCGTTACGGAACTTATTGAAGAACAGACACTCTAATTCGGTGCTTGCTCAAAGTGCAATGTTGTTAGAGTGGCGTTTCGATAACGCGTGGAATTTGGTTTGGGGAGACATTACCTCGGATGAGCGAGCAGTTAACGGACCAGGTCCTGGTTGAACGGGTCCAGAAGGGAGATCAGAAAGCTTTTAACCTACTGGTGGTGCGCTACCAGCATAAGGTAGCGAGTCTGGTTTCCCGCTATGTACCGTCAGGCGATGTGCCTGATGTGGTACAAGAGTCTTTTATTAAGGCCTATCGCGCGCTGGATTCATTCCGGGGGGATAGTGCTTTTTATACCTGGCTGTATCGCATTGCAGTCAATACGGCTAAGAATTATTTGGTTGCTCAGGGTCGTCGTCCGCCTTCAAGTGATGTTGACGCTATCGACGCAGAAAACTTCGAAAGTGGCGGTGCGCTGAAAGAAATTTCGAACCCTGAGAACTTAATGTTGTCAGAAGAACTGAGACAAATCGTTTTTCGCACGATCGAGTCGCTTCCGGAAGATTTACGCATGGCAATTACGTTACGGGAGCTGGATGGCCTAAGCTATGAAGAGATAGCTGCCATCATGGATTGTCCGGTCGGCACGGTTCGTTCACGAATTTTCCGTGCGCGAGAAGCCATTGATAATAAAGTTCAACCGCTTATCAGGCGTTGACGATAGCGGGATACTGGAAAAGGTATTAGGCATGCAGAAAGAAAAACTTTCCGCTTTAATGGATGGTGAAACGCTGGATAATGAGCTGCTCAATGAGTTGTCTCATTCTCCCGAAATGCAACAGACCTGGGAGAGCTATCATCTTATCCGCGACACTCTGCGCGGTGATACCAGTGAGGTTCTCCATTTCGATATCTCAGCACGCGTTATGGCGGCCATTGAGAACGAACCTGTTCATCAGACCACGCCGCTGATTCCTGAAGCGCAGCCTGCACCTCACCAGTGGCAGAAAATGCCGTTCTGGCACAAGGTGCGTCCATGGGCCAGCCAGCTCACCCAGATGGGGGTCGCTGCGTGCGTATCGCTTGCAGTTATCGTTGGGGTCCAGCACTATAATACTCAGTCTGAAGCCAATCAGCAGCCTGAAGCGCCAGTGTTCAATACGCTGCCGATGATGGGTAAAGCCAGCCCGGTTAGCCTGGGCGTACCGGCAGATGCCTCCGCAAGCGGCGGACAGCAACAGCAGGTACAGGAGCAGCGTCGTCGCATTAATGCGATGTTGCAGGATTACGAGTTGCAGCGTCGTCTGCACTCCGAGCAGCTTCAGTTTGAGCAGGCCCAAACCCAGCAGGCTGCTGTGCAGGTGCCAGGAAACCAAACTTTAGGAACGCAATCGCAGTAATGAAGCAACTTTGGTTCGCCATGTCCTTGATGGCGGGTAGCCTGTTCTTCTCTGCTAACGCCTCGGCTGATGTTTCATCCGGGGCGTTGTTGCAGCAAATGAATCTGGCCAGCCAGTCACTCAATTACGAGTTGGCATTTATCAGCATCAATAAGCAGGGTGTCGAATCGTTGCGCTATCGCCACGCCCGCCTTGATAATCAGCCGCTCGCCCAGCTTTTGCAGATGGATGGCCCGCGTCGGGAAGTGGTCCAGCGTGGGAATGAAATCAGCTATTTCGAGCCAGGCCTTGAGCCATTTACGCTCAATGGCGACTACATCGTTGATTCCCTGCCGTCGCTCATTTATACCGATTTTAAACGTCTTGCCCCCTACTATGATTTTATCTCGGTGGGGCGAACGCGTATTGCCGACAGGCTGTGCGAAGTGATCCGCGTTGTCGCGCGGGATGGCACACGTTACAGCTATATCGTCTGGATCGACGCCGAGACGAAGCTGCCAATGCGGGTTGATCTGCTCGATCGCGACGGTGAAACGCTGGAACAGTTCCGCGTGATCTCCTTCGATGTGAACAGTCAGGTTGGCAACAGCATGCAGAATCTGGCCAAAGCCAGCCTGCCGCCTTTGCTTTCCGTACCTGCTGGCGATTCTGTCAATTTCAACTGGGTACCTTCCTGGATCCCACAAGGGTTTAGCGAAGTTTCCAGCAGCCGTCGCCAGCTGCCGACCATTGAAACACCGGTTGAATCGCGACTTTATTCCGATGGTCTGTTTAGCTTCTCGGTGAATATCAACCGTGCTACGGCGAACAGTTCCGAACAGATGCTCCGTACTGGTCGCCGGACGGTCAGCACGACGGTGCGCGATAATGCGGAAATTACCATTGTCGGTGAATTACCGCCGCCAACGGCAAAACGTATTTCAGACAGCATTAAATTCAGGGCTGCACAATGATCAAAGAGTGGGCCACGGTCGTATCCTGGCAGGATGGCGTAGCGCTTGTCAGCTGTGATGTGAAAGCCTCATGCAGCAGTTGCGCTTCGCGAGCCGGTTGCGGCAGCCGCGTGTTGAATAAGCTGGGGCCGCAGACGTCGCACACTATTGCTGTGCCGAGCGACCAACCGCTGGTGGCTGGGCAAAAAGTGGAGCTGGGCATCGCTGAAGGCAGCCTGCTCACTTCCGCCATGCTGGTTTACCTTTCTCCGCTGGCAGGCCTGTTCGTAATGGGCGGGGTTTTCCAGATGCTGTTCGGCACCGATTTGGCCGCCATGTGCGGGGCCGCTTTGGGCGGCGTGGGCGGATTTTGGCTTGCTAAAGGCGTTTCCCCAAGGCTTGCCGCCCGGGAAGCCTGGCAGCCTGTCATCCTCAGCGTTGCGCTGGCACCCGACCAGCTTCGTGTTGAGACGCTCTCTTCTGAGGCCCGGTGATCGCCGGGCTTTATTATTATTTACACCCCGATAAAGAAAACCTCGTCTCTGCGCGCTATACCTGGCTCTAAGTGCATTTCCAGCGGACGAGGATGTAGTGTAGAATGCTGCGTTTTCGCACTGAAAAACGTCAGGCTAAGAACAGCGGCCTCCAGGAATTCGTAAGGCATAATTATTTAACTATATGAAGAACATACGTAACTTTTCGATCATTGCTCACATTGACCACGGTAAGTCGACGCTGTCTGACCGTATTATCCAGATTTGCGGTGGCCTGTCTGATCGTGAAATGGCAGCCCAGGTTCTGGACTCCATGGACCTGGAACGCGAACGCGGTATTACCATCAAAGCGCAGAGCGTGACGCTCGACTATAAAGCTTCCGATGGTGAAACCTATCAACTGAACTTTATCGACACCCCAGGGCACGTTGACTTCTCTTATGAAGTGTCACGCTCACTGGCGGCCTGTGAAGGCGCGCTGCTGGTGGTGGATGCCGGGCAGGGCGTAGAGGCCCAGACGCTGGCAAACTGCTACACCGCCATGGAAATGGATCTCGAAGTGGTGCCGGTTCTGAATAAAATCGACCTGCCAGCCGCCGATCCTGAACGCGTAGCGGAAGAGATTGAAGACATCGTCGGTATTGATGCGACTGATGCCGTGCGCTGTTCGGCGAAAACCGGCGTAGGCGTTCCGGATGTACTGGAACGTCTGGTGCGTGACATTCCGCCGCCGGAAGGCGACCCGGATGCGCCGCTACAGGCGCTGATCATCGACTCCTGGTTTGATAACTACTTGGGCGTTGTCTCGCTGGTGCGTATTAAAAACGGCACCATGCGTAAAGGCGACAAAATCAAGGTCATGAGCACCGGACAGGTCTACAACGCCGATCGTCTGGGCATCTTCACGCCAAAACAGGTTGACCGTACCGAACTGAAATGCGGCGAAGTGGGCTGGCTGGTCTGTGCAATTAAAGACATCCTCGGCGCGCCAGTGGGCGATACCCTGACCGGCGCACGTAACCCGGCAGATAAAGCGCTGCCAGGCTTCAAAAAGGTGAAACCGCAGGTATATGCGGGCCTGTTCCCGGTTAGCTCTGATGACTACGAGAACTTCCGCGACGCGCTCGGCAAGCTGAGCCTGAACGATGCCTCCCTGTTCTACGAGCCAGAAAGCTCAACGGCGCTGGGCTTCGGCTTCCGCTGTGGCTTCCTCGGTCTGCTGCACATGGAGATCATTCAGGAACGTCTGGAGCGTGAATACGATCTTGATCTGATCACCACCGCCCCGACGGTTGTCTACGAAGTCGAAACCACGTCGAAAGAGGTGATCTACGTCGATAGCCCGTCCAAGCTTCCGCCGCTGAATAATATTCAGGAACTGCGTGAGCCTATCGCAGAGTGTCACATGCTGCTGCCGCAGGAGTTCCTCGGCAACGTGATCACTCTGTGTATTGAGAAGCGTGGCGTGCAGACCAACATGGTTTACCACGGTAATCAGGTGGCGCTGACCTATGAAATTCCGATGGCGGAAGTGGTGCTCGACTTCTTCGACCGTCTGAAGTCCACCTCCCGTGGCTATGCGTCGCTGGACTACAACTTCAAACGCTTCCAGGCTTCGAACATGGTGCGTGTGGACGTGCTGATCAACGGCGAACGCGTGGATGCGCTGGCGCTGATCACTCACAACGATAACGCGCCGTACCGTGGTCGTGAGCTGGTTGAGAAGATGAAAGATCTGATCCCGCGTCAGCAGTTTGACATTGCGATTCAGGCGGCTATCGGCAACCACATCATTGCCCGTTCAACCGTCAAGCAGCTGCGTAAAAACGTTCTGGCGAAGTGCTATGGCGGCGACGTCAGCCGTAAGAAAAAGCTGTTGCAGAAGCAGAAAGAAGGTAAGAAGCGTATGAAGCAGGTCGGTAACGTTGAACTGCCGCAGGAAGCATTCCTTGCCATCCTTCACGTTGGTAAAGACGGTAACGGTAAATAACCTTAAGGAGTTGGCATGGCGAACATGTTTGCCCTGATCCTGGTCATCGCTACCCTGGTGACAGGTCTGTTGTGGTGCCTGGATAAGTTTATCTTCGCCCCAAAACGCCGTGAACGTCAGGCTGCCGCGCAGGCAGCCACTGGCGATGCGCTGGACGCGAAAACCCTGAAAAAAGTCGGCCCGAAACCGGGCTGGCTGGAAACAGGGGCATCGGTATTCCCGGTGCTGGCAATTGTGCTGGTGGTGCGTTCATTTATCTATGAACCGTTCCAGATCCCGTCAGGATCGATGATGCCAACGCTGCTGATCGGCGATTTTATTCTGGTTGAGAAGTTTGCCTATGGCATCAAAGATCCGATCTACCAGAAAACGCTGATCGAAACGGGTCATCCGAAACGTGGCGATATCGTGGTGTTTAAATATCCGGAAGATCCGCGGCTGGACTATATTAAACGCGCGGTCGGTCTGCCGGGCGATAAAGTGACCTACGATCCGGTGGCGAAAGAGGTGACCATTCAGCCAGGCTGTAGCTCTGGTACCGCATGTGAAAATGCGCTGCCAGTTACCTACTCCAACGTTGAGCCTAGTGATTTTGTGCAGACCTTTGCCCGTCGTAACGGCGGTGAAGCGACCAGTGGCTTCTTCCAGGTGCCTAAAGGCGAAACCAAAGAGAACGGTATTCGTCTGGTTGAGCGCAAAGAGACGCTGGGTGATGTCACGCATCGCATTCTGACCGTGCCCATCGCGCAGGATCAGCTGGCAATGTACTACCAGCAGCCAGGCCAACAGCTGGCAACCTGGATTGTGCCGCCGGGACACTACTTCATGATGGGTGACAACCGCGATAACTCTGCGGACAGCCGTTACTGGGGCTTTGTGCCGGAGGCGAATCTGGTCGGTAAAGCAACCGCTATCTGGATGAGTTTTGAGAAGCAGGAAGGCGAGTGGCCAACCGGCGTTCGCCTGAATCGTATTGGCGGAATTCATTAATTTTCGTCAAAAATAACACGTAGCGGCTTTTATTCGCCGCTACGTGAATTATTTCAGCGATAAATCTCTTTGAACTAACGACATCCCCTGTCGTTGTGTATAGAATATTCCCCCGAAGTTTAAGGTTGGCCCTGCAAGGGTGCCACGGCACACGAAACCGCGTTGGTTTTCTCAGGTCGGTTTCGTGTGCTGCATTTTTGACGCATTCATTTATTGGTATCGCATGAACCCCATCGTAATTAATCGGCTTCAACGGAAGCTGGGCTACACTTTTCATCATCAGGAGTTGTTGCAACAGGCATTAACCCATCGCAGTGCCAGCAGCAAACATAATGAGCGTCTCGAGTTTTTGGGCGACTCCATTTTAAGTTTCGTGATTGCGAATGCGCTTTATCATCGTTTCCCGCGTGTAGACGAAGGTGATATGAGCCGCATGCGCGCCACGCTGGTGCGCGGCAACACCCTCGCTGAAATCGCGCGCGAGTTTGAGCTGGGTGAATGTCTGCGTCTCGGACCGGGTGAGCTGAAAAGCGGTGGTTTCCGTCGTGAATCCATCCTTGCCGATACGGTCGAGGCATTAATCGGTGGTGTGTTCCTGGACAGCGATATCCAGACCGTAGAAAAGCTGATCCTGAACTGGTATCAGACCCGCCTGGACGAAATCAGCCCGGGCGATAAACAAAAAGATCCGAAAACGCGTCTGCAAGAATATTTGCAGGGTCGTCATCTGCCGCTGCCATCCTATCTGGTGGTGCAGGTGCGTGGCGAAGCGCACGATCAGGAATTTACCATCCATTGCCAGGTCAGTGGCCTGAGTGAACCGGTGGTCGGCACGGGTTCAAGCCGTCGTAAGGCTGAACAGGCTGCCGCCGAACAGGCGTTAAAAATGCTGGAGCTGGAATGAGCGAAGAAAAAACGTATTGCGGATTTATTGCCATCGTCGGACGTCCGAACGTTGGCAAATCCACCCTGTTGAATAATCTGCTTGGGCAGAAAATTTCTATCACCTCGCGTAAGGCGCAGACCACGCGTCACCGCATCGTCGGCATCCATACTGAAGGCGCGTATCAGGCGATCTACGTCGATACCCCTGGCCTGCATATGGAAGAGAAGCGCGCCATCAACCGCCTGATGAACAAGGCGGCGAGCAGCTCCATTGGCGACGTAGAGCTGGTGATCTTCGTTGTGGAAGGCACCCGCTGGACGCCGGACGACGAAATGGTTCTGAACAAGCTGCGTGACGGCAAAACGCCGGTGATCCTCGCGGTCAATAAAGTGGACAACGTACAGGAAAAGGCCGATCTGCTGCCGCATCTGCAATGGCTGGGCAGGCAGATGAACTTCCTGGACATCGTCCCGCTGTCTGCGGAAACGGGCCTGAACGTTGATACCATCGCGGGCATCGTGCGCAAGCATCTGCCGGAAGCGATTCACCACTTCCCGGAAGACTACATCACCGATCGCTCCCAGCGTTTTATGGCCTCAGAAATCATCCGTGAGAAGCTGATGCGTTTCCTGGGCGCTGAACTGCCGTACTCTGTGACGGTGGAGATCGAGCGTTTCCAGACCAACGAGCGCGGCGGTTACGATATTAACGGTCTGATCCTTGTTGAGCGTGAAGGGCAGAAGAAGATGGTGATTGGCAACAAAGGGGCCAAGATCAAAACCATCGGTATTGAAGCTCGTAAGGACATGCAGGATATGTTCGAAGCGCCGGTTCACCTTGAACTGTGGGTGAAAGTGAAATCTGGCTGGGCCGATGATGAGCGTGCGCTGCGCAGCCTCGGTTACGGCGAAGATCAGTAACCCAAGACGACGAGCATATGGATGGATGGCAGCGCGCCTTTGTCCTGCATAGTCGTCCCTGGAGCGAAACCAGCCTGATGCTGGACGTCTTCACGGAAGAGTCCGGTCGCGTGCGCCTTGTCGCCAAAGGCGCACGTTCCAAACGTTCTAATCTCAAAGGTGCTTTACAGCCTTTCACCCCACTGCTGGTCCGCTTTGGCGGGCGAGGGGAAGTCAAAACCCTGCGCAGTGCTGAAGCTGTCTCCCTGGCGCTTCCTCTTTCTGGTATCACGCTCTACAGCGGCTTGTATGTGAACGAACTCATCTCACGGGTTCTTGAACATGAGACCCGCTTCTCTGAACTTTTCTTTGATTACCTGCACTGTATTCAGTCACTTGCTGGCGCTACCGGCACCCCTGAGCCTGCGCTGCGTCGTTTTGAACTGGCGCTGCTCGGGCACCTTGGTTACGGCGTCGATTTTCTGCACTGTGCGGGGAGCGGAGACGAGGTAGAAGATACCATGACCTATCGCTATCGTGAGGAAAAGGGCTTTATTGCCAGCGTTGTCGTTGATAACAGCACCTTTACCGGACGCCAGCTCAGAGCACTGTATGAACGCGAGTTCCCGGACGCCGACACCCTGCGTGCGGCAAAACGCTTTACCCGAATCGCGCTCAAGCCGTATCTTGGGGGCAAACCCTTAAAGAGCCGCGAATTATTCAGGCAGTTTATGCCGAAACGCTAATGTTTTACCCCTCACCCCCAGCCCTCTCCCGGAGGGAGAGGGAGAAGGTAAATGAACAAAAATACCGAGGATTGTCATGGCTGAATTACTGTTAGGCGTCAACATCGACCACATCGCCACGCTGCGTAATGCCCGCGGCACTGCTTACCCTGATCCGGTTCAGGCGGCGTTTATTGCTGAACAGGCTGGCGCCGACGGCATTACCGTTCACCTGCGTGAAGATCGTCGCCACATCACCGATCGTGACGTGCGCATCCTGCGCCAGACGCTGGATACCCGCATGAACCTGGAGATGGCGGTAACCGAAGAGATGCTGACGATTGCCTGCGACACCAAACCGCATTTCTGCTGCCTGGTGCCGGAAAAGCGTCAGGAAGTGACGACCGAAGGCGGTCTGGATGTGGCGGGGCAACTCGACAAAATGCGCGATGCCTGCAAACGCCTGGCGGATGCCGGTATCCTGGTTTCCCTGTTTATCGACGCCGATTTCGCCCAGATTAAAGCGGCTGCTGGCGTGGGCGCGCCGTATATTGAAATCCACACCGGCTGCTACGCCGATGCCAAACACGATGCCGAGCAGGCCAAAGAGCTGGAGCGTATCGCCAAAGCGGCAACCTACGCCGCAAGTCTGGGGCTGAAGGTGAACGCCGGTCACGGGCTGACCTATCACAACGTAAAAGCCATCGCAGCCCTGCCGGAAATGCACGAGCTGAACATCGGCCACGCTATTATTGGTCGTGCGGTGATGAGCGGCCTGAAAGAGGCGGTTTCCGAGATGAAGCGCCTGATGCTGGAAGCGCGTCAGTAATGGCCATTCTGGGCTTAGGCACCGATATCGTTGAAATAGCCCGCATTGAAGCGGTGATCGCCCGCAGCGGCGATCGCCTCGCAAAACGCGTGCTGAGCGACAACGAATGGGCTATCTGGGAAGCGCATCAACAGCCGGTGCGCTTTCTGGCAAAGCGTTTCGCGGTAAAAGAGGCGGCGGCGAAAGCGTTTGGCACAGGCATTCGTAACGGCCTGGCGTTTAACCAGTTTGAAGTGTTTAACGATGAGCTGGGTAAGCCACGTCTGCGTTTATGGGGTGAAGCGCTTAAGCTGGCGGAAAAGCTGGGCGTGGCGCACATGCACGTTACGCTTGCAGATGAACGCCACTACGCCTGTGCGACGGTAATTATCGAGAGTTAAATTTTGTCCGCGTGGTGCAGCAGGACAAACTTATCCCAGAGCTGTTCGTCGTTCTCGACGTGTGCCGGATCTTTTAAGATCGTATTGGGGATGGGGCACACTTTCTGGCAGGTCGGCGTTTCATAGTGGCCGATGCATTCGGTGCAGCGGTCGCTGTTAATCTCATAAATGCTGTCGCCCATCGAAATCGCCTGGTTCGGGCATTCGGGTTCGCACATATCGCAATTGATGCATTTTTTGGTGATTAACAGCGCCATCAGGAAATTCTCAGAAACATCACAAACAGGGCGGGCATTATACGCTCATTCCCTGCTCAAACCAGTCTTTTTACCAGCTCTTCGCTGTGACGAATGCGCTCTGGCGCATGCTCCAGATCCTGCTGAACCAGCGCCATAAACAGCAGGTCCGTCAGCATCATCTGCGCACTCGTCGACGAAATAGCCGCGCTGCGCGTGGCCTGTTCCTCGGCAATGGTGTACAGGCAGCGGGTTGCCCGCTGCTGAAGCGCATTCGGGCTAAAACCGGTAATCGCCAGTATTTTTCCCCCTACGCGCAGGGCTTCGTCGGTAGCCATGTTAATTTCGCGACGCTCACCGGAATAAGAGATAGCCAGCAGTAAATCGTCAGGATCCATGGCCTGCACGGTCGCCAGCAGCGCGTGCATGTCCTGTTCAACGATGGCGTTATAGCCAATTTTTGTCAGCTTCCAGCCAAAGTTGCGCGCAACCAGCCCGGAGGCGCCGATCCCGGTCAGCACAATACGTCGCGCGTTGCGAAGCATGGCTACACTTTCCAGAAGCTTCTCTTCCGTGTTCACATCCAGCGTGGCATGCATTGCCGCCACGTTCTCCTTGATCAGCTTTTCGCCGACCAGACGCATCGGATCGTCGCCACGGATCTGGTTATGCACCGGCATTGACTGCGGATTCGGATTGCTCACCAGTGCTTCGCTGATCGCCAGTTTTAGCGCCGGAAAGCCCTTATAACCTATCTTCTGGGCAAATTTCACCACGCTCGACTGACTCACCCCGGCTTCGCCTGCCAGCTGCTGAGAGCTGAGATGTCGCGCCCGATCGGGTTGAGAAAGTAAAAAATCCGCCAGCTTTTTATCACTCTGGGCAAACCCTGCGTAGCGCTGGCGAATGCGAATTAAACAGTTCATACGGTCTCCTGGCGAAAATGTGATTACCCGCGCAAATACGAATTTTGCTCGCCTGAATGAATTTTATATTCCATTATAGTGCGTTTATTATGAATTAAAAATTCCAGAGGTAAATAACATGAATCTTGGCTCTCTTGTTTCTGAAACGCGTAACCCGCAAACCATGGATCTTGATGCACTATCCACGCTGGAGCTGGTAAACCGCTTTAATCAACAGGATACCCTCGTCGCGCTGGCAGTCAAAGAGACATTGCCCGAGGTGGCGAAAGCCGTAGACGCCGCTGCCGACGCCCTGAAAGCAGGAGGACGCATTATTTATATGGGGGCGGGTACCAGTGGACGCCTCGGAGTGCTGGATGCTTCAGAGTGTCCGCCGACGTTTGGCGTTCCGCATGGTCTGGTGGTTGGCCTGATCGCCGGTGGCCCCGGCGCGCTGCTGAAAGCGGTAGAAGGGGCGGAGGATAATAAACAGCTGGGCGAGGATGATCTGAAGGAGCTGAACCTGACCGCGCAGGATCTGGTGGTCGGACTCGCGGCATCTGGTCGTACGCCGTACGTCATTGGTGGACTGGAATACGCCAGACAGACGGGATGTACCACGGTCGCCATCTCCTGTAACCCTGGCTCGCCGATTGCGCAGGTGGCCGCCATTTCCATCTCCCCGGTTGTCGGGCCTGAAGCGCTCACCGGCTCCACGCGCCTGAAATCCGGGACCGCGCAAAAGCTGGTGCTCAATATGATCTCCACCGGGGCGATGGTGAAATTTGGCAAGGTCTACCAGAACCTGATGGTGGATATGCAGGCCACCAACGTCAAGCTGGTGGACAGGGCATGTCGCATGGTGATGGAAGCGACGGGAGCCGGTCGTGAAGAGGCTGAAAAAGTGCTTCAGCAGACCGATCACGATGTTAAACCGGCCATTCTGATGATATTAACCGGGCTGGATGCAGCCGCGGCCAGAGCCAGGCTCGAAGCCCATCACGGGTTTTTACGGGCGGCATTAGAACACCAATAAGAGGCGTGTATGGACAAAACAGCAGCGCTCGCCAGCGACATCCTGCTCGGGATCGGTGGGGAAAAAAATATTCAGCGTCTGGAAAACTGCATGACGCGTGTACGCGTCGAGGTGCACAACGACGAAAAGCTTGATTTAACGCGCCTGAAGCAGCTTCCCGGCGTGAGCGGGTACGTTAAACAGGGGCAGCAGCACCAGCTGATTGTCGGCCCGGGCAAAGCGGCGCAAGTGGTTGATGCCATGCGCGCCCTGATGACGGGCGCTGAAACGGCTCCCGCCTTTGACGACGCCGAACGCACCAAAGCGCAGGCGAAAGCAAAATACAAAGCCCCCATGAGCGATGCGCTGCGACAGCTTGCCAACGTCTTTATTCCGCTTATCCCGGCGTTTATCGCGTCGGGGTTGATCACCGGTATTATCAATATCCTCAAGCGGCCGGATATCGTCGGGGACTTTGCCACCCAGTATCCGAACCTGCTGGGTATTCTCGCAATCTTTGGCAGCGCGGTGTTTGCCATCATGAACATCCTGGTGGGGGTGAATACAGCCAAAGTGTTCGGCGGCTCGCTGGCGATGGGCGGCGTAATGGCAGGGATCTTGTCCAGCCCGCAGCTGGCGCAAATCACGCTGTTTGGCGAGGTGCTTCAGCCCGGCCGCGGCGGGGTGATTGCCGTGCTGCTGGTGGTCATTCTGATGTGCTGGATCGAGAAAAAGCTACGCGCGTTGCTGCCAGGCTCGATTGAGCTGATCCTTAACCCACTGCTGACCACATTGATTACCGGGAGCGTGGCGATTGTGGCGCTGCAACCGTTAGGCGGGGCGATCTCTGAAGCCATCGCGCACGGCGCGTCGCTGGCGATCGATCGCGGCGGGCTGCTGGTGGGTGCTGTGCTGTCCGGGACCTTCCTGCCGTTAGTGCTGACCGGTCTGCATCAGGGGCTGGTGCCAATCCACGTCGAACTGGTGCAGGCGCACGGGTATAACGCTCTGCTGCCGATCCTGTCGATGGCCGGCGTTGGGCAGGTTGGCGCGGCCATCGCGGTACTGATGAAAACCCGCAACGCGCGTCTGAAAAAGGTCATTAAAGGGGCGCTGCCGGTCGGGTTACTTGGTATCGGCGAACCGCTGATTTTCGGCGTGACGTTGCCGCTGGGTAAACCGTTCCTGGCCGCCTGTCTCGGTGGCGCGGTGGGCGGGGCGTTAATCAGCTACTGGAAAGTGGCGACCGTCATCACCTTTGGGATCTCTGGTTTACCGCTGGCATTAACCATCGTGACCGGAAAAGTGATGCTCTATCTGTTAGGCTATCTGGTAGCGGTGATCGCCGGGTTCCTGTTTACCTGGCTGTTAGGATTCAACGACCCAGAGGAGTAAGGTTTGGCCAGTAACGAGCGTCGCGTTGTCTTTTTTGATCTGGATGGAACGCTGCATCAGCAGGATATGTTCGGCACATTTATGCGCTACCTGCTACGGCGCCAGCCCCTTAACGCGTTGCTGGTATTGCCCTTGTTACCCATTATTGGCATCGCGCTGCTGGTGAAAGGCCGGGCAGCGCGCTGGCCGATGAGCCTGCTGCTCTGGGGATGTACGTTTGGTCATAGCGAAGCGCGTCTTAAGCAGCTTGAACAGGATTTTGCGCACTGGTTTCGCGGGCATGTCGCCGCGTTTCCCGTGGTCCAGGCGCGCCTGACCAGCTATCTCGACGCCAACGATGCCGATATCTGGCTGATTACCGGCTCCCCACAGACGCTGGTGGAGCAGGTCTATTTTGATACCCCCTGGCTGCCGCGCGTAAATCTTATCGCCACGCAAATCGCGCGCGGCTACGGAGGCTGGGTGCTCACTCTGCGCTGCCTCGGACATGAAAAAGTGGTGCAACTGGAGAAACGCATCGGTACACCGCTGCGTCTGTACAGCGGCTACAGCGACAGCAAGCAGGACAACCCGCTGCTCTATTTTTGCCAACACCGCTGGCGCGTCACGCCTCTGGGTGAACTTCAGCAACTCGAATAGTCTTATCTGTACCGGCTGTGTATAATGCCGCCCGCTTTTCGACTGGAGTATCAGCCCTTGTCCAACCCTGAACACACTCATGAATACTGGATGCGCCATGCGCTGGCGCTGGCTCAGCGCGCCTGGGAAGAGGGCGAAGTGCCCGTGGGGGCAGTGCTGGTCCATAACAATCAGGTGATTGGGGAAGGGTGGAACCGTCCGATTGGCCGTCACGATCCTACCGCGCACGCGGAAATCATGGCGCTTCGCCAGGGCGGGCTGGTGCTGCAAAACTATCGTCTGCTTGATACCACCCTGTATGTCACCCTTGAACCGTGCGTGATGTGCTCCGGGGCGATGGTGCACAGCCGAATCGGAACGCTGGTGTTTGGCGCGCGGGATGAAAAGACGGGCGCTGCTGGTTCACTGATGGACGTGCTTGGACATCCGGGGATGAACCACCAGGTGAAAACTATCGGCGGGGTACTTGCACCAGAATGTTCGGGTCTGTTAAGTGACTTTTTTCGAATGCGTCGGCAGCAGAAAAAGCAACAAAAGGCAGAATTGAAACCGCAGGGTGATTAAGCTCGTCCGGTGCGACCACCGGATAGCTTTCAGCCAGCTGTTGCGCCTCGGTCGCCTCTTTTTCTTTCTCCAGCAGATATCCCACCAGGCTTATCTGGTACTTACGAATATTTTCCACGTAGGCATACGCTTCATGCCCGCGCGCATAGCCGTACGTCAGCTTCTGGTACCACTGTTTCTGGCTAAGCAGCGGCAGACGCTGTTTTACATCAGACCAGCTGTCCGGGTTACCTTTGGTTTTCGCCGTCAGCGCCCGCGCGTCGAGCATATGCGCATAGCCCATGTTATAGGCGGCCAGCGCAAACCAGATCCGCTCCCCTTCCGGGACCGTCTCCGGCACTTTCGCCATCATATCCTGTAAATACTGCGCACCGCCGCTGATGCTCTGTTCCGCATCGGTCCGGTCGCTGATGCCGAGGCTCTGGGCGGTATTTTTGGTCAGCATCATCAATCCGCGTACGCCTGTGGGGGAGGTAGCCTGAGCATCCCAGTGCGATTCCTGGTAGGAGATCGCCGCCAGCAGCTTCCAGTCAATCTCCTGGGCGTACTTCTCAAACAGCGGTTGCAGATCTGGCAGCACGCTGTCCACCGCGCGCAGGAAGGTGCGGGTGTCAACGTAATCAAAATCGTCACCGTGACCGAGATATTTCTCTTCCAGACGCGCCAGGGTGCCGTCTTCATTGATGGCATTAAAGAAATCGAGCATCGCCGCAGAGACGGTTTGATCGTCGTCTAACTGGGTAAACCAGGTCACCGGTTGTTCGTCGGTCACATCCAGAGCCACGGCGATTTCAGGATGAACGCGCTGGAAAAGGCTGATCGCCACCGAATCAGCAATGGTATAAGCCAGCTTTTTATCTTTTACCTGCTCCAGCAATTCGGTCGTACCGAGTTTAGGATCAACTGTCCAGCTGAGGTTCGGGTATTTTTTCTCTTTCAACGCCCGCAGATCGTCAATCACCACATGGCCTGGTGCAATGGTCAACTGCTGGTCGGTGATGTCGGCCAGTGAGCGCGGGCGCAGGCTACCCACACGATAAACCACCTGCTGCGACACGGAGTAATAGGTCGGGCCTGGCTGATAGTTTTTACTGCGTTCGCTGTTGTACACCAGACCCGCGGCGAGAATATCGGCACGGTTATGGTCCAAATCATCAAACAGCTGGTTGATGTTCTGCCGCACGGTAACGTTCAGCTTCACGCCCAGATAGTCCGCAAACAGCTGTGCCAGTTCGTAATCGAGACCAATGGTTTTGCCGTTGATATCGTCGTAAATAAGCGGGGAGGAGAGGGTACTGACGCGCAACTCCCCCCGCTCCTGAATGGCGGCGATACGGTTTTCGGCCTTGCCGAACCAGGGGATAGACGGCCAGAGGGCCACTGCCAGCAGCAACGTAACAATGCCGATGAGCAGATAATTAATCTTTAATTTTTTCAATTAGTTAATTCTCTGCGACGCCGGTTGCCTCAGTGTGCTGTAGTCATGTTAAGAGTAGAATTTGCCATTGATTGAGCGGCATTTTGCGCAAAGTAGCGCCAGTTGGCAACCAATTAGAGAGACAGGTCACATCTATTGTTAAATCGAAAGGTTGATTTTATTTCGACGCAAACGGTTTCGTCGGCGCTCAGGATTCTCTATAATGACGCCCGTTTTCCCCCCTTGCGCACACTGTAAGCGCCCCGGCGCTTCGAAGACGAGAGACTTATGATGGAAATTCTGCGTGGTTCGCCTGCACTGTCTGCCTTCCGTATTAACAAACTGCTGGCACGTTTTCAGGCGGCCGACCTTCCGGTAAGCAATATTTACGCTGAGTATGTCCATTTTGCTGACCTGAATGCCCCCCTGAATGCAGAGGAGCGCGTACAGCTGGAACGCCTGCTTAAATATGGTCCAAGCCTGAGCAGCCATACGCCGACCGGCAAACTGATCCTCGCCACGCCACGTCCTGGCACCATCTCCCCCTGGTCTTCCAAAGCAACTGATATCGCTCACAACTGCGGCCTGAGCCAGATAAACCGTCTGGAGCGCGGCGTGGCGTACTATGTGGAAGCGTCAACCCTGAGCGACGCGCAGTGGCAGGCCGTCGCGGCGGAGCTGCACGACCGCATGATGGAGAGCGTGTTCGACTCTCTGGAAGATGCGCAGAAACTGTTCTCTCACCATCAGCCTGCGCCGGTACAGAGCGTGGATCTGCTGGGGCAGGGGCGTCAGGCACTGATCGACGCTAACCTGCGTCTTGGTCTGGCACTCGCAGAAGATGAAATCGACTACCTTCAGGATGCATTCGTTAAGCTGAATCGCAACCCGAACGACATCGAACTGTATATGTTCGCGCAGGCCAACTCCGAGCACTGCCGCCATAAAATTTTCAACGCCGACTGGATTATCGACGGCGAACAGCAGCCGAAGTCGCTGTTCAAAATGATCAAAAACACCATGGAGCAAACCCCTGACCACGTGCTGTCTGCCTATAAAGACAACGCCGCGGTAATGGAGGGTTCCGAGGTGGGCCGCTTCTTCGCCGATCGCGAAGCAGGGCGCTATGACTTCCACCAGGAGCCTGCGCATATCCTGATGAAAGTGGAAACCCACAACCACCCGACGGCGATTTCTCCGTGGCCGGGTGCGGCGACCGGTTCCGGCGGTGAAATCCGTGACGAAGGTGCGACCGGTCGCGGCGCGAAACCAAAAGCGGGTCTGGTCGGTTTTTCCGTTTCTAACCTGCGAATTCCGGGCTTTGAACAGCCGTGGGAAGAAGATTTTGGCAAGCCAGAGCGCATTGTGACCGCGCTGGATATCATGACCGAAGGTCCCCTGGGCGGCGCGGCGTTCAACAACGAATTTGGTCGTCCGGCGCTGAACGGTTACTTCCGTACTTACGAAGAGAAAGTGGACAGCCACAACGGCGAAGAGCTGCGCGGCTACCACAAACCGATCATGCTGGCAGGCGGGATCGGCAACATTCGCGCCGATCACGTGCAGAAAGGCGAGATCGTCGTCGGCGCGAAGCTGATCGTGCTGGGCGGTCCGGCAATGAACATTGGTCTGGGCGGCGGGGCTGCCTCCTCTATGGCCTCCGGCCAGTCTGATGCGGATCTCGACTTCGCCTCCGTGCAGCGCGACAACCCGGAAATGGAGCGCCGCTGTCAGGAAGTGATCGACCGCTGCTGGCAGCTCGGCGATGCCAACCCAATTCTGTTCATCCACGACGTGGGCGCGGGTGGTCTCTCCAACGCGATGCCAGAACTGGTGAGCGACGGCGGTCGCGGCGGGCGCTTCAACCTGCGCGATATCCTGAGCGATGAGCCGGGCATGAGCCCGCTGGAAATCTGGTGTAACGAATCCCAGGAGCGCTACGTGCTGGCGGTTGCCGCCGATCAGCTGCCGCTGTTTGACGAGCTGTGCCGCCGCGAGCGCGCGCCGTATGCCGTCATCGGTGAAGCGACCCAAGAGCAGCACCTCACCTTAAGCGACACCCATTTTGACAACCAGCCGATCGATCTGCCGCTGGACGTGCTGCTCGGCAAAACACCGAAGATGACCCGCGACGTGACAACCCGTAAAGCGGCGGGCAAAGCGCTGGATCGCCAGGGCATCACCGTGTCTGAAGCGGTAAACCGCGTCCTGCACCTGCCTGCCGTGGCGGAGAAAACGTTCCTGGTGACCATCGGCGACCGTACCGTAACCGGTATGGTGTCACGCGACCAGATGGTTGGCCCGTGGCAGATCCCGGTGGCGAACTGCGCGGTGACTACCGCGAGCCTCGACAGCTACTACGGCGAAGCGATGGCCCTGGGCGAACGTACGCCGGTGGCCCTGCTGGACTTCGCCGCGTCTGCCCGTCTGGCGGTCGGTGAAGCGCTGACCAACATCGCCGCGACGCAGATTGGCGATATCAAACGTATCAAACTTTCCGCGAACTGGATGGCCGCAGCCGGTCACCCTGGCGAAGATGCTGGCCTGTATGAAGCCGTGAAAGCGGTGGGTGAGGAGCTGTGTCCAGCCCTCGGCCTGACCATTCCGGTGGGTAAAGACTCCATGTCGATGAAAACCCGCTGGCAGGAAGGCAGCGAGCAGCGCGAGATGACCTCTCCGCTGTCGCTGGTGATCACCGCGTTTGCCCGCGTGGAAGACGTGCGTCATACCGTTACGCCACAGCTTGTGACCGAAGACAACGCCCTGCTGCTGATTGACCTGGGTAAAGGTCATAACGCGCTGGGTGCCACCGCGCTGGCGCAGGTTTACCGTCAGCTCGGCGACAAGCCCGCCGACGTGCGCGACGTTGCCCAGCTGAAAGGCTTCTACGACGCGATTCAGGCGCTGGTGGCGCAGCGCAAGCTGCTGGCCTACCACGACCGTTCCGACGGCGGCCTGCTGGTGACCCTGGCAGAGATGGCCTTCACCGGTCACTGCGGCGTTGAAGCGAACATTGCAACGCTTGGCGAAGACCGTCTGGCGGCGCTGTTTAACGAAGAGCTGGGCGCGGTCATTCAGGTACGCGCCGCAGATCGCGACGCGGTGGAAGCCATTCTGGCGCAGCACGGTCTGGCAGACTGCGTGCACTATCTGGGTAAAGCCGTTCAGGGCGACCGCTTCGTCATTGAAGCCGACGGTCACGCCGTGTTCAGCGAAAGCCGCACCACGCTGCGTATGTGGTGGGCAGAAACCACCTGGCAGATGCAGCGCCTGCGTGACAACCCGGAATGTGCCGATCAGGAACACAACGCGAAAGCGAATGACCAGGATCCTGGCCTGAACGTGAAGCTCAGCTTCGACATCAACGAAGACATTGCCGCGCCGTACATCGCGACCGGCGTGCGTCCGAAAGTGGCCGTACTGCGTGAGCAGGGCGTTAACTCCCACGTGGAAATGGCGGCGGCCTTCCACCGTGCGGGCTTTGACGCCATCGACGTCCACATGAGCGACCTGCTGGCCGGGCGTATCGGTCTGGAAGATTTCCAGGCGCTGGTGGCGTGCGGTGGTTTCTCCTACGGTGACGTGCTGGGCGCGGGCGAAGGCTGGGCGAAGTCTATTCTGTTCAACAGCCGCGTGCGTGACGAGTTCGAGACCTTCTTCCACCGTCCGCAGACGCTGGCGCTGGGCGTGTGTAACGGCTGCCAGATGATGTCTAACCTGCGCGAGCTGATCCCGGGAAGCGAAGCCTGGCCGCGCTTTGTGCGCAACCAGTCTGATCGTTTCGAAGCGCGCTTCAGCCTGGTGGAAGTGACCCAAAGCCCGTCTCTGCTGTTGCAGGGAATGGTGGGTTCGCAGATGCCAATCGCGGTTTCGCACGGTGAAGGTCAGGTTGAAGTGCGCGATGCGGCGCACCTGGCTCAGCTTGAAAGTAAAGGACTGGTGGCGCTGCGCTTTGTTGATAACTTCGGCAAGGTCACCGAAACCTATCCGGCTAACCCGAATGGTTCGGCAAATGGTATCACTGCGGTCACCAGCGAAAGCGGCCGTGTTACTATTATGATGCCGCACCCGGAGCGTGTCTTCCGTACCGTGAGCAACTCCTGGCACCCGGAAAACTGGGGCGAGGACAGCCCATGGATGCGCATTTTCCGCAACGCGCGTAAACAGCTGGGTTAAGTTTCAGCGCACGATCTCAAGGCCCGGTAAGCGTGAGCGCTACCGGGCTTTTTTGTCTCTGTCGCAAAATCGCGACAATTCTCGGGTTTGAGTGTCGCCAAAAAGAGACATTTAAGTTATTGATTTATAAAAGTCATGGCGGGTTCACGTTAAGGTGTTGCTTAATAGCGACACTTAGCCTGGAAATCATTCACCGCACAACGAACACCTTAAAAGAATAAAATTGTTATTAATCATAAAGATAATTTATTTTTTTGCAATCTGGCACGCTGGTTGCATAATAGTAACCAGTGGCTCATTCACCTTCTTATGTCAGCCCCTTCGGGACGTGCTACATAAACTTCGAATGACGCACAAAAAGGTGCCTGCCGTCCAACTACTGATTATTGCAATGCTTTATCAGGCCAGGGCGAAACGTCGAGTTAGGCACCGCCTTATTCCATGACAAAGCCGGGTTTTTACCCGGCTTTGTTGTATCTTAAGGGCCGACTCAGTTACGCTCTCCTCAAACCCGGATGAAGAGAGTAATGTGTTGAAACGCTGGCCCGCTTTCCCTCGCTCCCTGCGACAGCTCGTTATGATGGCCTTCCTGCTGATCCTGCTACCGTTGCTGGTTCTGGCGTGGCAGGCATGGCAAAGCCTGAATGCGTTAAGTGCCCAGGCGGCCCTGACTAACCGCACCACGCTTATTGATGCCCGCCGTAGCGAGGCAATGACCAACGCCGCGCTGGAGATGGAGCGTAGCTATCGTCAGTACTGCGTGCTGGACGATCGCACGCTGGCGAGGGTCTATCAGAACCAGCGTAAACGCTACAGCGAAATGCTGGACGCCCATGCCGGTGTCCTGCCGGATGACAAACTCTATCAGGCGCTGCGTCAGGATCTGAACGATCTGGCGCAGCTCCAGTGTAAAAACAGCGGTCCTGATGCCGCCGCCGCCGCCCGACTTGAAGCCTTTGCCAACGCCAATACGGAGATGGTTCAGTCCACCCGGACGGTTATCTTTTCCCGTGGGCAGCAACTTCAGCAGGAGATTGCCGAGCGCGGCCAGTTCTTTGGCTGGCAGGCACTGGTGCTGTTCCTCGTCAGTCTCGGGCTGGTACTGCTCTTTACCCGCATGATCATCGGCCCCGTAAAGGGGATCCAGCGGATGATTAATCGCCTGGGGGAGGGTAAATCTCTCGGGGATACGGTTGTTTTTAAAGGCCCGCGCGAGCTGCGCTCGGTCGGTCAGCGCATCATCTGGCTTTCTGAACGCCTGGCGTGGCTGGAATCGCAGCGACACCAGTTCCTGCGCCATATCTCACACGAACTCAAAACACCGCTGGCCAGTATGCGTGAAGGCACGGAGCTGCTGGCCGATGAAGTGGCGGGGCCGTTGACCCCTGAGCAAAAAGAGATCGTGGCGATTCTGGATGCCAGTAGCCGCAATTTACAAAAACTTATTGAACAACTGCTGGACTATAACCGCAAGCTGGCGGATGGTGCAGTGGTGCTTGAGAGCGTAGAGATTGAACCGCTGGTAGACATGGTGATCTCCGCCCATAGCCTGCCAGCAAGAGCTAAAATGATGCATACCCAGGTGGATCTCAATGCGCCAGCCTGTCTTGCAGAACCGATGCTGTTAATGAGCGTGCTGGATAATCTTTATTCCAATGCGGTGCACTATGGTACTGAATCCGGTACCATTTATATCAGAAGCCATAACAACGGTTCGCGGGTATTTATTGACGTAGCGAATACGGGAAGCCCGATTCCGGATGATGAAAAAACGATGATATTTGAACCCTTCTTCCAGGGGAGTCATCAGCGAAAAGGTGCGGTAAAAGGAAGTGGTCTGGGGCTGAGTATTGCCCGCGACTGCATACGACGCATGCAGGGTGAGCTTAACATCGTGAGTGATGAACGCGCCGATGTCTGTTTTCGTATCGAACTGCCTCTTGAGCCGGAAAAATCAATGAAATGAATAACAACCTGGTGAGTATGTCACACGTCTTTTTCCGCGCACTGCGCGCGGTGTTTTCCAGCAAAAATGTGCGCCTGAGCCTGCCCTGCATACTGCTGGCTGGCTGTGTCACCCATGCGCCGAAAAGCGCAATTAGCCAAAAACAGGAAGATAAATGGCCGCAAAAACAGCTGGCCGATTTCCTTTCAACACCTTGCGATGATATCTGGAGCCTGTCGGGGCGTGATGTGGAATCCAATCCGCTCTTCTGGCTGCGCGGAATAGACTGCGCCCAGCGGCTGGCACCCGCCGAGGCCCGTGCCCAGGCGGCGATGCTGGTGGACGATACCTGGCAGGACGCGTTTAAACGCGGGATCGTGATGGCTGATGCCAGAATCACGCCAGTCGAACGCCGCGCTAACGTGACGCGGCTCGATACTTACGTGATCAATATCCCCCCGCAGGTGCGACCCGTCTATCAGCTCTGGCGGGACGGACAAACCATGCAACTACAGCTGTCTGAAGAGCGTTTCCGCTACAGCAAATTGCAGCAGTCGAGCGACAGCGAGCTTGATGCGCTTCGCCAGCAGCAGGAGTCGCTGCGCGAGCAGCTGGAAACCACCACCCGCAAGCTTGAAAACCTGACCGATATCGAAAGACAGCTCTCGACGCGTAAGCCAGCAGGCAGTTATCTGCCCGATGGGTCGAAAGGCAACGCTGCCACGACGCCAGACAGTGATACGCCGAAACAAGAGGATGTGAAGCCATGACAAGCCGTAAACCTGCCCATCTGTTACTGGTGGATGACGATCCCGGGCTGTTAAAGCTGCTGGGGATGCGTCTGGTGAGCGAAGGCTACAGCGTGGTCACCGCTGAAAGCGGGCAGGAGGGGCTGAAAGTGCTCAGCCGTGAGAAAATCGATCTGGTGATCAGCGATTTGCGCATGGATGAAATGGATGGTCTGCAACTGTTCACGGAGATCCAGAAGCAGCAGCCCGGGATGCCGGTGATTATCCTCACCGCTCACGGTTCCATTCCGGATGCGGTGGCCGCGACGCAGCAGGGGGTATTCAGCTTCCTCACCAAACCGGTGGATAAAGACGCCCTTTATAAAGCGATCGACAGTGCCCTTGAGCACGCGGCGCCATCCGGTGACGACGCCTGGCGTGAGTCCATCGTGACGCGTAGCCCTGTCATGCTGCGCCTGCTCGAACAGGCGCGGATGGTGGCGCAATCAGACGTTAGCGTGCTGATCAACGGCCAGAGCGGGACCGGGAAAGAGATCCTGGCCCAGGCGATCCACAACGCCAGCCCGCGCAGTAAAAATGCTTTTATCGCCATTAACTGTGGTGCGCTGCCGGAACAGCTGCTTGAATCTGAACTCTTCGGCCATGCCCGCGGCGCCTTTACCGGTGCGGTGAGCAGCCGTGAAGGGCTGTTCCAGGCGGCTGAGGGGGGAACGCTGTTTCTCGATGAAATTGGCGATATGCCCGCGCCGTTGCAGGTCAAATTATTGCGCGTATTGCAGGAGCGGAAAGTGCGTCCGCTCGGCAGCAACCGCGATATCGATATCAACGTGCGGATTATTTCCGCCACCCACCGTGATTTACCCAAGGTGATGGCGCGCAACGAGTTCCGTGAAGATCTCTACTATCGACTGAATG
Organism: Enterobacter cloacae complex sp. IR5418; assembly: GCF_049238105.1. Lineage (NCBI taxonomy): Bacteria > Pseudomonadati > Pseudomonadota > Gammaproteobacteria > Enterobacterales > Enterobacteriaceae > Enterobacter > Enterobacter cloacae complex sp. IR5418. The sequence goes on along the minus strand of NZ_JBMKHS010000001.1, from coordinate 332,193 downwards.
TCGTCAACCTGAAAATCCCGGCGCTGGCCGAGCGAGCGGAAGATATCCCGCTGCTGGCAAATCACCTTTTGCGTCAGGCCGCCGACCGGCACAAACCGTTTGTGCGTGCGTTCTCCACCGATGCGATGAAACGCCTGATGACGGCAAGCTGGCCGGGTAACGTGCGCCAGCTGGTGAACGTGATTGAGCAGTGCGTGGCGCTGACCTCATCACCGGTGATCAGCGATGCGCTGGTGGAGCAGGCGCTGGAGGGGGAAAACACGGCCTTACCGACGTTTGCGGAAGCGCGAAACCAGTTCGAGCTGAACTATCTGCGCAAGCTGCTGCAAATCACCAAAGGCAACGTGACCCACGCGGCGCGCATGGCCGGGCGTAACCGTACCGAGTTTTATAAATTGCTCTCACGCCATGAGCTGGAAGCGAACGATTTTAAAGAGTAATACCGCAAAATTCGCCTGAATATGATACTGTGAGCAACCGATTACGAGGCTACTTACTGGCAAGAGTTTAAGGACCCACCATGAAAAAGATTGATGCGATTATTAAACCTTTCAAACTGGATGATGTACGTGAGGCGCTGGCAGAAGTGGGCATCACCGGGATGACCGTCACTGAAGTGAAAGGTTTTGGTCGTCAGAAGGGCCACACCGAGCTGTACCGTGGCGCAGAGTACATGGTGGACTTTCTGCCGAAAGTAAAAATCGAGATCGTGGTGAGCGATGACATCGTCGATACCTGTGTGGATACCATTATCCGCACGGCACAGACTGGAAAAATTGGCGATGGGAAAATCTTCGTCTTTGATGTGGCGCGTGTGATCCGTATCCGTACCGGCGAAGAAGACGACGCGGCGATCTAACATTCTTGCCGGGTGGCGCTGCGCTTACCCGGCCTACAAAACCCTTCGTAGGCCCGTGCAAGCGAAGCACCGTCGTGCGATTACAGCACTTTATGCGGGCCGAAACATTCGTAATGAATGTTGTCTTTGTTAACACCCAGGTCTATCAGCTGCTTCGCGGCATACTGCATAAACGCCACCGGCCCACAAACGTAGAACTGCATCCCCGGTGCGCTGAACGCCCCTTCATGCTGCCCTAAATCCATCAGTCCTTCGCTGTCAAAACGTGCCGCTGCGCGGTCGTCTTCCGTGGGTAAACGATACCAGGTATGAGCGGTAAAGTGTGGCAGACCCGCCGCCAGCGTTTTCACTTCATCCGAGAAGGCGTGGACATCCCCGTTTTCGGCCGCGTGGAACCAGTTAACCTGCGCGCTGTGGTTTGCTTTCGCCAGCGTATCCAGCATCGCCAGCATTGGCGTTTGACCAACACCTGCGGAGATCAGCGTCACTGGGGTATTCGTTTCAACGGCCATAAAGAAATCACCCGCTGGCGCCGCCAGATGAACGATATCACCCACGCTGGCGACGTTATGCAGCCAGGTCGAAACCTGACCACCTTCCTCACGTTTAACCGCAATGCGATAGCCTTTGCCGTTTGGCTTGCGGGTCAGGGAGTACTGGCGGATCTCCTGGTGCGGGAAACCTTCCGGTTTCAGCCAGACGCCCAGATACTGGCCCGGCTGGTAATCAGCAACCGGCTGGCCGTCAACCGGCTCAAATTCAAAGCTGGTGATAAGCGCGCTGCGCGGGGTTTTCTCAACGATACGGAAGGCGCGCGTGCCTTCCCAGCCGCCGTTCTTGCTGGCGTTTTCGCTGTAGATCTGCGCTTCGCGGTTGATGAACACATTGGCCAGCACGCCATATGCTTTACCCCAGGCGTCCAGAACTTCCTGGCCCGGGCTGAACATTTCGTCCAGGGTTGCCAGCAGGTGGCTGCCCACGATGTTGTACTGCTCGGGTTTGATCTGGAAGCTGGTATGCTTCTGCGCGATTTTTTCTACCGCAGGCAGCAGGGCCGGCAGGTTTTCAATGTTGCTGGCATAGGCGGCAATAGCGTTGAACAGCGCTTCGCGCTGATCGCCGTTACGCTGGTTGCTCATGTTGAAAATCTCTTTGAGCTCCGGATTATGCGCAAACATGCGATCGTAGAAATGGGCGGTCAGTTTAGGTCCCGTTTCTACCAGCAAGGGGATCGTGGCCTTCACGGTAGCGATGGTTTGAGCGTCGAGCATAGCAGCTTCCTTCTGATGTTACTTTAATGATGTATTTTAGATGCATCTTATAAAAATACCCCTGCAATGTAAATGGTTCTTTGCAACGTGAAAAATTTGCATCACAAAGCTGAAAAGAAATCCGTAGAAAATGGCGAGAGCTTTATTGCTCAAACCCTTGCGTGGCGTGGAGGTAAACGTTTGCGTAAAATCGTTTGTCAAGACCTGTTATCGCAGAACTATTCAGTTATACTGTTGCCCGTCGTCCAACAGGACTGCCTTTTCAGGCCAAAAATTTACTTGTTAGCTGAGTCAGGAGATGCGGATGTTAAAGCGTGAAATGAACATTGCCGATTATGATGCCGAACTGTGGCAGGCTATGGAGCAGGAAAAAGTACGTCAGGAAGAGCACATCGAACTGATCGCCTCCGAAAACTACACCAGCCCGCGCGTAATGCAGGCGCAGGGTTCTCAGCTGACCAACAAATATGCTGAAGGTTATCCGGGCAAGCGCTACTACGGCGGTTGCGAGTACGTTGATATCGTTGAGCAGCTGGCGATTGACCGTGCGAAAGAACTCTTTGGCGCTGACTACGCGAACGTGCAGCCGCACTCTGGCTCTCAGGCTAACTTCGCTGTTTACACCGCGCTGTTGCAGCCGGGCGATACCGTTCTGGGTATGAACCTGGCGCAGGGCGGCCACCTGACTCACGGCTCCCCGGTAAACTTCTCCGGCAAACTGTACAACATCATCCCTTACGGTATTGATGAGTCCGGTAAAATTGACTACGACGACATGGCTAAGCAGGCCAAAGAACACAAGCCGAAGATGATCATCGGTGGCTTCTCGGCTTACTCCGGCATCGTTGACTGGGCAAAAATGCGCGAAATCGCTGACAGCATCGGCGCGTACCTGTTCGTTGATATGGCGCACGTGGCGGGTCTGATCGCCGCAGGCGTTTATCCTAACCCGGTTCCACACGCTCACGTTGTGACCACCACCACCCACAAAACCCTGGCGGGTCCACGCGGTGGCCTGATCCTGGCGAAAGGCGGTGACGAAGAGCTGTACAAAAAGCTGAACTCCGCCGTGTTCCCAAGCGCCCAGGGTGGCCCGCTGATGCACGTGATCGCGGCAAAAGCGGTGGCGCTGAAAGAAGCGATGGAGCCAGAGTTCAAGGTTTACCAGCAGCAGGTTGCTAAGAACGCCAAAGCGATGGTGGAAGTGTTCCTGAACCGTGGCTACAAAGTGGTCTCTGGCGGGACTGAAAACCACCTGTTCCTGCTGGATCTGGTTGATAAGAACCTGACCGGTAAAGAAGCTGACGCTGCCCTGGGCCGCGCCAACATCACCGTGAACAAAAACAGCGTGCCAAACGATCCGAAGAGCCCGTTCGTGACCTCCGGTATCCGTATCGGTTCTCCGGCTGTGACTCGTCGCGGCTTTAAAGAAGCGGAAGTGAAAGAGCTGGCGGGCTGGATGTGTGACGTTCTGGACAACATCAATGACGAAGCGGTTATCGAGCGCGTCAAAGGTAAAGTACTGGACATCTGCGCCCGCTTCCCGGTGTACGCATAATTCCTCTGCTTTGCAGAACTGAAAAAGGCCGCGCTTGCGGCCTTTTTTTATGGGCTAACGCCGGTCGAGGGAGATGGCTCCCGGCCCGGTGATCGCCAGCAAAATAAAGGCGCCAGCGATACTCACATTTTTGTAGAAGTTAATCATGTTAGGGACGACAGCATCACCCGTCATTTCCCAGTAATGGTGACCAATCACCGCTGTACCCAGCGTATAGAAGACAAAGATCACCGCGAGGGGGCGGGTGAAAAAGCCCAGCACGATAAGGATCGCGGCGGGGACTTCCATCACCACCGCAATAATCGCGGCCAGCATGGGCATGGGGGCGCCGAGCGAGGTCATATACTGAACGGTGCCGCTAAACCCCGTCAGCTTGGGATAACCGAAAATAATAAACAGGACCACAATGGCGATACGGGCAATTAATAGCAGGAGAGAACGAGAGGAGCCGAAATCGAAATAACGTAAGCTGTTCATGGCAAACGACCTCTTCAGGCGATGTCTTATAAACGTAATACAGTTTTACCGCTCTCGCCATACGCTGTCCGGCTGATGATGATGTTAATTTTTAGTTAATTTATAGCGCGCTAACGACTTGCTAAAGTCAGGGATTAACGCCAGACTATCGCCTCCATTTCGGGAGGGATTCATGGTCTTGCATTCCACGCGCTGGCTGGCGCTCAGCTATTTCACCTATTTCTTTAGTTACGGTATTTTTCTGCCTTTCTGGAGCGTCTGGCTCAAGGGAATTGGTCTGACGCCTGAAACCATCGGCATCCTGCTGGGCGCAGGGCTGGTGGCACGTTTCCTGGGTAGCCTGCTGATTGCGCCCCGGGTCAGCGATCCCTCCTTACTGATTAAAGCGGTGCGAATTCTGGCCCTGCTGACGCTGGTCTTTGCGGCCTGTTTCTGGGTCAGTCACCAGTTTGCCTGGCTGATGGTGGTGATGGTTGGCTTTAACCTCTTCTTCTCCCCGCTGGTACCGCTGACGGATGCGCTGGCGAACACCTGGCAAAAGCAGATCACCATGGACTATGGCCGCGTACGCCTGTGGGGATCGATTGCCTTCGTGATCGGCTCAGCGCTGGTGGGAAAACTGGTCAGCCTCTATGACTACCGTGCCATTCTGGCACTGTTAACGCTCGGCATCGCCTCGATGCTGCTCGGTATGTTGCTGCGTCCATCGGTGATGCCGCAGGGCGAAAGCCGTCATCAGGAGAGTGCCGGCTGGCCCGCCTGGCGCTCGCTGGTGATGCAAAGCTGGCGTTTCCTGGCCTGTGTCTGTCTGCTCCAGGGGGCACATGCGGCCTATTACGGTTTCAGCGCCATCTACTGGCAGGGGGCGGGTTACTCGGCTTCTGCGGTAGGCTACCTGTGGTCGCTCGGCGTGGTTGCGGAGGTCATTATCTTCGCGCTGAGCCAAAAACTGTTCCGTCGTTTCGGGGCGCGTGACCTGCTCCTGCTTTCCGCCGTGTGCGGCGTGGCGCGCTGGGGCATCATGGGCTGGACGACGGAGCTGCCGTGGCTGATTGTGGCGCAAATCCTGCACTGCGGAACCTTCACCGTCTGCCATCTTGCGGCGATGCGCTACATCGCGGCGCGAGAGGGTGGGGACGTTATTCGTCTTCAGGCTGTTTATTCAGCGGTGGCGATGGGCGGCAGCATTGCGGTGATGACCGTATTTGCCGGTTTCCTCTATCAGCACCTGGGGCACGGTGTGTTCTGGGTCATGGCACTGGTCGCTTTACCGGCCATCGTCATCCGCCCAAAGGTGGCTGCTCGCACGTAACTACGATTCGAGCATAACGCGAATATGTTCCTGCTGCTGCGTGTTCAGGGTCTCAACGGCATGAATGAGCGGCGGCGAGAACAGCGGCAGGGCGGTCGGATAGGGCGTAATGACCAGCGCTGCTTCGCGGGGGGCGCCCTCTTTTTTAAACGCTTCCAGGCTAAGATAACGAATATTGAGCGGCAGTAGCGTCAGCTCGCGAAGCTGCTGCTCAATCAGCTCCTCACAGGCTTTATCTTCCCCCGTTAACAGGACCACCTGTTTTTCATGCAGATCGGTTTCCTGCATCAGCCAGGCACCAAAAATCACCGCCACCAGAGCCATCTCTTCACCGGAGAATCGCAGACCAAATTCGGCTTCCAGTTCAAACAGCGCCTCTTTGGTGGTGCGGAGCAGCCGGGGGTACAGACGGTGGATCTCTTCCGGCAGACTGTTGTCGATACCAATATCAAATAAGGAGCGGTCCAGCGCCTGAGCGAGATGAATGTAAAGCTGATCGGTCAGCCCTTGCTCATCGCTGAAGTTCATCCCGGTTTGCGCCCGGAAACGGGCAATCATACGCACGATGGCGCGACGCAGGCGCTGATCCTGCTGGTGTTTATCCAGCACCGGGTCGGGCGTGCGGAGCATCATAAACAGCAGCGCCAGGAACAGTTGTTCATCGCTGTGCGTTCCCTGCGGAACGCGCCGTTTCCAGTGGCGGACAATTTCCTGCGCCGTAAAGTACTCCCCTCGGGACTGCGTCCAGCTGCGCTGAACGGGGGAAAACTGCGGCGTATTGCCCAGATGATGCTGAATCAGACAGTATTGCAGATAAAGCTGTAAAAATTGCACGTCGCGGGTCTCAAACTGACGCTGAAGCTTGCGCGCGCAAAAGTTGATAAGCGCCCGAAGATTCGCATCGTCATAAAGCGGGCGGGCAATGCCGTGCTGTTTGAGCGCGGTTTTTAAGGCCGGGGTGAACTGTTGCGCGACAAAATGCGGACACAGCCGGAGCGCCCTGCGCAGCCAGTGCAGCAGGCACAAACGCTGGTTCAGGGCGGAACCCTCAATTCGGTAGCAGCCATCGTGGTGCGTGACGATATCAAGCCGATGATAGCGCTGGATTTCATCGCGCGTCTCGGCTATATCTTGCCGTGCCATGACGTCGTCCACGCCGTTGGCAGCGATTATGCTCTGTGCGGTGATGGCAGCATCGGGCAGGTAAAGCATCAAAAGCACCTGGCAGCGGCGCTGCGAACTGGAAAGCACAGATGGAATTTCAAGCGTCGTCATCATCTGTCGGGTATCCAGTGTGAATGTTTGATAAGAATAGCTAAAGGATGGGCGCTGAAAAGCGCACCGGCAGGCCTTTCATTCAGGATTGCTGGCGAACATCACAGAATTTTTGACGTGAGGAACAGATGCAAATAGTTAAACAAAGCGCGGTAGCGTTATTTTTGGCGGTTTTCACTTTCACTGCCTGCGCACACCCTCACAGTTTTATCAGCCTGAAAACCGAGCTGGTGACGGACGGCACGCAGCTTAGCGGTCTGAAAATGCGCTGGACGATGGATGAAATCACCTCCGCCGATCTGCTGTATGATGCCGGTAACGCCAGGCCTGGCGATGAGATCTGGAAAAAGCTGGCGGCGGAAGTCATGGCCAATGTGCTGGGTCAGCACTACTTCACCGAATTCTGGCACAACGGACAAAAGGTGAAGTTTCTTAACCGTCCCACCGAGTACGGCATGACCCGCGACGGTCATCAGGCGGTGCTGACGTTTATCCTTCCGCTGGCGCATCCGCAGCCGCTGGCCGGGCAGAAATACACGTTTTCCACGTTTGATCCGAGTTACTATGTCGACATGCATTACGCGGAGGACAGTGACGTGCAGTTGCCAGAAATATTGCAAAAAAGCTGTAAAATTGCCGTGCACACCCCAACACCCAGCGAAGAGACGCTGAACTTTGCCGTTTCCCTTGATAAAGAAGATGCGCCTCCAGAAGACATGGAATTAGGTAAACAGTTTGCGCAGGAGGTGACGTTGCAATGTCAGTGATCTCTTCCCCGGCTCGAAAACCGCGCCGCTGGCTCCCTCTGTGGCCGCTGGCGCTCTTTGTGTTGTTAGCGGTTGGCGGGGCGCTCTGGCTGTGGCAGGCATGGCCGCAGGTGATGATGAAAAGCATCCTCTGGCAGCGGGAAGTCAATCAGCAGATGAGCGGTCTGCTGAAAGCCGTGGCAGAAAATCCGACGAAAGCGGGCGGATCGCTTCTGGCGTTCAGCTTCATCTATGGCGTGCTGCATGCGCTGGGGCCGGGACACGGCAAAATCGTGATCACCACCTGGCTTGCCACGCATCCTTCAAAGCTGAAATCAAGTATCGGCCTGACGCTGGCTTCCTCTCTGCTTCAGGGCGGTGTGGCGATTGCGCTGGTCGTGGTCGTCCTTTCGTTGCTACAACTGCCTGCCCGTCAGCTGCATATGAGCAGCTTCTGGCTGGAGAAGGGGAGCTACGCGCTGGTGGGCTTGCTGGGGCTGCTCCTCTGCTGGCGAGCGCTGAAAAAACTACGCGCGTTACTGCAAAAGCCCAAATTCAAAGCCTTTACGCCGCATCACGTTCACCATGAAAACTGCGGATGCGGGCATCAGCATCTGCCGACGCAGGAGCAGTTACAGCGCGGTGACGACTGGCGCGCGCGCCTGATGATTATTCTGTCTATGGGAATGCGTCCGTGCTCGGGCGCAATTATGGTGCTGCTGTTCAGTAAAGTGATTGGTGTATTTGTCTGGGGCATGCTCTCGGCGCTGGCGATGGCGGCGGGCACGTCTCTCACCATTTCGTCTTTAGCGCTGCTGGTTCACAGCTTCCGTCAGCTGGCGATAAAACTCAGCGGCAATAAAACGCCGGTATTGTGGCGACAGGTTGGCTGGACGACGCTTGCGCTGGCGGGTGGGGTGATCCTGCTGGTGGCTGCGGTGACGATGTGGATGAGCGCGGTGCCGGTGGGGAGGGGATTACGGCCTTTCTAGCGTACTGAGGGATTGTGTAGGCCCGGTACGCGAAGCGCCACCGGGCTTAACAAACGGGATTAACGCTTCAGCGCATCGCTCAGTTCGTCACGCATGTTAGCCAGCATGGCTTTAACAACGCGTGGGTTACCTGCAACGATGTTGCCGGTAGACATATAGTTATGACCGCCGGTGAAGTCGCAAACAATGGCGCCAGCTTCACGTGCGATCAGCTCGCCCGCCGCAAAGTCCCATGGCTTCAGGGACAGTTCGAAGTAACCGTCAACGCGACCGGTCGCCACGTAGGCCAGATCCAGCGCCGCAGAGCCGGTGCGACGGAAGTCCGCGCATTCGGTGAACAGTTTGCCCAGGATATTCATATAAGTGGTTGCGTGCTGCTTCGCCTTGAACGGGAAGCCGGTCGCCAGGATCGTGCCGTCCAGATCGCGTGCATTGCTACAACGCAGACGGTAGCCGTTCAGCTGTGCGCCCTGACCGCGGGTAGCGGTGAACAGTTCGTTACGCATTGGATCGTAAACAACGGCGACTTCAGTACGGCCTTTAATGCGTACTGCGATAGAGACAGAGAAGTGTGGCAGGCGTTTGACGAAGTTGGTGGTGCCATCCAGTGGATCGATAACCCATTGAACATCCTGATCGGTACCTTCATGTTCACCGCTTTCTTCGGTGATGATGGTGTGCTGCGGGTAAGATTTGCGGATCGTTTCGATAATAATCGCTTCTGCGGCTTTATCGACGTTAGTCACGAAATCATTGCTGCCTTTCTGGCTGGTTTCTACGGAGTCTGGGGTTTCGTAGTGTTTGGCAATTACATTACCCGCCTTGCGCGCTGCGCGCACGGCGATGGTCAGCATCGGATGCATCGGTCTCTCTCACTGGATGTTAAAGAACAGGAAAATCGGCGCAGAGTATAGCAGCGGGATCGGATTATGTCTCTCGTTTATGATAATATGCCCGAATATTCTTCAGACACTGAATCCAGACATCTAAAAATTATGCTGCAAAACATTCGAATCGTGCTGGTCGAAACATCGCACACCGGCAACATGGGCTCTGTGGCCCGCGCTATGAAAACCATGGGCTTAACGAACCTGTGGCTGGTTAACCCGCTGGTGAAACCAGACTCTCAGGCTATTGCTCTGGCGGCAGGCGCCAGCGACGTGATCGGTAATGCGCAGATCGTGGACACCCTGGATGAAGCCCTGGCCGGTTGCAGCCTGGTGGTGGGGACCAGCGCGCGCTCCCGTACGCTGCCCTGGCCGATGCTGGACCCGCGCGAATGCGGCCTGAAAAGCGTCGCAGAAGCGGAACAGGCGCCGGTTGCGCTGGTGTTTGGCCGTGAACGCGTTGGCCTGACCAACGAGGAACTACAGAAGTGCCACTACCACGTGGCGATTGCCGCCAACCCGGAATACAGTTCGCTGAACCTGGCGATGGCGGTACAGGTGATCGCCTACGAAGTGCGCATGGCATGGCTGGCGACGCAGGAGAAACCGGTCGAACCTAAAGAAGAGGCGGCCTACCCGCTGGTGGACGATCTGGAGCGTTTCTACGGTCACCTGGAGCAGACGCTGCTCTCTACCGGCTTCATCCGTGAAGGCCACCCCGGCCAGGTGATGAACAAGCTGCGCCGTATGTTCACCCGCGCGCGCCCGGAAAGCCAGGAGTTGAACATCCTGCGCGGAATTCTGGCGTCGATTGAGCAGAAGAGTAAAGAGTAGTGTCGATTTCCCCCTCTCCCCGTGGGAGAGGGCTGGGGTGAGGGCATCAGGCCGCACCTATATTATGAAGGCACAGAAGGTTAAATACCTGACTAAAACAGTCAAGTAAATAGTTGACCAATTTAGTCAGGAATGTCAGACTTGGCCCTGCTATGCAATACCCCCATTTTACAATAAAAAACCCCGGGCAGGGGCGAGTTTGAGGTTAAGTAAGACATGAGACTGACATCTAAAGGGCGTTATGCCGTGACCGCGATGCTGGACGTTGCGCTCAACTCCGAAGCGGGCCCGGTTCCGTTGGCTGATATTTCTGAACGACAAGGGATCTCCCTCTCTTACCTGGAACAGCTGTTCTCCAGACTGCGTAAAAATGGACTGGTGTCCAGCGTTCGTGGCCCGGGCGGCGGTTATCTGCTGGGTAAAGACGCGGGCAGTATTGCGGTTGGCGAAGTGATTAGCGCGGTTGACGAATCCGTTGACGCGACCCGTTGCCAGGGTAAAGGCGGCTGTCAGGGCGGCGATAAATGCCTGACCCACGCGCTGTGGCGCGATCTGAGCGACCGTCTGACCGGCTTCCTGAATAACATCACCCTGGGTGAACTGGTTAATAACCAGGAAGTTCTGGATGTCTCTGGTCGTCAGCATAGTCAGGATTCACAGCGCAGCACCCGTACGCAGGACGCCATCGACGTTAAACTGCGCGCGTAATTAAAAAGATAAGTATTCAGAATCAGGCCGGGGTGGTCACACCCCGCGTACTCGGTCGTACATCCAGCCGGTTGCCTGATTCCTTGCATTGAAGCGATGTACGGAGTTTATAGAGCAATGAAATTACCGATTTATCTCGACTACTCCGCAACCACGCCGGTGGACCCGCGTGTTGCCGAGAAAATGATGCAGTGTCTGACCCTGGACGGAAACTTTGGTAACCCAGCTTCCCGTTCACACCGTTTTGGCTGGCATGCTGAAGAGGCGGTTGATATCGCCCGTAATCAGATTGCTGACCTGGTTGGTGCCGACCCGCGTGAAATTGTTTTCACCTCCGGTGCGACCGAATCCGACAACCTGGCGATCAAAGGTGCAGCCAACTTTTATCAGAAAAAAGGCAAGCACATCATCACCAGCAAAACCGAACACAAAGCCGTGCTGGATACCTGCCGTCAGCTGGAGCGTGAAGGGTTCGAAGTGACTTACCTGGCGCCGCAGAGCAACGGGATCATCGACCTGAAAGAGCTCGAAGCGGCGATGCGTGATGACACCATTCTGGTCTCCATCATGCACGTTAACAACGAAATCGGCGTCGTTCAGGACATCGCGACCATCGGCGAAATGTGCCGTGCGCGCGGCATCATTTACCACGTGGATGCGACCCAGAGCGTGGGCAAACTGCCTATCGACCTGAGCCAGCTGAAAGTGGACCTGATGTCCTTCTCCGGTCACAAAATCTATGGCCCGAAAGGGATCGGCGCGCTGTATGTGCGTCGTAAGCCACGTATCCGCATCGAAGCACAGATGCACGGCGGCGGTCACGAGCGTGGCATGCGTTCCGGTACGCTGCCTGTTCACCAGATCGTGGGCATGGGCGAAGCGTATCGCATCGCGAAAGAAGAGATGGAAACCGAGATGGCGCGCCTGCGTACGCTGCGTAACCGTCTGTGGGACGGCGTGAAAGATATGGAGGAAGTGTATCTGAACGGCGATCTCGAGCAGGGCGCACCGAACATCCTCAACGTCAGCTTCAACTATGTTGAAGGCGAGTCGCTGATCATGGCGCTGAAAGACCTGGCCGTTTCGTCCGGCTCTGCCTGTACGTCTGCAAGCCTGGAGCCATCCTACGTGCTCCGCGCGCTGGGCATGACTGACGAGCTGGCACACAGCTCTATCCGTTTCTCTTTAGGTCGTTTCACTACCGAAGAAGAGATTGACTACACCATCAAGCTGGTTCGTAACTCCATTGGCCGTCTGCGCGACCTTTCTCCACTGTGGGAAATGTTCAAGCAGGGCGTGGATCTGAACAGCATTGAATGGTCACATCACTAATCGGTACATAAGGAGAATTCAATCATGGCATACAGCGAAAAAGTTATTGATCATTACGAGAACCCGCGCAACGTTGGCTCTTTTGACAACAGCGACGAGAGCGTAGGTAGCGGTATGGTTGGCGCGCCAGCGTGTGGCGACGTGATGAAGTTGCAGATTAAAGTCAACAATGAAGGTATCATTGAAGACGCGCGCTTCAAGACCTACGGCTGCGGTTCTGCTATCGCCTCCAGCTCCCTGGTCACCGAATGGGTGAAAGGGAAGTCTCTGGACGAAGCACAGGCAATCAAAAACACGGATATTGCTGAAGAACTCGAACTGCCACCGGTGAAAATTCACTGTTCAATTCTGGCAGAAGACGCGATCAAAGCCGCCATTGCGGATTACAAAAGCAAACGTGAAGCAAAATAATTGAGGTTTGAGTATGTCGATTACCCTTAGCGACAGCGCTGCCGCGCGAGTAAGCTCTTTTCTGGCGAACCGTGGTAAAGGCTTTGGCCTGCGACTGGGCGTACGTACCTCCGGCTGTTCTGGTATGGCTTACGTACTGGAGTTTGTTGACGAACCGGCGTCTGATGACACCGTGTTTGAAGACAAGGGCGTGAAGGTGGTGGTCGATGGCAAAAGCCTGCAATTTCTCAACGGCACTCAGCTGGACTTCGTAAAAGAAGGCCTGAACGAAGGGTTCAAATTCACGAACCCGAACGTCAAAGACGAGTGTGGTTGCGGCGAAAGCTTCCACGTTTAACCGCGCGTCATCCGAAACCCCACCGTGGCTTACCCGCTACGCGTGGGGTTTGTTCTAACAGGCTACCCCTGAGATTGTTATGGATTACTTCACTCTCTTCGGACTACCCGCTCAATACCCGATCGATCTCCAGGCGCTGACGATCCGTTTTCAGGATCTCCAGCGTCAGTACCATCCGGATAAATTCGCCAGCGGGACGCAGGCAGAGCAGCTGGCTGCGGTATCACACTCCGCAACCATCAACCAGGCCTGGCAAACGCTGCGTCATCCCCTGGCGCGCGCAGAATATCTGCTCTCGCTCCACGGTTTCGATCTGGCGAGCGAACAGCATACCGTGCGTGACACCGCCTTTCTGATGGAACAGCTGGAGCTTCGCGAAGAGCTGGATGAGATTGAACAGGCGAAAGACGAAGCGCGTCTGGAACGTTTTATTCAACGCGTGAAGGGCATGTTCGATACCCGCCATCAGCAGATGGTGGAGCAACTGAACAACGAGACCTGGGACGTGGCGGCAGACACTGTGCGTAAACTCCGTTTTCTCGATAAACTGCGAAGCAGTGCTGAACAACTCGAAGAAAAGCTGCTCGATTTTTAATTTCGGAAGCAATTATGGCCTTATTACAAATTAGTGAGCCTGGTTTAAGTGCCGCACCGCACCAGCGTCGTCTGGCGGTGGGTATTGATCTTGGCACCACCAATTCCCTCGTGGCGACCGTGCGCAGCGGCCAGGCGGAAACGCTGGCTGACGAGCAGGGCCGCCATCTGCTGCCTTCCGTGGTCCACTACCAGCAGCAGGGTCACGCGGTCGGGTTTGATGCCCGCGCTAACGCCTCGCGCGATCCGGCCAATACTATCAGCTCGGTTAAGCGCATGATGGGCCGCTCGCTGGCGGATATCCAGGCCCGCTACCCGCATCTGCCGTATCAGCTTCAGGCCAGCGAAAACGGCCTGCCGATGATTGCGACCGCTGCCGGTCTGTTGAACCCGATTCGCGTTTCCGCTGACATTCTCAAAGCGCTGGCGGAGCGCGCCACGGCGACGCTCGGCGGCGATCTGGACGGCGTGGTGATCACCGTTCCGGCCTACTTCGACGACGCACAGCGTCAGGGCACCAAAGACGCCGCGCGTCTGGCGGGCCTGCACGTGCTGCGCCTGCTGAACGAACCGACGGCAGCGGCGATTGCCTACGGCCTCGACTCCGGTCAGGAAGGGGTGATTGCGGTCTACGATCTCGGCGGCGGCACCTTTGATATCTCTATCCTGCGCTTAAGCCGCGGGGTGTTTGAAGTGCTGGCGACAGGCGGGGATTCCGCGCTGGGCGGCGACGACTTTGACCATCTGCTGGCGGACTACATCCGCGAACAGGCGGGCATCAGCGATCGCAGCGATGTGCGCGTCCAGCGTGAACTGCTGGATGCGGCCATCGACGCCAAAATCGCCCTGAGCGATGCACAGACGGTTACCGTAAACGTTGCGGGCTGGCAGGGTGAGATCACCCGCGACCAGTTCAGCGAACTGATTGCGCCTCTGGTTAAACGCACGCTGCTGGCCTGCCGTCGCGCATTGAAAGATGCGGGCGTCGACGCCAGCGAGGTGCTCGAAGTGGTCATGGTTGGCGGCTCAACCCGCGTGCCGCTGGTGCGCGAGCGCGTGGGCGAATTCTTTGGCCGCACGCCGCTGACCTCCATCGACCCGGACAAAGTGGTTGCCGTGGGCGCCGCTATCCAGGCCGATATTCTGGTGGGCAACAAGCCGGACAGCGAAATGCTGCTGCTGGACGTCATCCCGCTGTCGCTGGGTTTAGAAACCATGGGCGGCCTGGTGGAGAAAGTCATTCCGCGCAACACCACTATTCCGGTGGCGCGCGCGCAGGAGTTCACGACCTTCAAAGACGGCCAGACCGCGATGTCCATCCACGTGATGCAGGGTGAACGCGAGCTGGTGCAGGACTGCCGCTCTCTGGCGCGCTTTGCGCTGCGCGGCATCCCGGCGCTGCCAGCGGGCGGGGCGCACATTCGCGTCACCTTCCAGGTGGATGCGGACGGTCTGCTGAGCGTGACGGCGATGGAAAAATCGACCGGCGTGGAATCGTCCATCCAGGTGAAGCCGTCTTACGGCCTGACCGATGGCGAAATCGCCTCCATGATTCAGGACTCAATGAGCTACGCCGAGCAGGATGTGAAGGCACGTATGCTGGCTGAACAAAAAGTTGAAGCCGCACGCGTACTGGAAAGCCTGACCGGAGCGCTCGCTGCCGATGCCGCGCTGTTAAGCGCCGCAGAGCGTCAGGTAATTGACCAGGCTGCCGCGCACTTAAGCCTGGTTGCTATGGGCCATGACGCTGACGCCATAGAAGAAGCCATTAAAAACGTTGATAAACAAACCCAGGACTTCGCTGCTCGCCGCATGGACAAATCTGTCCGCGTCGCGCTGAAAGGCCAGTCCGTGGACGAGGTTTAATATGCCAAAGATTGTAATTTTGCCTCATGCGGACCTCTGTCCGGATGGCGCTGTTCTGGAAGCGAAGACCGGTGAAACCATTCTCGATGTTGCCCTGCGTGCAGGTATCGAAGTGGAACACGCCTGTGAAAAATCCTGTGCCTGCACCACCTGCCACTGCATCGTGCGTGAAGGTTTCGACTCTCTTGCTGAGAGCACCGAAGATGAAGACGATATGCTGGATAAAGCATGGGGTCTGGAGCCAGACAGCCGCCTGAGCTGTCAGGCCGCGGTGACCGATGAAGATCTGGTCGTGGAATTCCCACGCTACACCATCAACCACGCACGCGAGCATTGATATGGGACTGAAGTGGACAGACAGCCGTGAAATCGGCGAAGCGCTCTACGACGCGAACCCGGATCTCGATCCGAAGACCGTACGATTCACCGACATGCATCAGTGGATTTGCGATCTGGAGGATTTCGACGATGATCCAAACGCATCCAATGAAAAAATTCTGGAGGCGATTCTGTTAGTCTGGTTAGATGAAGCAGAGTAAATCACTTAACGGGCTGCCTTCAGGCGGCCCGTTTGCTAATAAGGATAAATAAAATGACCGAAGCGATGAAGATTACGCTCTCCACGCAGCCTGCGGACGCACGCTGGGGCGAGAAAGCCACGTACAGCATCAACAACGACGGTATTACCCTGCACCTGACGGGCAAAGATGATTTGGGTCTGATCCAGCGCGCCGCGCGTAAAATTGACGGCCTGGGCATTAAGCATGTCTCGCTGGAAGGCGAAGGCTGGGACACCGACCGCAGCTGGGCGTTCTGGGCGGGCTACAAAGGGCCGAAAGGCACCCGCAAAATTGAGTGGGCGAACCTCGACGAAGCTGGTCAGAAAGAGCTGGAAAGCCGCCTGCAAATTATCGACTGGGTACGCGACACCATCAACGCCCCGGCGGAAGAGTTAGGTCCTGAGCAACTGGCGCAGCGCGCGGTTGACCTGCTGTGCGGCGTGGCGGGTGAAAAAATGTCCTACCGCATCACCAAAGGTGAAGATCTGCGCGAGCAGAACTACATGGGCATCCACACCGTGGGCCGTGGCTCCGAGCGTCCTCCGGTCCTGCTGGCGCTGGATTACAACCCAACCGGCGATAAAGAAGCGCCGGTCTTTGCCTGTCTGGTCGGGAAAGGTATCACCTTCGACACCGGCGGCTACAGCCTGAAGCAAAGCGCGTTTATGGACTCCATGAAGTCTGACATGGGCGGCGCGGCAACCATCACCGGCGCGCTGGCGTTTGCCATTACCCGCGGTCTGAACAAGCGCGTGAAGCTGTACCTGTGCTGTGCGGACAACATGGTGAGCGGCAACGCCTTCAAGCTGGGCGACATCATTCGCTACCGCAACGGCAAAAACGTCGAAGTGATGAACACCGACGCCGAAGGCCGTCTGGTGCTGGCCGATGGCCTGATCGACGCCTGTGCGCAGAAGCCGGAGCTGATTATCGACATGGCGACCCTGACCGGCGCGGCGAAAACCGCCCTGGGTAACGACTACCACGCGCTGTTCAGCTTCGACGACAAGCTGGCCGCTCGTCTGCTGGCAAGCGCGGCTGCGGAAAACGAACCGTTCTGGCGTCTGCCGCTGGCCGAGTTCCACCGCAGCCAGCTGCCGTCTAACTTTGCCGAGCTGAACAACACCGCGAGCGCGGCGTACCCGGCGGGGGCAAGCACCGCAGCAGGTTTCCTGTCTCACTTCGTTGAGAACTACCATGAAGGCTGGCTGCACATCGACTGCTCCGCAACCTACCGTAAAGCGGCGGTTGAGCAGTGGTCCGCGGGTGCGACCGGCCTGGGCGTGCGTACCGTGGCGAACCTGCTGACGGCTGAGTAATCGTTGCCCCTCACCCCAGCCCTCTCCCCAAAGGGGAGAGGGTGTTCAAATTCCCTCTCCCCTTTGGGGAGAGGGTTAGGGTGAGGGGGAAATTCGACATCTGGAATTGTTATGTCAGAAACCAAAAACGAATTAGAAACCCTGCTGGAGCAGGCGGCGACCGAGCCCGCCCACCGTCCGGCCTTTTTCCGCACGCTGCTGGAATCCACCGTCTGGGTGCCGGGCACCGCGGCGGAAGGTGAGCAGGTTGTCGAAGACAGCGCGCTGGATCTGCTGCACTGGGAGAAAGACGACGGCACGTCGGTGATCCCGTTCTTCACCTCACTGGAAGCGTTGCAGGAGGCGGTAGAAGACGAACAGGCATTCGTGGTGATGCCGGTGCGCACGCTGTTCGAGATGACGCTGGGGCAGACATTGTTTCTTAACGCCAAACTGCCGACCGGGAAAGAGTTCACTCCGCGTGAAATCAGCCACCTGATGGGTGAAGAGGGCAACCCGCTCAGCACCCAGGAGGTGCTGGAAGGGGGCGAAACGCTGCTGCTGTCTGAAGTGGCCGAGCCGCCCGCGCAGATGATTGACTCCCTGACCACGCTGTTTAAAACCATAAAGCCGGTAAAACGCGCGTTCCTCTGCTCCATCAAAGAGAGCGCTGACGAACAACCCGTGCTGCTGATTGGTATTGAGGCCGACGGCGATATCGAGGAGATCATCCAGGCAGCGGGCAGCGTAGCAACCGACACGCTGCCGGGCGATGAGCCGATTGATATCTGTCAGGTGAAGAAAGGTGAGAAGGGCATCAGCCACTTTATTACCGAGCACATCACCCCGTTCTACGAGCGTCGCTGGGGCGGCTTCCTGCGCGATCTCAAGACCAACCGCATTATCTGATTACGGCGGGGTGAGCTTCACCCCGTTGCTTCCAGCAGCAGTAAATCCATCAGCAGCACCAGATTCGACTCAAACGACGTCACCCCTGCGGCTTCGGCGGCGAAGTGTACCGCCTCGTCATAGAGGGCAAAGTGCACGTCCGCCATTCCCGCCAGCGTATTGGCCGACGCGCGGGTAAAGGCGACAATCGTCATGCCGACGTTTTTGGCAATCCGCGCTTTATCCAGCACCTGCTCCGTTTCGCCGCTGCGCGAAACGGCAATAAACACCTGATAACGCGCGGCGTTGCTGAGGAAAATATTCCGGCTGTCCCCCGGCCCGGAGATAAACGCCGTTTTTCCCAGCACCTGCAACTTTTTGGTCAGGTACTCGGCAAAAAGATAGGAAAACCCGGCGCCGTAGAGAAAGAAGCTCTCTTTCTGGCGCAACAGGCTGGCAAACTGCTGGCGTTTGTCCTGGGTGACCCACTGGAAGGTGTGCTGATAGTTGGCAATGAACTGAGCAAAAAGCGCGGGCAATTCTGTCTGTTGCTCAGGCTGCACGGTGATATGCGGCGTATCAGAAAGCAGTTGCTTGCAGTGCCAGATAAACTCGCTAAAGCCACTGAAGCCTAACTTCTGGCACAGCCGCATAATCGTCGCGGTGGAGACAAATGTCGCCTGCGCCAGCTCGCGCACCGTGATGTTGCCCACCAGCAACGGATGCTCCGTGAGATGGGCGAGGACGCGATACTCTGCACGGGTCAGTGACGACCCGCGCGTTAACAGCGTAGCCAGGCGGTTATCCATTATTTTGCCGGTTCAACCGGCAGATCGTCCCGTGCACCCCATTCACTCCAGGCGCCGTCGTAGAGAGTCACGTCATTCGCGCCAAGGGTTGCCAGCGCCAGAATTACCACGCAGGCCGTCACGCCGGAGCCGCAGCTGGCAATAACCGGACGATGTAAATCAACGCCCGCACGTTCAAAAATGGCGCGCAATTCATCGGTGGTTTTCAGCTCACCTTCAAACACCAGATCGCCCCACGGCACGTTCAGCGCCCCCGGAATATGTCCGCGCCTCAGCCCCGGACGCGGTTCATCCGCTTCAGCGTTAAAGCGTGGCGCGGGACGGGCATCGACGATTTGTGCCGTCTTTTCATGGCTCACGACCAGCACATCGGTCAGGCGCTTCACCACGTGCGCGTCGAACGTCGCGTCGAAATCCCCTTCCGGCAGCGTCACGTCGCCCTGCTGAAGCGGCAGCTCATCACGCTTCCAGCCTGCAAGCCCGCCCGCCAGAATCGACACTTTTTCCACTCCGAAGTTTTTCAGCATCCACCACGCCCGCGGCGCAGAGAAGAGATTACCTTCATCGTAAACAACAAGATGTTTATCTTTGCTGATGCCCAGCTCGCGCATCGCCACGGAAAACGCTTCCGGGCGCGGCAGCATGTGCGGCAGGGGAGAGGTGTGATCGGAGAGGGCTTCAATATCAAAAAATACCGCGCCGGGCAGATGCCCTGCGCGATATTCATCGGGAACGTCACGATGCTCCTGGCCCGGCGGGGCCATACGCGCGTCAATAATCTGGACTTCCGGGTCATCGCCGTGCTCAATCAGCCAGTCGGCGGCGACAAAATATGAGGTGGACATGGGTTGCCTCCATTCTTTTCCGTAAAAAAGGATTGTCGGTGTTTTTTCTGACACCGACAAGCTAACCACGTTCAACTCGCGAGCAAGCCCCTATTTTTTCACCGCTTCGCCGTCCTGCCAGGCTTTTTGCAGCGCAGGCCAGTAGTCGCGGTTGGCTTCAATCATCTCATCCAGAATCGCCTTCGCGTGCTCCATGGTCGGCACGGTGCGGTTGAGGGTGAACGCCTGAAGCGCTTTCTCGTAGCTGCCTTCGATGGTCGCCTCTACCAGCAGCTGTTCAGACGCCAGCTGCTGTTGCAGCAGAGTCTGATGGAACAGCGGCACTTGCCCCATGCGCACAGGCTCCGGCCCTTCGGAAGTAATATAGGCAGGCACCTCGACCACCGCATCGTACGGCAGATTGGTAATCGCCCCGCGGTTCTCCACCATTACCAGATGACGCTGGCGCAGGTTGAACGCCAGCGAGCAGGCGACGTCCACGATAAACTCGCCGTGAACGCCAACGTGGAAGGCATCCGGTAAGATCCCTGTGCGCTTATATTCTTCGGCTGCGGCAAACAGTTTTTTCTCACGCCCGTTCATCACTTCGTTGGCGCGGGTATAGTCCGGGTTCTGATGCTCCACAATCTGGTTTGGCATCAGGTAGTACTGTAAATAAGGGTTCGGCAGGTACTCCGGGAAGTTATCCATGATCGGCTTGATGTTGCGCCAGGTTTTCACCCACGACGGATCCGAGTGCTGCGGGTCGGTTTTCGCGGCATCTTCCGTGAGCAGGCCAAACTTCGCGATATGTTTACGCAGCTCCGGTAATTTGTCCTCACCGTCCACCCGCACGTGGGTAAACCAGCCGAAGTGGTTGAGGCCAAAATAGTCCACCTCCAGTTTATGACGATCCACGCCCAGAATGGCGCCCATATTGCGCATGGCGGCAACCGGCATATCGCAGATGTTCAGCACGCGCGCGTTGGGGCGCAGGCGGCGCACGCCTTCAGCGACGATCGCCGCCGGGTTGGAGTAGTTCACGATCCAGGCTTTCTCATGCGCGTAGCGTTCCACCCGATCGATCAGCTCCACCATCGGCAGGATGGTGCGCAGGCCATACGCCAGTCCACCCGGTCCGCAGGTTTCCTGGCCGACCACGCCATGACGCAGCGGAATTTTTTCATCCTGCTCGCGCATTTTGTACTGTCCGACGCGCATCTGAGCAAAAACAAAATGTGCGCCGCTGAAGGCCACTTCCGGGTCGCTGGTGACGGTAAATTTGATGCTCTGGCTGTGGTCGCGAATGACCTTCTCTACCACGGGCGCAATGGTGTTCTGACGCGCCTCGTCGATGTCATACAGGCGAATCTCTGCCAGGGGGAAATCGTGCAGGCGTACCATCAGGCTTTTCACAATACCTGGCGTGTAGGTGCTACCGCCACCGGCAATCGACAGAATAAATGGGGGTGTAAACATCTTTAGCTCCTTTCAGAGAAACGTCTCAACGGCTTCTCGCATTTTTTTGACATGCAGCCCGTAGACCACCTGAACGTTGTTACCTTGTTTGATAATCCCTTTCGCGCCGGTTGCTTTCAGGCGCGGTTCGTCGATGATGGCGACGTCCTTCACCGTGACGCGTAAGCGGGTGTAGCAGTTATCCACAACCTCAATGTTTTCCCGGCCGCCCAGACCCGTCACGATGGATTCGCCCAGCCCGTCGTTATTGCCTTTGGCCTGGTACTCCTGCTTGCTGTAGAGGCGCGTCTCCTGGTCCTCATCCTCACGCCCCGGCGTTTTCATGTTGAAGCGCAGGATCAGGAAGCGGAACACCAGGAAGTAGAGCGCGAACATGATCAGCCCGACCACGATGTACATTGGCCAGTTGGACTTCTCCGTGCCGAGCGGCAGGTTGTAGAGAATGAAATCGATAATCCCGTTAGCGCCGATAGCGTGAACGCCAAACAGCGAGAACAGCATCATGCCGATGCCGGTCAGCACCGCATGCACCACGAACAGCAGCGGGGCGACAAACAGGAAGGAGAACTCAATCGGCTCGGTTACGCCGACCAGCAGCGAGGTCAGCGCCGCCGGGATCAGAATGGCTTTCGCAATCGCTTTACGCTCTGGCTTCGCGGTCATGTACATCGCCAGCGCGGCGGCGGGCAGGCCGAACATCTTGCTGATGCCGCGCGCATCCCACACCACGGTGCTGCTGAGCTGCTTCACGTCCGGGCAGGCCATCTCGGCGAAGTAGATATTGCGCGCGCCCTGGTAAGCCGTACCGCAGACCTCCTGCGTACCGCCCAGTTCGGTGTAAAGGAATGGCGTATAGACCAGATGATGCAGGCCCGTCGGCACCAGAATGCGTTCAAGGAAACCGTAAATGGCTACGCCGAACGGGCCGGAGCCTTTAATGGCCAGCGCCAGCGCGCTAATACCGTGCTGTGCGTACGGCCACAGTTCGCTCATGACCACGCCGAGCAGCATAGAGACGGGCAGCATCACAATCGCGACGAAGCAGTGGCCGGAGTAAATCGCCATCGCGCCGTTAAACTGGACGCTGGAATATTTGTTGTACACATAACCGGAGAGCGCCCCGGTCAGGATCCCGGCGAAAACGCCCATCTCCAGCACCTGGACGCCCAGGACCATGCTTTGTCCGGCTGCTTTCATCTGCTCAGCAGGCGCCAGTTCCCCCTGAAGCTGTAACGTCACGTTCATGGCATTGATAAACACAATAAAAGTCACCAGCCCAATCAGCGCCGCGTAGCCTTTGTCTCGCGTTGCCAGGCCAATCGGGATCCCGACGGCAAACACCAGCGCCAGGTTTACCAGCACCGACACGGCAGATTTGGCGATCAGCTGGCCGACACTCTGGATCAGCGGATGGCCGAGAAACGGCAGGTATTCGGCCAGATTGCCGTTACCCAGCACATTCCCGAAGGCGATAAACAGACCGACGATGGGTAAAATAAGTACAGGTCCGTAAAGTGATTTTCCGAAATTTTGTAGGGCGTTCACGGCTCGTTTCATGGCTTTCTCTCTTATTGAACCGCGCACTCGGGGTGCGTCATGGTCATAAAACTAGCAGGCTCACTGCTTGCCTTTCCAGCTATCTTCTTGTTTTAAAAACAAATGACGCGAAAGGTAACATGTTACGTTACGCTGTGTGATCGCGGTTCCATCTCGTTATAGCGGCGAGATGCTATTCTGCGAGGCGCTTTCCAGATCCTAAAAATGGACTTTTTGTATTAACGAAACTTGCGGATAATACTTATCCGGACGACGACCAACAGGCCCCCCTCAGGCCAGGGACAAAGGATGAAACCGTTTCGCTTAGCCGCGATCTCTCTCGCGCTGCTCACTACGTTTACGCTTGTCGGCTGTGATAACAGCGACGACAAACCTCAGGCCGCTGCGCCCGCAGCGTCTACTGCATCAGAACAGAAAACCCCGGCAACACCGGATCCTGAAAAGCTGGCGAAGCTGGCCGCCCAGAGTCAGGGTAAGGCATTGACGCTGCTGGATGCCTCTGAAGTGCAACTCGACGGCGCCGCGACGCTGGTTCTGACCTTCTCTGTACCGCTGGATCCCAGCCAGGATTTTGCGAAAACAGTGCATGTGGTGGATAAAAAAAGTGGCAAAGTGGACGGCGCCTGGGAACTGGCCCCCAATCTGAAAGAGCTGCGCCTGCGCCATCTGGAGCCGAATCGTAATCTGGTCGTCACCGTTGAACGTAATTTACTGGCGCTGAACAAAGCGACGTTCGGCATTGACTATGAAAAAGCGATCACTACCCGGGATGTTGAACCGACGGTCGGATTCGCCAGCCGCGGATCGCTGCTGCCGGGTAAAGTAGTGGAAGGGCTGCCGGTGATGGCGCTCAACGTCAACAATGTGGACGTGAACTTCTACCGCGTGAAGCCGGAGTCGCTGGCCTCGTTTGTCAGCCAGTGGGAGTACCGTAACTCGCTGACCAACTGGGAATCCGACAACCTGCTGAAGATGGCGGAACTGGTCTACACCGGCCGTTTCGACCTCAACCCGGCGCGCAACACGCGCGAAAAACTGCTCCTGCCGCTCAAAGATATTAAGCCGCTCCAGCAGTCTGGCGTCTATATCGCCGTGATGAATCAGGCTGGCCACTATAACTACAGTAACGCCGCGACGCTCTTTACCTTAAGTGATATTGGGCTGTCCGCTCACCGTTATCATAACCGACTGGACATCTTCACCCAGAGTCTTGAAAACGGTGCGGCGCAGTCAGGCGTGACCATTACCCTTCTGAACAATAAAGGGCAGACTCTGGCCGAGGCGAACAGCGACGCCGATGGTCATGCAAAACTGGAAACCGATAAAGAAGCCGCGCTGATCCTGGCCAGTAAAGATGGCCAGACCACGCTGCTTGATCTCAAACTTCCGGCGCTGGATCTGGCGGAGTTTGATATCGCCGGTAACCCCGGTTACAGCAAGCAGTTCTTTATGTTTGGCCCACGCGATCTCTATCGTCCGGGTGAAACGGTGATCCTTAACGGCCTGCTGCGCGACAGCGACGGAAAACCGCTTCCCGATCAGCCGGTAAAACTTGACGTGCTGCGTCCGGACGGACAGGTGGCACGGACGATCGTTGTGCAACCTGAGAACGGTCTTTATCGCTTTAACTATCCGCTTGATAGCGGTGCTCAAACCGGCATGTGGCATATTCGCGCGAATACGGGCGATAACCAACAGCGCATGTGGGATTTCCACGTCGAAGATTTTATGCCTGAGCGTATGGCGCTGAATCTGACCGGGCAAAAAACGCCGGTTTCCCCGCAGGAGGATGTGGACTTTAACGTGGTGGGCTATTACCTGTATGGCGCGCCAGCTAACGGCAATTCTCTGCAAGGCCAGCTTTTCCTGCGTCCGTTACGCGACGCGGTGCCTGCACTGCCTGGCTTCCAGTTCGGTGATATTGCAGAAGAGAACCTGAGCCGCAGCCTGGATGAAGTGCAGCTTACGCTGGACGAACAGGGTCGCGGGCAGGTTACCACCGAAAGCCAGTGGAAAGAGGCGCACTCGCCGCTGCAACTGATTTTGCAGGCCAGCCTGCTGGAATCGGGGGGGCGTCCGGTAACGCGACGCGCTGAACAGGCTATCTGGCCTGCGACTGAACTTCCTGGGATCCGCCCACAGTTCGCCAGCAAGGCCGTTTACGACTACCGTACCGATACCACGGTCAATCAGCCGATTGTCGATGAGAACGGCAACGCCAGCTTTGACATTGTCTATGCCGATGCCAGCGGGGCGAAAAAAGCGGTATCCGGTTTGCAGGTGCGTCTGGTCCGTGAGCGTCGCGACTACTTCTGGAACTGGTCTGAGAGTGAGGGCTGGCAGTCGCAGTTCGATCAAAAAGATCTGATTGAAGGCGAGCAGGAGATTAATCTCAAAGCCGATGAAACCGGTAAAGTCACCTTCCCGGTGGAGTGGGGCTCTTACCGTCTGGAAGTAAAAGCCCCTGATGACATGGTCAGCAGCGTGCGCTTCTGGGCGGGCTACAGCTGGCAGGATAACAGCGATGGCACGGGTGCTGCTCGCCCGGATCGTGTGACGCTGAAATTAGATAAGCCAGCCTATCAGCCAGGCGATACCATCAATCTGCATATTGCAGCGCCAGCCGCAGGCAAGGGCTATGCAATGATCGAATCCAGCGAAGGGCCGCTTTGGTGGAAAGAGATCGATGTGCCGGCTAACGGTCTTGATCTCTCCATTCCGGTGGATAAGGCCTGGAAACGTCACGATCTCTACCTCAGCACGCTGGTGGTTCGTCCTGGCGATAAATCCAAATCCGCCACGCCAAAACGCGCGGTTGGCCTGCTGCATCTGCCAATGGGGGACGAAAATCGTCGCCTGAACATCGCACTTGATACCCCGCAAAAAATGCGTCCGAACCAGACGCTTTCTGTGAAAGTGAAAGCCAGCGTAAAAGAGGGGGCTGTGCCACAGAAGGTGAATGTGCTGGTCTCGGCTGTTGATAGCGGCGTGCTGAACATTACCGACTATGTTACGCCGGATCCGTGGGAAGCTTTCTTCGGTCAAAAGCGCTATGGCGCGGACATCTATGATGTTTACGGCCAGGTGATAGAAGGTCAGGGACGTCTGGCCGCATTGCGGTTTGGTGGCGACGGCGATGAACTGAAACGCGGCGGTAAGCCACCGGTAAACCATGTCACCATTATTGCTCAGCAGGCGCAGCCGGTTACGCTTGATGCCAACGGCGAAGGCACAATCACACTGCCGATTGGTGATTTCAACGGCGAGCTGCGTCTGATGGCGCAGGCCTGGACGGAAGATGATTTCGGCAGCAGCGAAAGCAAAATCATTGTGGCGGCTCCGATTATCACCGAGCTTAACACGCCGCGATTCCTCGCAAGTGGCGATACCTCTCGCCTGACGCTGGACCTGACTAACCTGACGGACCAGCCGCAAACGCTGAATGTGGCCTTGACCGCAACCGGTAAACTGTCGCTGGAAGGCGCTCAGCCGCAACCGGTTGAGTTACCGCCGGGAGCACGTACCACTCTGTTTATTCCGGTGCGTGCTCTGGAGGGCTATGGTGACGGTGAAGTCACCGCGCAGGTGACGGGCCTTCAGCTTCCTGGCGAGACGTTTACACCGCAGCAGAAAAGCTGGAAAATTGGCGTACGTCCCGCATTCCCGGCGCAAACGGTCAACACCGGTACGATGCTGAACCCTGGCGAATCATGGAGTGCGCCTGCACAGCATATCGACGGTTTCTCCCCAGCCACGCTACAGGGGCAGCTGTTGCTCAGCGGTAAACCACCTTTGAACCTGGCGCGCTACATTCGTGAACTTCAGGCCTATCCATACGGATGTCTTGAGCAGACCACCAGCGGCCTGTTCCCGTCCCTTTACACCAACGCGGCACAGCTGAAGGCACTGGGTATTAAAGGCGATACCGACGATAAACGCCGTGCAGCCATTGATATCGGGATCTCCCGTCTGCTGCAAATGCAGCGTGACGATGGCGGTTTTGCCTTGTGGGATAAAAACGGCCCGGAAGAGTACTGGCTGACCGCCTATGTCACGGACTTCCTGGTGCGGGCAGGGGAGCAGGGCTACAGCGTGCCTGCCGATGCAGTGAACAGCGCCAACAGCCGACTGCTGCGCTATTTGCAGGATCCGGGCATGATGTCCATCCGCTACAGCGACAACACTCAGGCCAGCAAATTTGCTGTTCAGGCGTACGCTTCGCTGGTGCTGGCTCGTCAGCAAAAAGCACCGCTCGGTGCGCTGCGTGAAATCTGGGATCGCCACGCTCAGGCCGCTTCCGGGCTTCCGTTGATGCAGCTGGGCATGGCACTCAAACTGATGGGGGATGCACCGCGCAGTCAGCAGGCGTTGGATCTGGCTCTCAAAACCCCCCGTAACGACAGCCGAAACTGGATGGCGGACTACGGCAGCCAGCTGCGTGATAATGCCCTGATGCTCTCCCTTCTGGAAGAGTACAAGCTGTTGCCGGATGCGCAAAACAGGCTGCTGAACGCCTTATCTGAAGACGCGTTCAGTCAGCGCTGGCTGTCAACCCAGGAGAGCAATGCGCTGTTCCTGGCCGGACGTTCACTGCAAACCTTGTCGGGCGCGTGGCAGGCAACGACCAGCCTCTCTGAACAGGCCCAGAGCAGTGATAAAGCGCAGGTTGAAAACCTGAACGGCGACCAGCTTGGCGCATTGCAGGTGACGAATACCGGGACTTCGCCGCTGTGGGTACGTCTGGACAGTACGGGTTATCCGGAGTATGCGCCTCAGCCATCCTCTCATGTCTTGCAGATTGAACGACATATTCTGGCGACAGACGGTAGCAGCAAGTCGCTCTCTTCACTGAAGAGCGGTGAACTGGTACTGGTGTGGCTGGAAGTGAAAGCCAGCCAGAACGTTCCGGATGCGCTGGTGGTGGATCTGCTTCCGGCAGGTCTGGAACTGGAAAACCAGAATCTGGCGAGCAGCAGTGCCAGCTTGCAGGACAGCGGCAGTGAAGTGCAAAACCTGCTGAATCAGATGCAGCAGTCCGATATCCAGCACATGGAATTCCGCGACGATCGTTTTGTGGCCGCGGTGCCGGTCAATGAAGGTCAGCCGGTCACGCTGGTTTACCTGGCCCGTGCCGTTACGCCGGGCACCTACCAGGTGCCTGTTCCGATGGTCGAGTCCATGTACGTTCCGCAGTGGCGGGCAACGGGGGCGGCCAGTGGCCCGCTGATCGTTGTTCCGTAAGATGCAGATAGCACGCCTGATTCGCTCCCGCTGGCTGTGGCTGGCGGGAGCGCTTCTCGTTTTAGGGGGGCTGATTGTCGTTGCTGACCGCGTGTGGCCGTTGCCTCTGAAAGAGGTCAACCCTGCGCGAGTGGTGGTGGACGAGCAGGGCGTTCCGCTGTGGCGTTTTGCCGACAGCGAAGGTATCTGGCGTTATCCGGTTAGCATTGAGGACGTATCCCCACGCTATCTGGAAGCGCTGATCCAGTATGAAGATCGCTGGTTCTGGGATCATCCTGGCGTCAATCCGCTTTCTGTTCTGCGTGCCGCCTGGCAGGATCTTACCGCCGGGAGAGTGGTTTCAGGCGGGAGCACGCTTACCATGCAGGTGGCGCGCCTGCTGGATCCGCATCCACGTACTTTTGGCGGCAAAATTCGTCAGCTGTGGCGGGCGATGCAGCTGGAGTGGCATCTCTCTAAGCGTGAAATCCTTACGCTGTATCTCAACCGTGCCCCGTTTGGCGGCACGTTGCAGGGCGTGGGTGCGGCAAGCTGGACTTACCTGGGAAAGCCGCCGTCACAGCTGAGCTATTCCGACGCGGCGCTGCTGGCGGTGCTGCCGCAGGCACCCAGCCGTCTGCGCCCGGATCGCTGGCCGGAACGTGCCGAAGCGGCGCGGAACAAAGTGCTCGACCGCATGCTGACTCAGGGTGTCTGGTCAGAGAAGCAGGTGAAAGAATCCCGTGAAGAACCGGTGTGGCTGGCTCCCCGGCAGATGCCGCAGCTGGCGCCGCTCTTTTCCCGCATGATGCTGAGTAAAAGCCGCGACACAAAAATCGTCACCACGCTGGATGCAGCCTTGCAACGACAGCTTGAAGAGCTGGCACTTAACTGGAAATCACGTCTGCCTGCCCGCAGTTCGCTGGCGATGATCGTCGTGGATCATACGTCCATGAAGGTGCGTGGCTGGGTGGGTTCGGTAGATATCAACGATGACAGCCGTTTTAGCCACGTGGACATGGTCAATGCGATCCGATCCCCGGGATCGGTCCTTAAGCCATTCATCTATGGCATGGCGCTGGACGATGGCCTGATCCATCCCGCCTCGTTGCTTCAGGATGTTCCAAGAAAAACGGGGGATTATCGTCCCGGCAACTTTGACAGCGGCTTCCATGGGCCGGTCAGTATGAGCGAAGCCCTGGTGCGTTCCCTCAACCTGCCTGCGGTGCAGGTTCTGGAAGCGTACGGCCCAAAACGTTTTGCGGGAATGCTGAGCAACGCGGGATTACCGCTTATTCTCCCCGCGGGGGCTCAGCCCAACCTCTCCCTGATCCTGGGTGGCGCAGGCGCACGCCTGGCTGATATCGCTGCTGCCTACAGCGCCTTCGCGCGTCAGGGTAAGGCGGGACGACTGCGTTTACAGCCGGGCGATCCGCTGATCGAACGTCCGCTGTTGTCGCAGGGGGCGGCGTGGATCATTCGTCGCATTCTCGCCAATGAAGCCCAGCCTCTGCCGGACAGCGCGCTGCCCCAGGTTGCCCCGCTGGCGTGGAAAACGGGCACCAGTTACGGCTACCGGGATGCATGGGCCATCGGCCTGAATGCCCGGTATGTCATTGGAATCTGGACCGGACGCCCGGACGGCACGCCCGTCGCGGGGCAGTTTGGGTTCGCCAGCGCGATACCGCTCCTTAATCAGGTGAATAATATGCTTCAGTCCCGCTCAATGGTGGATGAAGCGCGTCTGCCGCGCGATCCGCGTCCTTCAAGCGTCGGACGGGGCGTGATTTGCTGGCCGGGCGGCCAGTCCCTGCCAGAAGGAAGCGAAAACTGTCGGCGTCGGCTGTCAACCTGGCTGCTGGAAGGCAGTGAACCGCCTACGCTGCTGCTGCCGGAACAGGAGGGGATTCGCGGGATCCGCTTCCCGGTCTGGCTGGATAAAGAAGGCAAACGCGTCGCGGCGGATTGTCCTGATGCGACGGAGAAAGTGCTGGATGTCTGGCCGCTGCCGCTGGAGCCGTGGCTGCCTGTTGCCGAAAAACGGGCTGCTCGTCTCCCCGCCCGTTCTGAGGTTTGCCCTCCGCGGGATAACCATAATGCAGCGCCGCTGATGTTGTCAGGCGTCAGAGAAGGGGCAGTAATTAAACGTCTTCCCGGTGAGAAAAATATTACCCTCTACGTTTCAACCAGCGGCGGGGAGGGGCAACGTTGGTGGTTTTTAAATGGCGAACCGCTGGACGGGCATCAAAGGAATTATTCACTGCAATTATATTTGCCGGGTAAATATCAATTAATTGTATTAGATGAAACCGGACAAACGGCGACCGTGAATTTTGAATTCGATCGCTAAGTGTTACTCCTCAAGAGTTAGCTTGATAATTATCAATATTCGTTCCTGAAAAAAAACGAGAATGCGTTTTTAT
Source organism: Enterobacter cloacae complex sp. IR5418 (assembly GCF_049238105.1). Classification (NCBI taxonomy): domain Bacteria; kingdom Pseudomonadati; phylum Pseudomonadota; class Gammaproteobacteria; order Enterobacterales; family Enterobacteriaceae; genus Enterobacter; species Enterobacter cloacae complex sp. IR5418. The sequence goes on along the minus strand of NZ_JBMKHS010000001.1, from coordinate 301,676 downwards.
TTGAAGGAACGAGCAATGAAAAAAAATAAACATCAGGGAGAGGGGATTATTCCCGCTATATCCCGGCGTCAGTTTATTCAGGCAGGATCGGCGCTGGCTGCCCTTCCGTTTGTCGTCAAAACCGGCAAAGTACGGGCACAGGGCACGGCGGTAACAGACGCGACGCCGGAAGAAAAAGTGGTGCAAACCTGTAGTACGTTTGACTGCGGCGGCAAGTGTGATATTCGTGCTCACGTCAGCGAGGGCGACGTGACCCGAATTTCAACGCGTCCGGATAATGCACTGGATCCGCAGATGCCAGTGATGCGCGCCTGCGTTCGTGGTCGGGCTTATCGGAAATTTGTTTATCATCCCGATCGACTGAAATATCCCATGAAACGAGTTGGTAAACGTGGCGAAGGAAAATTCGAGCGTATTACCTGGGATGAAGCCACCACCCTTATTGCGAATCAATTAAAAACTATTACTCAGAAATACGGTGCGGCTTCACGTTATGTTCATGTGGGCACTGCTGTGTCCGGCGGCACCTTTTCCGGTGATAAAATGGTTCGTCGTCTGCTCAACTTAACCGGCGGCTATCTCGAAAGCTATCACTCGGTCAGTATGGGCAACACGGCGGCTGCAACGCCGTATACCTATGGCACCGCCGCCAGCGGCAGCTCTATGGACACGCTGCTGGACACTAAACTGGTCATCCTCTGGGGACATAACCCGACGGAAAAGATTTTCGGGCACAGCAACCACTTCTACCAGAAGATGAAGCAAAACGGCACTCGCTTTATCGTTGTCGATCCGCGCTATTCCGATACGGTTTCCTCCCTGGCCGACCAGTGGATCCCGTTACTTCCTACAACGGACAACGCCCTGATGGACGCGATGATGTATGTGATCGTCACGGAGAATCTGCACGATCGCGACTTTATTCAGCGCTACACCCTGGGCTTTGACGAAGATGCCATGCCAGAAGGCGTTCCGGCCAATGAGTCCCTGATGGCTTACCTGACCGGTGCAAAAGATGGCGTGGCGAAAACGCCGGAGTGGGCAGAGAAAATCACCCATGTGCCCGCACAAACTATTCGTCAGCTGGCGCGCGACTATGCAACCACCAAACCCGCCGCGCTGATCCAGGGCTGGGGACCGCAGCGTCATAACTGCGGCGAGCGCACCGCGCGCGGCTCGACTTTGCTGGCCACGCTAACGGGTAACGTTGGGGTGAAAGGCGGCTGGGCGGCAGGCTATGGCGGCTGCGCAAACCGCAAATTTGCAGCCGGACCAGAGATGCCGGACAACCCGGTAAAAGCCAAAATATCGGTGATGAACTGGGTGCAGGCCGCCGATGATGCTTCAAAGGTAACCGCGGAGGATGGCCTGAAAGATGCTGAGAAGCTCGACAGCAATATCCGCATCCTGTTCTCGCTGGCGGGCAATTATCTGGCTAACCAGAACCCGGATCTTCACCAGGCGACGCGCGTGCTGGAAGACGAGTCAAAAATTGAGTTTATCGTCGCAAGCGATCTGTTTATGACGCCGAGTGCCAGATACGCCGACCTTCTCCTGCCGGAAACCAGCTTTATGGAACGCTGGAATATCGGCGAAACCTGGGGTACGGCAAGCTATCTGATCTTGTCCGAAAAGCTGGTTGAACCTGAATTTGAACGCCGTTCCGATTACGACTGGCTGCGGGAGGTTGCCGCGAAGCTTGGCGTCGAGCCAGCGTTCAGCGAGGGCCGTGACGAAAAAGCGTGGATTGAGCACATCTGGGAGCAGACGCGGCTGTCCATGCCGGATGAAAACCTGCCGGACTTCGCGACGCTACAGAAGACGCGTCAGCATCTTTTCAAAAGCGCGCCGTACGTTGCCTTTGAAGACAACATTCGCGATCCGCAGAATCATCCGTTCCCGACGCCGTCCGGGAAAATTGAGATCTTCTCGAAGCGTCTGTACGACATGCATCATCCGGAAATTCCGGCGCTGTCGCACTACGTGCCTGCCCATGAAGGGCCGGAAGACGAGCTGGCGAAAACCTTCCCGCTCCAGCTGATCACCTGGAAAGGGAAAAACCGCGCTAACTCCACCCAGTACGCCAACCCGTGGTTAATTGAGGCGCAGCAGCAAAAGCTGTGGATCAACCCACAGGATGCGCAAAAGCGCGGCATTGCGCAGGGGGATACCGTGCGTATCCATAACGCGCGCGGCATTTGCGAGATCCCGGCGGAGGTCACGCCGCGCATTATTCCTGGCGTTGTGGCCATGCAGGCAGGCGCCTGGTGGCAGCCGGACGAGCAGGGTATCGATAAAGGCGGCTGCGCGAACGTGCTCAGTTCTGCCCGTATTACCGCGCTTGCGAAAGGGAATTCCCATCAAACCATGCTGGTGGAGGTAGCTAAAGCATGAGTCAGTTTAAACATTACGCGCCAGTGAGCGACAAACAGCTGGGTTTTTATATCGACTCTTCTCGCTGCTCGGGCTGCAAGGCATGCCAGGTGGCGTGCAAAGACAAAAACAACCTTGAGGTCGGACGTCGTTTCCGTCGCGTGTACGAAGTCAACGGTGGAAACTTCATCCCAACCGGTCAGGGCGGCGTCAGCAATAACGTTTTTGCCTACACGCTCTCTATTTCGTGTAACCACTGTGCAGACCCGATCTGCACCAAAAACTGTCCGACCACCGCGATGCATAAGCGTCCGGGGGATGGCATTGTGCGCGTTGATACAGATAAGTGCGTGGGCTGCGGCTACTGCGCATGGTCATGTCCTTACGGCGCGCCACAGCTCAACGAGCAGACCGGGCAGATGTCGAAATGCGATTTCTGCGTCGATCTACAGGCGAAGGGGGAGCAGCCCGTCTGCGTGGCAACCTGTCCACTCGAAGCGATTAAATTCGGGCCGATTGATGAACTGCGGGCGAAGTATGGTGCGGTCTGTGATGTGAAGGGCTTGCCTGATTCCTCCATCACCAAACCGAACCTGGTGATCAAAGCGCACCAGGGCGCAGAGAAAGAGGGGAAACGTCATGCATGAGTTACCGCTGCTGATTTTTACGCTGTTCCTGCAAGGGTCGGTTGGCGTTACGCTGTGGCTGGCGTTCGGAAGCACGCAACGCAGCGCACTGCTGCCTGCTGCCGGGGCGTTTGTACTGGCGAGCCTGGGGCTGCTCGCCTCCGCGCTGCATATGGGCTATCCGCTTAATGCTCTTAACGCGCTGCGCCACGTTTCCAGCTCCTGGCTGAGCCGTGAGATTATCTTTGCCAGTCTTTATCTTGCGGCACTTGGCCTTGCCACGCTGCTGATGTTTGTCAAAAAACCAGGCTGGAAGCCGCTGTTGGTTGTGGCTGCTCTGGTCGGTTTGGTCGATGTGTTCTGCATGGCGCAGATCTACTTGCATGCATCCGTGGTGGCATGGCAGCACGTTAACACCCTGGTGCTGTTTATCGGCTCGGTAGGGATCATCGGTTCAGCCTGCATGGCCGTTGGCACGCGTTCCCAGACCACCGTGCGTGCGGCGGTGGTCATTATCACGCTGCTGGTGCTTGTGCGGCTGGTGATGCAGCCCGTCTGGCTGGCCGATATTACGGCCATGGACAATACCGTGGTGACGTTCCCTCACGCACCGTTACAGATGCTGGAGCAACTGCGAACCGTGCATCTGCTGAGCTGGTGCGTATCCGTTGCGGGTATGCTGTGCTTTGCTGCGGGCGGTCTGAAAGCGGCGCGAGCCACCATGCTGCTGGGGAGCGCGTTGCTGATTGTGGGTGAGCTGATGCTGCGCTTCGTTTTCTTCAGTATTGGCTGATGGGCGGATTGACCTTTGCCCCGGCGACGGACGTGACGCATGCGTGCGTCCGTCGCCGTTTTCGCCACATTTCCTGCTGCGCCTGTGCGGACGCCTGTCCTGTGCAGGCTTTTTCTTTTACGCACGCCGGTGTCTCGGTTGATGAGAGCCGCTGTATTGAATGCGGTGACTGCCTGTTTGTCTGCCCCACTGAGGCCATCACCGGCATCACGCCGCGAAAACGCTTTCTGTGTGGCGATACGCTTGTTGGGCCGTTTACTGAGCGTGCGCCTGGGGTGAATGAACTGCTACTCTGGCACGCGCAGTATCACGTTCGTTTTATCAGTATCGACGCGGAACAGTATCCCGACTGGTTGCTGGCGATTGCCCGGCTTAATCTTGCGCTTCGTCGACGCGGTGAAGCGGCGTGGGCGTTTAAGCATATACCGGTCAACGAGGTTAATATCGCCCGCCGTGCGCTGATGCACGTTCCCCGTGAGGATGTCCGGGCCTGTAGCGTCGTGCCCGGTCAGCGTGAATTGCGCGGGGCGTTTTCTGCGTTTAGCGAGGCAGAGATAACCCTGAACGCCGATTCCTGCGTACTGTGCGGCGCATGCTGGCGGAGTTGTACGGAAAACGCGATTCGGTTTGAAAACGCTGAACTGGTCCTGGAAACCGGACGTTGTACCGGTTGCGGTGGCTGCGAAGCGGTATGCCAGCATGCGGCGATAAAAGTGACGCAAACGGAAGGGACAGCGAAACGCGTGGTCATACCGGCATATGAAGCCGTTTGTCTGACGTGCCACCGTCATTTCTGGTCATTTTCGTCTGATGAAAAGCAGTGTCCGCTCTGTTTTCACCATCAATACGGTATGCGAAATCCGGCCTGTTGCTAATCTTCGTCTCATTTTAAAAAAATGTTATGCATAACCATAGGCAATGGCGCTATTGCTCTTTATAATCCGCGCCACACCATACTCAGGTATGCAAAAACAACAGAACATTTGACAGAGGTTATCAATGGCTATTGAACGTACTTTTTCCATCATCAAACCAAACGCGGTGGCAAAAAACGTTATTGGCAGCATCTTCGCTCGCTTTGAATCAGCAGGGTTTAAGATCGTTGGCACCAAAATGCTGCACCTGACCGTTGAACAGGCTCGCGGTTTCTACGCTGAGCACGAAGGTCGCCCATTCTTTGACGGTCTGGTCGAGTTCATGACTTCTGGCCCAATCGTGGTTTCCGTACTGGAAGGTGAAAACGCGGTACAGCGTCACCGCGATCTGCTGGGTGCAACCAACCCGGACAACGCGCTGGCAGGTACTCTGCGCGCCGACTACGCAGACAGCTTCACCGAGAACGGCACCCACGGTTCCGACTCTGTTGAATCTGCTGCGCGTGAAATCGCGTTCTTCTTCGCTGAAGGCGAAGTGTGCCCGCGCACTCGCTAATAATTTCGTAAATGCCGCGTGCAAACGTGGCATCCCTGCGCCAGACTTTGTACAATGCAACGCCCCGGACGAGCAGACTGCTTACCGGGGCGTTTCTTTTCAACCCACCAAGGGCCACAACGTGTAACAACGAGGCCGGAAAAAATTATGTCTGAATTAGTGAATACCTCCGAAGTCGCCATTCCTGCGGTTCCCAATAAAAATGGAAAAATTAACCTGCTGGATCTGAACCGTCAGCAGATGCGCGAGTTCTTTAAAGAGATGGGCGAGAAGCCGTTTCGTGCCGATCAGGTCATGAAATGGATGTACCACTATTGCAGCGACAACTTTGATGACATGACGGACATCAACAAAGTGCTGCGCAATAAGCTTAAAGAAGTGGCGGAAATCCGCGCACCGGAAGTGGTGGAAGAGCAGCGCTCTTCAGATGGCACTATCAAGTGGGCCATTGCCGTGGGCGATCAGCGCGTTGAAACCGTGTATATCCCGGAAGACGATCGCGCCACGCTGTGCGTCTCTTCTCAGGTAGGCTGTGCGCTGGAGTGCAAATTCTGCTCTACGGCACAGCAGGGCTTTAACCGTAACCTGCGCGTGTCGGAAATCATCGGCCAGGTCTGGCGTGCCGCGAAAATCGTGGGTGCGGCGAAAGTCACCGGTACACGTCCAATCACCAACGTGGTGATGATGGGGATGGGTGAACCGCTGCTTAACCTGACCAACGTCGTTCCGGCGATGGAAATTATGCTCGATGACTTCGGGTTTGGTCTGTCCAAACGCCGCGTTACGCTCTCTACTTCCGGCGTTGTGCCTGCACTGGACAAACTGGGCGACATGATTGACGTCGCGCTGGCCATCTCCCTGCACGCGCCAAACGACGCCATCCGTGACGAAATTGTGCCGATCAACAAAAAGTACAATATCGAAACCTTCCTGGCTGGCGTGCGTCGTTACCTGGAGAAATCCAACGCGAACCAGGGCCGCGTGACCATCGAATACGTGATGCTGGATCATGTTAACGACGGTACTGAACATGCGCATGAACTGGCTGAACTGCTGAAAGATACGCCATGTAAGATCAACCTGATCCCATGGAACCCGTTCCCGGGCGCGCCGTATGGCCGTAGCTCGAACAGCCGTATCGATCGCTTCTCCAAGGTGTTGATGGAGTATGGTTTTACCACCATCGTGCGTAAAACGCGTGGCGATGATATCGACGCAGCCTGCGGTCAGCTGGCGGGTGACGTTATTGACCGTACCAAACGTACGCTGCGTAAGCGTATGCAGGGTGAGTCAATCGCGGTTAAAACCGTTTGATTATTATGCACACACGGCGCATTTTTTGCGCCGTGAAGCATTAATTTACTGAATAACCAGTCACAATCATTATGACTGATTAATAATTACGGTGCGTTTCATACAACTTTCGGGCAGTATGTAACGACGTAACAACAGTTTAGCGTGAAGGCCTGCCAGCGCTGTCATCTGCGGCCCGACAGTCTTATACTGTTTGTTCCAGGTTAACTGACCTAAAGTTTCGCGGTGCGGGTGGCATTGTGACTCACCGGCACCTGAACCCTTATTTTCACGTACCAGTAGTTGTAGCGAATGAATACTGAAGCCACTCACGATCAAAATGCAGCACTCTCCACTGGCGTTCGTCTTCGCAACGCCCGTGAACAACTCGGACTCAGCCAGCAAGCCGTTGCAGAACGCCTGTGCCTGAAGGTTTCCACCGTTCGCGATATTGAAGAAGATAAGGCACCCGCCGATCTGGCTTCAACGTTTTTGCGCGGTTATATCCGTTCTTACGCCAAACTGGTTCATATCCCTGAAGAAGAATTACTGCCGATGATGGAGAAGCAGGCGCCTGTACGTGCGGCAAAAGTTGCGCCGATGCAGAGCTTCTCCCTGGGTAAACGTCGTAAAAAACGCGATGGCTGGCTGATGAGCTTTACCTGGCTGGTTCTGTTCGTGGTCGTCGGCCTGACGGGCGCATGGTGGTGGCAAAACCACAAAGCGCAGCAGGAAGAGATCACCACGATGGCCGATCAGTCCTCCGCTGAGCTTAATCAGTCCGGCAATAACGGCGCGCAAAGCGTGCCGCTGAGCACCGAAGGGGCAGCGACTTCCAGCGAACCTCAGGCGGCAGCACCTGCAACCGAGCCATCCACGGCGCCAGAGTCCACGGCGAATACCACGCCAGCCACTCAGGCCCAGGATCAGAACGCAGTCGTATCACCTTCACAGGCCAATGTTGATGCCGCTCCTGCGGCAACGGCACCGGCAGATAACACCGCGGCGTCACTGCCAACTGACCCGGCGGGTACGGCGGCACCTGCCGTTGACCCGAATGCGCTGGTGATGAATTTCACCGCCGATTGCTGGCTGGAAGTGACTGATGCGACAGGTAAAAAGCTGTTCAGCGGCCTGCAACGTAAAGATGGCACGTTAAATCTAACGGGCCAGGCACCTTACAAGCTTAAAATCGGCGCACCGGCAGCGGTACAGATCCAGTATCAAGGAAAACCTGTCGATCTGAGCCGCTTTATCAGAACTAACCAGGTTGCGCGTCTTACCGTTAATGCCGAACAATCAGCAGCACAGTAACAGACGGGCAATGCGGGAGATTTTACATGCATAACCAGGCTCCTATTCAACGTAGAAAATCGAAACGGATTTACGTTGGGAACGTGCCAATCGGCGATGGGGCACCTATCGCCGTCCAGTCGATGACCAATACGCGTACTACGGATGTAGAAGCGACGGTCAATCAAATCAAAGCATTAGAACGCGTAGGCGCGGACATTGTTCGCGTCTCTGTGCCGACCATGGACGCCGCCGAGGCGTTCAGGCTGATCAAGCAGCAGGTGAGCGTTCCGCTGGTTGCCGATATCCACTTCGATTACCGTATCGCGCTGAAAGTTGCTGAATACGGTGTCGATTGCCTGCGTATTAACCCAGGCAACATCGGCAACGAAGAACGTATCCGCATGGTGGTGGACTGCGCCCGCGACAAAAACATTCCAATCCGTATCGGTGTGAACGCTGGCTCTCTGGAAAAAGATCTCCAGGAAAAGTACGGTGAGCCGACGCCGCAGGCGCTGCTCGAATCCGCCATGCGTCACGTCGATCATCTGGATCGCCTTAACTTCGACCAGTTTAAAGTGAGCGTGAAAGCGTCTGACGTCTTCCTGGCCGTTGAATCGTATCGTCTGCTGGCAAAACAGATCGAGCAGCCGCTGCACCTCGGGATCACCGAGGCGGGCGGTCTGCGCAGCGGTTCGGTAAAATCAGCGATCGGTCTCGGTCTGCTGCTTTCTGAAGGGATCGGTGACACGTTACGCGTCTCCCTGGCCGCCGATCCGGTGGAAGAGATCAAAGTCGGTTTTGATATCCTGAAATCGCTGCGCATCCGCGCACGTGGGATCAACTTTATCGCCTGCCCAACCTGTTCACGTCAGGAGTTTGACGTGATCGGCACCGTCAATGCCCTTGAGCAGCGTCTGGAAGACATCATCACCCCAATGGACGTCTCCATCATCGGTTGCGTGGTGAACGGTCCGGGTGAAGCGCTGGTGTCAACGCTGGGCGTTACCGGCGGTAACAAGAAAAGTGGTCTCTATGAAGATGGCGTTCGTAAAGATCGTCTGGATAATAGTGACATGATCGACCAGCTCGAAGCCCGCATTCGCGCAAAAGCGACGATGATGGACGAAGCGCAGCGCATCAGCGTTCAGCAGGTTGAAAAATAACGTGATGGGAAGCAGGCTGCTTCCCATGTATGATTGAACCCATTCTTTGGGTTCTTTTTTGTATATAGAAAGAGAATAAACGTGGCAAAAAACATTCAAGCCATCCGCGGCATGAACGATTATCTGCCTGGCGAAACCGCCATCTGGCAGCGCATTGAAGGCACACTGAAGCAGGTGCTCGGCAGCTACGGTTACAGCGAAATCCGTTTGCCGATTGTAGAGCAGACCCCGTTATTCAAACGCGCGATCGGCGAAGTGACCGACGTGGTTGAAAAAGAGATGTATACCTTTGAGGATCGCAACGGCGACAGCCTGACCCTGCGTCCAGAGGGGACGGCGGGTTGCGTACGCGCCGGCATCGAACATGGTCTCCTGTACAATCAGGAGCAGCGCCTGTGGTATATCGGCCCGATGTTCCGCCACGAACGTCCGCAGAAAGGTCGTTATCGCCAGTTCAACCAGTTGGGTGTTGAAGTGTTTGGTCTGCAAGGGCCAGATATCGATGCTGAACTGATTATGCTGACCGCTCGCTGGTGGCGCGCGCTCGGAATTTCTGAGCACGTTTCCCTGGAGCTGAACTCTATCGGTTCTCTGGAAGCGCGTGCGAACTATCGTGATGCGCTGGTGGCGTTCCTGGAACAGCACAAAGAGAAACTCGACGAAGACTGTAAGCGTCGTATGTACAGCAACCCGCTGCGCGTACTTGATTCCAAAAATACTGACGTTCAGGCGCTGCTGAACGATGCGCCAGCGCTGGGTGACTACCTGGACGAGGATTCTCGCGAACACTTTACCGGCCTGTGCAAGCTGCTTGAAGCAGCGGGCATTGCTTATACCGTTAATCAGCGTCTGGTGCGCGGTCTGGACTACTACAACCGCACCGTATTTGAGTGGGTCACCACCAGCCTCGGTTCGCAGGGCACCGTCTGTGCTGGCGGTCGTTATGACGGTCTGGTCGAGCAACTGGGTGGTCGTGCAGCACCGGCTGTTGGCTTTGCAATGGGTCTTGAGCGACTTGTTTTGCTGGTTCAGGCAGTTAATCCGGAATTTAAAGCCGATCCTGTTGTCGATATATACCTGGTGGCCTCAGGTGCGGAAACGCAGTCTGCGGCGATGCAGCTTGCCGAACGCGTGCGCGATGCGCTGCCGGACGTTAAGCTGATGACCAACCACGGCGGCGGCAACTTTAAAAAACAGTTTGCTCGTGCCGATAAGTGGGGCGCAAGTATCGCACTGGTGCTGGGTGAGTCCGAAGTGGCCAACGGTGAAGTGGTGGTTAAAGATCTGCGCTCTGGTGAGCAAACTACGGTAACGCAGGATGGCGTTGCGGCGCACTTGCGCACTCTATTGGGCTAAGGAGAAGGACTGCGTGGAAATTTACGAGAACGAACACGACCAGGTTGATGCGGTTAAACGCTTCTTTGCTGAAAACGGCAAGGCACTGGTTGTAGGGGTTATTTTAGGTGTTGGTGCGCTGGTAGGCTGGCGTTACTGGAACAATCATCAGGCTGACTCTGCTCGCGGTTCGTCCCTGAACTACGAAAATACCGTTAGCGCAATCCGTGCCGATCAGCCGCAAACGCTGACGGCTGCGGAAAAATTTGCCGCTGACAACAAGAACACCTACGGTGCGCTGGCTGCACTGGAAGTGGCTCAGCAGTATGTTGATAAAAACGAACTGGACAAAGCCGCTGCGCAACTGACTCAGGGGCTTGCTGCTGCCAGTGACGAAAATCTGAAAGCGGTAATCAATCTGCGTCTGGCGCGTATTCAGGTTCAGCAGAAAAAAGCCGACGACGCGCTGAAAACGCTTGATACCATCAAAGGCGAAGGCTTTGCTGCTATTGTCGCCGATCTTCGCGGTGAAGCACTGCTGAGTAAGGGTGATAAAGCGGGTGCGCGTAAGGCGTGGCAAGCTGGCGTGGATAGTAAAGCTTCACCTGCGCTGAGCGAAATGATGCAGATGAAAATAAATAATTTGTCCGTCTGAGAGGGACCCAATGCAATTGCGTAAATTACTTCTGTCAGGACTGCTTTCTGTTACGTTATTGAGTGGTTGTTCACTGTTCAGTGGCGAAGAAGACGTTGTCAAAATGTCCCCGCTGCCGACGGTTGAAAACCAGTTCACCCCATCCACCGCCTGGGACACCTCCGTGGGTGATGGAATTGGCGATTTTTATTCCAACCTGCACCCTGCATTTGCTGACGGCGTTGTCTATGCAGCCGATCGCAAAGGCACCGTCAAAGCGCTGAACGCTGATGACGGAAAAGAAGTGTGGTCTATTAATCTGGCGGAAAAAGACGGCTGGTTCTCCCGTAAACCTGCACTGCTTTCTGGCGGCCTGACCGTTGCTGGTGGTCACGTGTATGTAGGCAGTGAAAAAGCACAGGTTTACGCGCTGAATGCCAGCGACGGTTCGGTTGCATGGCAGACCACCGTTGCCGGTGAATCCTTATCGCGTCCGGTTGTCAGCGACGGTCTGGTGCTGATCCATACCAGCAACGGCCAGTTGCAGGCGCTGAACGAAGCCGATGGTCTGGTAAAATGGACGGTTAACCTGGATATGCCAGCGCTGTCTCTGCGTGGTGAATCTGCGCCAGCGACCGCTTTTGGCGCCGCCATTGTGGGCGGTGACAACGGCCGTGTCAGCGCGGTACTGATGCAGCAGGGTCAGATGATCTGGCAGCAGCGTATTTCCCAGGCGACCGGCTCAACCGAAATCGACCGTCTGAGTGACGTGGACACTACGCCAGTCATCGTTGACGGTGTAGTTTACGCGCTGGCGTATAACGGCAACCTGACGGCGCTGGACCTGCGTAGCGGCCAGATCATGTGGAAACGTGAGCTGGGTTCCGTGAACGATTTCATCGTCGACGGCAACCGTATTTATATGGTGGATCAGAACGACCGTCTGCTGGCGCTGAGCACCGAAGGTGGCGTGACGCTGTGGACGCAGAGCGATCTGCTGCACCGTTTGCTGACCGCACCTGCGCTGTATAACGGCAGCCTGGTCGTGGGCGACAGCGAAGGCTATATGCACTGGATCGATCCAGAGAATGGCCGCTTCGTTGCACAGCAGAAAGTGGATAGCTCAGGCTTCCTGACGGAGCCCGTTGTGGCTGACGGCAAACTGCTGATTCAGGCAAAAGACGGCACGCTGTACGCGATCACGCGTTAATTACACGGCGGTTGTAGTATACTAAACGGCTCCTGTTCACTCAGGAGCCGTTTTGACATTTTTAAAAACGCCGCGAAAGCGACGTTATTTTGAATTTTATGAGGCTTCAAACATGGTACCTGTGGTCGCGCTTGTCGGGCGCCCTAACGTTGGAAAATCCACTCTTTTTAACCGTTTAACACGCACCCGTGATGCGCTGGTTGCGGATTTCCCGGGGCTGACGCGTGACCGTAAGTACGGTCGTGCAGAGGTGGAAGGACGCGAGTTCATCTGTATCGATACCGGAGGTATTGACGGTACGGAAGACGGCGTAGAAACCCGCATGGCAGAGCAGTCTCTGCTGGCTATCGAAGAGGCGGATGTGGTTCTGTTTATGGTGGATGCTCGCGCTGGCCTGATGCCCGCGGATTCCGCTATCGCAAAACATCTGCGTTCACGCGAAAAGCCAACCTTCCTGGTGGCGAACAAAACTGACGGCATCGATGCCGATCAGGCGGTTGCGGATTTCTGGTCTTTAGGTCTGGGTGATATTTATCCTATCGCAGCCTCACATGGCCGTGGCGTAACCAGCCTGCTGGAAACCGTTCTGCTGCCGTGGGTGGATGAAGTGAACCCGCCGGAAGAGGTGGATGAAGACGCCGAATACTGGGCGCAGTTTGAAGCCGGAGAAGAGGGCGAGGAAGAGCCGGAAGACGACTTCAACCCGCAGGATCTGCCTATTAAGCTGGCTATCGTTGGTCGCCCAAACGTAGGTAAGTCTACGCTTACTAACCGTATTCTGGGTGAAGAGCGCGTGGTGGTTTACGACATGCCAGGCACAACGCGTGACAGTATCTACATTCCAATGCAGCGCGATGAGCGTGAGTACGTACTTATCGACACCGCAGGCGTACGTAAGCGCGGGAAAATCACCGATGTGGTGGAAAAATTCTCGGTAATCAAAACCCTTCAGGCGATTGAAGACGCCAACGTGGTGCTGCTGGTCATTGACGCACGTGAAGGTATCTCCGATCAGGATCTCTCTCTGCTTGGCTTTATCCTCAATAGTGGGCGCTCACTGGTTATTGTCGTCAACAAGTGGGACGGCCTGAGCAACGACGTGCGCGAGCAGGTGAAAGAGACGCTGGACTTCCGTCTGGGCTTTATCGACTTTGCCCGTGTGCATTTCATCTCTGCCTTGCACGGTAGCGGCGTAGGTAACCTGTTCGAATCCGTTCGTGAAGCCTATGACAGCTCTACCCGCCGTCAGAGCACCGCCATGCTGACCCGCATCATGAACATGGCTGCTGAAGACCACCAGCCGCCGCTGGTGCGTGGCCGTCGCGTGAAGCTGAAGTATGCCCACGCCGGGGGGTATAACCCGCCTATCGTGGTGATCCACGGTAATCAGGTTAAGGATCTGCCGGACTCCTACAAGCGCTATCTGATGAACTACTTCCGTAAGTCGCTGGACGTGATGGGTACGCCTATCCGTATTCAGTTCAAGGAAGGGGAAAACCCGTTTGCGAATAAACGCAACACTCTGACGCCGAACCAGATGCGTAAGCGTAAGCGTTTGATTAAGCACATTAAGAAAAGCAAATAATTCATCAGGCGTTAACAGAACGCCCGAAATCTTCAAAGCCCGCATTCGTCGGGCTTTTTTATTGTCAAAACATCGCAAAGGCAGACGAGCTTTTTTAAGACTATCTCATGACTATTAAATAACAAGGTCTGATAATGTCTTTTTCTGTCGCCAGCATTACTCCTTTTTTACTTTCTAACCTTGCCCTTCATCACTCTTTCAGGAGTGATTCTTGATAATTCCCACGCCTTGAAAAGTTGACTTATATCAAACTATCTTTCGTTTTATTCATCACTCAAAGAATGTTACTGCATGAAATGTTTACATTTCAATCAAAAAAGCAACCAAATTAAAACATTTTCGCGTTCATATCAAAATCCTATATCCACATAAAAAAATGCAAAAACAAGGTGCAGCTCTGAGGTTGTGGCGTGAATAAAACCATCTGAAACCTGCTACAGGTTAATGACTTATGGGTATTTAAAGACATATATAAGACTTGTATATGATTGTATTGCTGTAAATTAATATTATTAACCATTCAAACTTTCTCTTCACTTGGTGACTTACGTATCACTTTCACTTGAAAAATGCCTTTCTTCGTAAAATGAAGCTTTGTGACTATTTAAACTGTTTTGTAACACTTTTTTGCGGATGGACATGACTCTTTAAAGTCTGCATATTCCCTCACGAAACGTGTTCAGGTGTGTACAGAAATGCGAGACGTCATGGAGATAGCAATGAAAAAGCTCTCCATCTACGAACAGGAACGACTCATCGGCAAAGCGGGTGAAGTTCAGCGCGAGGATTGTATAAGCGCTTTACGAATACGTCAGAAAGTTGTGCATCAGACGCAACACAGCATACAGGACATTCTGAGTGAGGCTCTCGAGCTATTCGGAACGAAATACACCTTACCGTTGGCAACAAGAAAATTACTCAGATGAATGGCTGATCGGTTTCGTTAGTGATTACTACCGGGTGGGGCGCAACCCCCGGCAGCGAGCTAACCGAAGTCGGTCAGTGACAGAAAATACCAGACAGGGTTAATGATGAAAAAGACAATTATCGCCGGTGTAGTCGTTTCTGCACTTACTGCCAGCTCAGCGTTCGCTATCGAAGGTGGCCTGGCTTCTCAGAACGGTTTCCCGGCAGCATTGGAAGAAATTAAAACGGCACTGAACGATCCGAATGGCGCTCAATTTGCTCGCGCTCAGGATGTAGCTATGCGCCGCCTCGGTTTGAACTTTAACGACGCTGAGGTTTTCGTTTCTGCTGTACGTAGTGGTAAAGATGTTAGCCATTTCGGTGAGCCAGCCGTTCCACCTGCGCCGACATACGTTGCGCCTGTTGCTGTCCCTCACGCAGCGCCTACTGCTGTTCCGGTAGCTGTTCCACCAGCACTGGTGAAAGCACCCACTCTGCATCCACAGGCAACCCCGGCGCTGCCAGTTGCCGAGCCTGCTATTCAGAAAGTACCAGTTAAACGTCCACAGGCGACTCCGGCACTGCCACAGGCTGAGCCTTCAATCCTGACTGCGCCGACCAAACAGGCACAGGCAACCCCTGAGCTGCAACTGACTCCGGCTTTCCAGAAGGCACCGACTCTGAAACCTCAGGCAACGCCAAAACTGGAGTTGACCCCAGCAGTGCAGAAAGCACCTACTCTGCGCCCGCAGGCTACTCCGACACTGCCGCAGGCTACTCCTGAGTTCCAGAAGGTTCCGACCCTGCACCCACAGGCAGCGCCGAAATTGATTCTGATCCCAGCAGTGCAGAAAACACCTACCCTGCATCCACAGGCAAACCCAGCGCAGCCGCAGCAAACACCTGCTATCCATGTGCCAGCGGCCACCGCACCAGCGAAAACCTTTGACCATGCAAGCGACAAGTGGAAAACCATCAACCACTCGCTGAACCAGCTGATCGCCACGGGTGCTGACCGTAACGATCCAACCTTCAAGGCTATCGTTAAGGATCTGAGTGCGCAGCGCAACCAGGCACGTCAGGAAATGTTAGGTCTGGCTTCCCCTGAGCAGCTGGCAAAAGTTCCACCTGTTACCAGGGCTCCAGAGCTGCACCCGCAGCCGACAAAAGCGACTCCTGTACTGGCTGGCAAAACCCCGTCAATTCAGAAAGCACCTGTTAAACAGGCACAGGCTACGCCTGCGCTGCCGCAGGCGACCCCTGAGATCCAGAAAGTGCCGGAACTGCACCCGCAGGCAACCCCAGCAGCACCTACGTTGCGTCTGGTGAGCACCCACAACCGTGAAAAAGGCGCGATGGAACCAGCCTTTACCTCGTCTGTAACCGTACCTAACGACACAGACGCGCAAGGCATCCAGTTGCACGCATCTGCTCCGGTTATTGCGGCTACTAAAACTGCCGTGGTTTATAAAGCTGCTGATGTAACGTCCTCTGCCAGCACGCCTTCACTGCCAGCAGTAACAGCACCAGGACAAAGCATCTATGACCTCAAGCAGGATCAGCGCCTGAATGATCATGATGCTGCGCTGGCTGACAAAGTAGCCACCAGCACCTACACCGCAGAAATGGCTAACAAAGCCGATAAATCAGCGCTGGGCGATAAGCTGGATGTTACCCGTTACGAAGGTGAGCAGAGACAACAGGACTTTGAAATTGCCGATGCTAACCGTGATTCAACTCTTGCCCTTCAAACCGGCAAGAAAGCACTGGGCGAAACAACCGTCCTTCACAATGAAGTGGATATTCACACGAAGGCGCTGACCAGGCTGGCTATTGATAAGGCTAACCAGACTGATCTGACTAAAGAAATGACTCGCGCTACTGGCGTAGAAGCAGGTCACGAAACCCGCATCACCACGTTGGAAAACGCACCTAAGCCTCAGGACGGCAAAGACGGTACCAACGGTAAAGATGGAATTAACGGTAAAGACGGCGCAACTGGCCCAGCGGGTAAAGATGGTAAAGACGGCCTGAATGGTACCAATGGTAAAGACGGCGCAACTGGCCCAGCGGGTAGAGATGGCAAAGACGGCCTCAATGGAACCAATGGTAAAGACGGTAAGGACGTGGATCCGGCTGTCGCTAAGCAAGTTGCTACCAACACCACAGCTATCGACACCAATGATGCCCACGCTCAGACACTGGCTAAAGGTGAACTGACTATTGGCAAACTGGCTGTTCAGAACCACCAGCAGATTGCCACCAACCAGCACGCCCTGACCAGACAGACACAGAACTTCACTGCTCTGCAAACTGCTGTGACTCAGGCTCAGGATACCGGCACTTACGCTCACGCACGCATTGATGACGCTAACAAGCACATCGCGGCGAACCGTCAGGCACTGGCTGATACCAACAAACGTGTAGCAGACAACAGCAAAAAGCTGGCTAACCACGAAGCGCGTATCCAGGACCTGGAATCCAACAACCAGACCAACTTCAACAAGCTGCAAAGCCAGCAGAATAAAGATCGTAAAGAGTTCCGCGCGGGTGTAGCCGGTGCTGTTGCCCTGACTCAGATCCCTCAGGTACAGGCTGACCAGTCCGGTAGCTTTGGTATGGCCGTAGGGACGTTCAACGGGGAAAACGCTATCGCCGCTGGTGTTAGCTCCCGTCTTTCCGGCGCTGTAACCGTCAAATCTGGCCTGTCCTGGGACACTCAGGGCAACGTAGGGGCGGGTGCTGGCGTGTCCGTAGGCTGGTAATCATTTCGGCCTCTTCGGAGGTCTGCCAACGTTTCGGCGCTGCTTAAAGACATTGGGCAGCGTCGTTACCGGGGAGTCATTGCTCCACTCTTCATCATTATTTAAGCCTTTTGCCACTTTGGAGGCTCCCCCCACGCGATTTCAGGGGGGCTTTTTTATGAACGCCTTCGGGTAGTCATAACAAAGCTGATAGCACGTAACACACTACAATCATAAGAGAGTGATGTATGAAAAAAACAGTAGTGGCTTTGGCCGTTTTGGCCTTAGGGATCACATCCGCATACGCAGCGGAAATTTACAACAAAGACGGTAATAAACTGGATCTGTACGGCAAAGTGAAAGCCGCGCACAGTTGGTCTGACGGTGAAGATGGCGACGGTACTTATGCGCGTCTGGGCTTTCGTGGCGAAACGCAGATAAACGATAAACTGACCGGCTACGGCCAGTTTGAAGGCCAGTTTGATGCTGCACAGGCTGAAGGTGCGCAAGATGGGGTTTCGACGCGTCTGGCATTTGCTGGTCTGGACTTTGATCACAACCTATCTTTCGATTACGGTCGCAACTATGGTGTGGCTTACGATGTTGGTGCTTACACTGACGTTTTATCAGAATTCGGCGGTGACTCTTATGAAGGCACTGATTCATTCCTTACTGGTCGCGCTAGTGGCGTTGCTACACTCCGCACCGGTAATGCCTTCGGTCTAGCTGACGGCGTTCAGTTTGCTGCCCAGTACCAGGGGCAGGATGACACCAACAGCAATCCGGCCAAACAGCACGGTACCGGCTACGGCTTTTCCCTCGGTTATGATCTTGCTAACACCGGCGTGTCAGCTATAGCGGCTTACTCCACCAGTGCGATCACCGCTGACCAAAAACGCTCTGGCTGGGATGGCAAGAATGCCGAGTTTTGGGGTACAGGTCTGAAATATGACGCTAACCGCGTGTACGTCGCCACCATTTATGGTGAGTCACACAACCTGTTGCAGGATGCTGATGAAGCTAAGCACTTCGAAGCGATAGCCGCATACGTGTTTGACGTTGGTCTGCGCCCGAACGTGGCCTATGTCCACGCGCGTGATAACGCTAACCGCGACATTGTTGAATATGTTGCGCTGGGTTCCGATTACTACTTCAACAAAAATCTGGTTGCCGATGTCGGCTACAAAATCGACCTGGCTGATGGCGGTGACAATACGCTGGTGGCCGGTCTGACTTACCAGTTCTGAGTTTCCTTTACACCCTCAAGGGCGGCTTACGCGGCCCTTTTTTTCAGGCCAAAACTATGAAGCATTACATCATCGCGGCGTTAACGGCGAGCACGCTGATTGCCTTCACCGCGGGTCCGGCTTACGCCATCAGCGCCACATACCGCACGCAGCTGGAACGTTCAGGATGCAACATGACCAATGAGTCCAAAGGGTGCGACATCCACAAAACCAGGGCCGAGAATGAGGCCGCCGGTTTCTCCGATCGCGGCGTTACGCCGACCACCCGTGCTGACATAAAAAAGTACGATGGCGATTACGTCGCACGCCATCCAAACGGCCAGCGCGTTGCAAACATTCATATTGGTGCCGGGACAGTGAGAATCGCCGGGAAAAGCGTAAAAGCTACCGTGTCCGGCGATATGCTCATCATCAACGGCAGCAAAACGCTTACCTACGTGATCTACCCGAGCAAAGGAAGTTTCTGGGAAGATACCGACTCGGGTAACCGCGGTCCGATTGAACGAGTCTATTTCTGACAGAGCCAGTCATTCAGAAAGCTTCCTTAGGGGAGCTTTTGCCTTTCAGGTCAACGAAAGCGGGCAAGGGAAAAGCATCCTGTTGCTTCACGCCTTTTTTGTTGGCGCATTAGTGAGATGTCAATCACTATTCGCCTTCATCCATTTTTATATCTAAGAAAGTAGACAATCGTCGAATTTTCATCTTAAAGTCCAGGGTTCGGTACTAGACAAAACTAGCGCCTGGTTATCAAATGGTTAACCAATATTTCGCCGTATGTAAAAAATCGATCGGATACGTAACCGTTCGGCGTACATACTGGTGTTTACAGGCACGACACATACCTTTCGGGAGAATTATGCAATCCTATGTTAATCAAAAAGAGAGCCGAACCTTCTTCGGCCATCCTTATCCGCTCGGCTCGCTGTTCTTCACCGAGATGTGGGAGCGTTTCTCATTTTACGGCATCCGCCCGTTACTGATCCTGTTTATGGCCGCCACCGTGTACGACGGCGGGATGGGTCTGGCGCGCGAAAACGCCTCGGCGATTGTCGGTA
This sequence comes from Enterobacter cloacae complex sp. IR5418, assembly GCF_049238105.1. Taxonomy (NCBI): domain Bacteria; kingdom Pseudomonadati; phylum Pseudomonadota; class Gammaproteobacteria; order Enterobacterales; family Enterobacteriaceae; genus Enterobacter; species Enterobacter cloacae complex sp. IR5418. The sequence continues at coordinate 281,985 of NZ_JBMKHS010000001.1, read as the reverse complement.
TCTTTGCCGGTACCATGTACCTGGCCGCGCTGCCGGGCGGCTGGCTGGCGGATAACTGGCTCGGCCAGCAGCGGGCCGTCTGGTACGGTTCGATTTTGATTGCGCTCGGGCACCTGTCGATCGCGCTGTCGGCCATCATGGGCGACAACCTGTTCTTCATCGGCCTGATGTTCATCGTGCTCGGCTCCGGCCTGTTCAAAACCTGTATCTCGGTAATGGTCGGGACCCTGTATAAGAAGGGCGATGCGCGTCGTGACGGTGGTTTCTCGCTGTTCTATATGGGCATCAACATGGGCTCGTTCATTGCCCCCCTGATTTCCGGCTGGCTGATTAAAACCCACGGCTGGCACTGGGGCTTTGGGATCGGCGGTATCGGGATGCTGGTCGCTCTGATCATCTTCCGCGTGTTTGCCGTTCCGGCCATGAAGCGCTACGACAGCGAAGTCGGTCTGGACTCCACCTGGAACAGTCCGGTCGTGAAACGTAACGGCGTGGGGGCCTGGCTGCTGGCACTGGCCGTGGGTGTTGCAATTATCGTTACGTTGATTGCCCTAGGCGTGATTGTGATCAATCCGGTTGCGGTTGCCAGCGTGCTGGTGTATGTGATTGCCGCCTCCGTCGCGCTCTACTTCATCTACCTGTTCATCTTCGCCGGCCTGAATCGCAAAGAGCGCGCCAGACTGCTGGTTTGCTTTATTCTGCTGGTCTCCGCCGCGTTCTTCTGGTCCGCGTTTGAGCAAAAGCCAACCTCCTTCAACCTGTTCGCCAACGACTACACTAACCGCATGATCGGTGATTTCGAGATCCCGGCGGTATGGTTCCAGTCGATTAATGCCCTGTTCATCATTCTGCTGGCACCGGTATTTAGCTGGGCATGGCCGAAGCTGGCGAGCAAAAACATTCGTCCGAGCAGCATCACCAAGTTCGTGATCGGCATTCTGTGCGCGGCGGCGGGCTTTGGCCTGATGATGCTGGCGGCACAGAACGTGCTGAGCAACGGTGGGGCAGGGGTTTCTCCGTTCTGGCTGGTGGGCAGTATCCTGATGCTGACGCTGGGTGAGCTGTGCCTGAGCCCGATCGGTCTGGCGACCATGACCCTGCTGGCACCGGAAAGAATGCGCGGTCAGATGATGGGCCTGTGGTTCTGCGCCAGTGCGCTGGGCAACCTGGCCGCAGGTCTGATTGGCGGTCACGTGAAGGCCGACCAGCTGGATATGCTGCCGGACCTCTTTGCCCGTTGCTCGATTGCGCTGCTGATTTGTGCTGCGGTACTGATCGTCCTCATTGTTCCGGTGCGTCGCATGCTGGAAAATGCGCAGACTAAACCGGCAGCTAACGCCTCATAAACCTCAGTGTGCAGGGGCAGGCGTTACGCCCCGGCACTGTATTTCCTGAGGTGAAAATATGCAGTTAGGATTTGTTGGTCTTGGCGCGGTAGTGGAAACAGCCTATCTGCCCGCACTACGTAACCTGTTCGATGGCGCTGTTCGTTGTTTCGGGTTTGATGTTCTTCCCACAAAGCAACCTGAAGGCGTTACACGCTGCGCCTCGCTTGCAGCGCTTTTAGCCACCCCGCTGGATACCCTGTTTATCACCACCGCATCGCTGCAACACCTTGAGGTGCTTGAGCAGGCGATTGCCTCGCCGGTTCCGCGGATTGTGATTGAAAAACCGATTGTCGCCACGCTTCCTCAAATCGAAAAACTCAACGCGCTGCTGGCAACGCCCGGGGTGGCGTCCCGTGTGCTGGCACTCGACCACTGGATGGCGCGCATCGAAACGGTAAAGCAGTCGCTGGTCGGCCATTATTCAGACATTGCCAGAATCGAGGGTTTTTTGCAGGAGCCAAGCGGATATAACGCCGCAGGGGAACCCATCGCGCTCAATTTCGCGACCGGAGAGCCGGATACGAGAACGCTTCGCCACCCGGACGGCGTGATCCTGGATATCGGTACGCACGTGCTGGCGATGCTGCGTGAAACGGTACGCTATCTGTGCGGTCATGACGATATGGCATTGCAGGTGGTGACGGCAAAAGACCGTCTGGGTCGCGATATCGCCAGGGGCGATCTGACCACGGCGGAAGGTGAGGCGCATTTGCAGGGACGCATCAGCGGCGTGCCGGTGGACATCCGGCTTAACAAATACGCGGGACCTGCGGTTGGACAAAAGGGCTTACGCCTCTATTTGCGCGACGGGCGCATCATCAGCCACGACCGACGCGGCGCAGAAGATGTGCTGGAGCTTATTGAGGGCAAAGATATTCAGCGCTGGCATATTCCCGGTACGATCTACGAGCACTGTCTTGCAGAGCATATTCTGGGGGCAAAAAGTCTCTTTGAACGGGATCCGCATGAGGTGAGCCGCACGACGCGCCGCAGGATCGAAGAGGTGACGTTGCTGCTGACCTTGCAGCAACAGTTGCGTGGCCCGCACTGAATGCGACGTGGTAAAATTAATGCAGACCTGAACGCTTTAAAGGAGTCACCATGACGATTACCTGCCCGGATTGCCAGGCACCGCTGGAGCCGCTGAACGGGGTCGCGCACTGCGAAAACTGTAATAAAGATATCACGCTCGACGCCCTCTGCCCGGAGTGTCATCAGCCACTCCAGGTATTAAAAGCCTGTGGTGCGGTGGACTATTTCTGCCAGAACGGCCACGGTCTTATCTCTAAAAAACGCGTGGAGTTTGTTCAGGCCGAAGGTTAATCGCACACGCAGCCTTCGCCTTTCTGCCACAGCTCGACCAGCGACTCGGGCGCTTCCTGCTCAGGCACCAGCACGATGATATCGGCGTAGTGCGCCTGATTTTGGCCGGTCCAGATAATCTGGATGCGAAAATAGCGCTGGTCACCGCTGCCGGGGGAAGAGGCTTGCCCGGGCGGCTGACCGCGCGGGAAAGCCTGCTCCAGGATGCTCACCAGGCGCTGGCGCTGGGCCTCATTGAGCGAGGAAAGCGCGATGGTGCGCTGACCGCTCAGCTTAGGAATAAAGGCGACGCCGCCTTCCCGGGCCAGCTCAACCACGGCGTCATCCGTCAGTTCCGGAACCTGCATTACAATACTCCCACCTGTTCCCAGGCTTGTTTAATGGCCGCTCCAACGTCACCCCCCGAGCGCTTCTCGCCGTGGGCGATGGTGAGTTTTGCGAAGGCATCAAAATCCGCATCCTGCGCCAGGTTGCGATCGCAAACCGTGTCGTACCAGGCATAACCCGCTTTTTCCCAGGCGTAGCCGCCGATCGCCGTCGCAGCCAGATAAAATGCCCGGTTGGGGATGCCAGAGTTGAGATGGACGCCGCCATTATCCTCGCGCGTTTTAATAAAATCTTTCATGTGCGCGGGCTGGGGGTCTTTTCCGAGCAGAGGATCGTCATAGGCGGTGCCGGGTTCAGACATCGAGCGCAGCCCTTTCCCGTTGATGCCTTTCGCCAGCAGCCCTTCACCAATCAGCCAGTCTGCCCGATCGGCTGTTTGCTTCAGATGGTACTGTTTAACCAGCGAGCCGAATACGTCTGATAAGGACTCGTTCAGCGCGCCCGACTGTTCAAAGTAGATCAGCCCGGCTTCGGTCTCCGTCACGCCGTGGCTTAGCTCATGCGCCACCACGTCGATGGCAATGGTGAAGCGGTTGAAGATTTCCCCGTCGCCATCGCCAAACACCATCTGCTGACCGTTCCAGAAGGCGTTTTGATACTCGCGGCCATAATGCACGGTGCCGGTGATGATCAGCCCTTTGTTATCCAGCGAATCGCGCTGATACTCCTTCCAGAAGAAATCATGGGTGATACCCAGATAATCGTACGCTTCATCCACCGCCACATCGCCGTTGGAGGGCTGGCCTTCATAACGCACCTGGGTACCCGGCAGATCCTGGGTCTGTTTCGCATCGTAGATGTCACGCTCAAGCTGACCAGCTTTATTCACATGCGGCGCTGCGGGTTTGCCCGGCATATGGGCCATCAGCGTCTGGACGTGGGTTAAGGTCTGACGGGCGCAGCGCTGCTGCGGCTCAGAACCGCTTTCGATAATACGACGAAGAATATACGGAGGGATAACGCTATGAAGATGGGGCATGCTGCTCTCCTTATTAAAAAAGGCAATAGCAGCAGTATAGTTTGTAACCGGCGAAGATTTATCCGCTTTTGCGCTGGCGCGTTTTTTTCACCGGTTTAATCTCTTTCACTTCACTCTCGACCCAGCCGTCTGAAAGCCGGGTGGTAAGCACATCTCCGGCTTTAACCTGTTTCGTTTGCTTCAACACTTTACCATCCGTCGCCGTCGTCACGCTGTAGCCGCGCGCCAGCGTGGAGAGGGGGCTGACTGCTTCAAGATGGGTCACTGCATTGCCAAAACGTTCGCGGGTGGTGCTCAGGCGTGAACGGATATTCTCCGCGAGGCGATACTCGAGCTGCTGGATCCGCGTTTGTGCGCGATAGATTGTCGGCTGCGGGTTTTGCTGATTCAGACGCTGCGTGACGCGCTGCTGGCGAGATACCGCGCGCTTAAGCTGCGTATCCATCGCGAAATTCATGCGCTGACGCAGACGTTCCAGCACGGTTTGCTGACGCGCCAGACGTAACTGCGGATGCTGCTGTTGCAGACGATGGTGAAGCTGGGTAAAGCGACGGGTACGGTTGGCGAGGAAGTAGTCCATCGCCATCTCCAGGCGCTGCTGCCCGTTCTGGATCTGCCGCAGCAGTTCCTGCTGGTTACGGCTGACCACCTCTGCCGCCGCGGACGGCGTGGGCGCGCGTAAATCCGCGACAAAATCCGCTATCGTCACATCCGTTTCGTGGCCGACGGCGCTCACCACAGGGACAACGCTTGCAAAGATTGCCCGCGCCACGCGCTCATCGTTAAAGCTCCACAGGTCTTCCAGCGAACCGCCGCCGCGCCCGACGATCAATACGTCACACTCCTGTCGCGCGTTCGCCAGTTCAATGGCGCGCACGATCTGCCCTGGCGCATCGTCACCCTGAACGGCAGTCGGGTAGATAATGACGGGCAGGGAAGGGTCACGACGCTTCAGGACGTGCAAAATATCGTGCAGGGCCGCACCGGTTTTCGAGGTGATAACCCCAACGCAGTGGGCAGGTGAGGGCAGTGGCTTTTTGAACTGCTGGTCGAACAACCCCTCTGCCGAAAGCATGGCTTTTAGCTGTTCGTACTTCTGTTGCAGCAAGCCTTCGCCCGCGGGTTGCATGCTCTCGACGATAATCTGATAATCGCCGCGCGGCTCATACAACGTAATGTTGGCGCGAACCAGAACCTGCTGGCCGTGCTGAGGGCGGAACGTGACGCGACGGTTGCTGTTGCGGAACATCGCGCAACGCACCTGAGCGGTGTCGTCTTTCAGCGTAAAGTACCAGTGACCGGAGGCGGGCTGCGTGAAGTTAGAGATTTCACCGCTGATCCAGACCTGCCCCATTTCCTGCTCAAGCAGCAAACGCACCGTCTGATTAAGGCGGCTGACAGTATAAATTGAGGGGGATTGAGAGGATAACATGTGAGCGGGATCAAATTCTAAATCAGCAAGTTATTCAGTCGATAGTAACCTGCTGTGAGGCAATCGCAAGCTTTTTTATAAAAAAGTGTAGATGCAATCGGTTACGCTCTGTATAATGCCACGGCAATATTTAACCACCCAGGTCAGAGATATTGCCCATGCTACGTATCGCTAAAGAAGCACTGACGTTTGACGACGTCCTCCTCGTTCCCGCTCACTCCACCGTTCTGCCGAATACTGCCGACCTCAGCACGCAGTTGACGAAAACCATTCGTCTGAACATTCCTATGCTCTCCGCAGCAATGGATACCGTGACTGAAGCGCGTCTGGCTATCGCCCTGGCACAGGAAGGCGGCATTGGCTTTATCCACAAAAACATGTCTATTGAGCGTCAGGCGGAAGAAGTTCGCCGCGTAAAGAAACATGAATCCGGTATTGTGTCCGATCCTCAGACCGTTCTGCCAACCACCACGCTGCACGAAGTGAAAGCCCTGACCGAGCGTAACGGCTTCGCTGGTTACCCGGTAGTGACTGAAGACAACGAACTGGTGGGTATCATTACCGGTCGTGACGTGCGTTTCGTGACTGACCTGAACCAGCCTGTCAGCGTGTACATGACGCCTAAAGAGCGTCTGGTGACCGTGCGTGAAGGTGAAACCCGCGACGTGGTGCTGGCGAAAATGCACGAAAAACGCGTTGAGAAAGCGCTGGTTGTGGACGCGAACTTCCACCTGCGCGGCATGATCACCGTTAAAGATTTCCAGAAAGCAGAACGTAAACCGAACGCCTGTAAAGACGAGCATGGCCGTCTGCGCGTCGGCGCTGCGGTTGGCGCAGGTGCGGGTAACGAAGAGCGCGTTGACGCGCTGGTTGCTGCGGGCGTTGACGTACTGCTGATTGACTCCTCTCATGGCCACTCCGAAGGCGTTCTGCAACGTATTCGTGAAACCCGTGCTAAATACCCTGATCTCCAGATCATCGGCGGTAACGTGGCAACAGGCGCAGGCGCTCGTGCGCTGGCGGAAGCGGGTTGCAGCGCGGTGAAAGTGGGTATCGGCCCTGGCTCCATCTGTACTACCCGTATCGTCACCGGCGTGGGTGTTCCACAGATCACTGCGGTTTCTGACGCGGTTGAAGCGCTGGAAGGCACCGGTATTCCGGTAATCGCGGACGGCGGTATCCGCTTCTCTGGCGACATCGCCAAAGCGATCGCCGCAGGTGCCGCAGCCGTGATGGTGGGCTCTATGCTGGCCGGTACTGAAGAATCCCCGGGTGAAATCGAACTCTACCAGGGCCGTTCTTACAAATCTTACCGCGGTATGGGCTCCCTGGGCGCAATGTCCAAAGGTTCCTCCGACCGTTACTTCCAGACCGATAACGCCGCTGACAAACTGGTGCCGGAAGGTATCGAAGGTCGCGTTGCTTATAAAGGCCGTCTGAAAGAGATCATTCACCAGCAGATGGGCGGCCTGCGCTCCTGTATGGGTCTGACCGGCTGTGGTACCATTGACCTGCTGCGTACCAAAGCGGAATTCGTACGCATCAGCGGTGCGGGTATCCAGGAGAGCCACGTTCACGACGTGACGATCACCAAAGAGTCCCCGAACTACCGTCTGGGCTCCTGATAAATTTCCGCGCCCGGCTTCTGCCGGGCGCTTTGTTTTGTTTCACTTGCCTCGGAATTAGCGTCAATGACGGAAAACATTCATAAACATCGCATTCTCATCCTGGATTTCGGTTCTCAGTACACTCAGCTGGTGGCGCGCCGCGTGCGTGAACTGGGCGTTTACTGTGAGCTGTGGGCGTGGGATGTCACGGAAGCACAGATTCGCGAGTTCAATCCAAGCGGCATCATTCTGTCCGGCGGCCCGGAAAGCACCACCGAAGAGAACAGCCCGCGTGCACCGCAGTATGTGTTCGAAGCGGGTGTCCCGGTGTTCGGCGTTTGCTACGGCATGCAGACCATGGCGATGCAGCTGGGTGGTCATGTAGAAGGCTCTAACGAGCGTGAGTTCGGCTACGCACAGGTTGAAGTCGTCACCGACAGCGCACTGGTGCGCGGTATCGAAGACTCCCTGACCGCAGACGGCAAACCGCTGCTGGACGTGTGGATGAGCCACGGCGACAAAGTTACCGCTATCCCGTCCGACTTCGTGACCGTTGCCAGCACCGAAAGCTGCCCGTTCGCGATCATGGCGAACGAAGAAAAACGCTTCTACGGCGTACAGTTCCACCCGGAAGTGACCCACACCCGTCAGGGTATGCGCATGCTGGAGCGCTTCGTGCGTGACATCTGCCAGTGTGAAGCCCTGTGGACCCCGGCAAAAATCATCGACGACGCTGTGGAGCGTATCCGCCAGCAGGTTGGCGATGACAAAGTGATCCTCGGCCTCTCCGGCGGCGTGGACTCCTCCGTGACCGCCATGCTGCTGCACCGCGCCATCGGCAAAAACCTGACCTGCGTCTTCGTAGACAACGGACTGCTGCGTCTGAACGAAGCCCAGCAGGTGATGGACATGTTTGGCGACCACTTCGGCCTGAACATCGTTCACGTGGAAGGCGAGCAGCGCTTCCTGGACGCGCTGAAGGGTGAGAACGATCCGGAAGCGAAACGTAAAATCATCGGTCGCGTGTTCGTTGAAGTGTTCGACGAAGAAGCGCTGAAGCTGGAAGACGTGAAATGGCTGGCGCAGGGCACCATCTACCCTGACGTGATCGAGTCTGCGGCCTCCGCAACCGGTAAAGCACACGTCATCAAATCTCACCACAACGTGGGCGGCCTGCCGAAAGAGATGAAGATGGGCCTGGTTGAACCGCTGCGTGAGCTGTTCAAAGACGAAGTGCGTAAGATTGGCCTGGAGCTGGGTCTGCCGTACGACATGCTCTACCGTCACCCATTCCCTGGCCCGGGCCTCGGTGTGCGCGTGCTGGGCGAAGTGAAGAAAGAGTACTGCGACCTGCTGCGTCGTGCGGACGCGATCTTCATCGAAGAGCTGCACAAAGCTGACCTGTACAACAAGGTAAGCCAGGCATTCACCGTGTTCCTGCCGGTTCGTTCCGTCGGCGTGATGGGTGATGGCCGTAAGTACGACTGGGTTGTCTCCCTGCGTGCCGTGGAAACTATCGACTTCATGACCGCGCACTGGGCGCATCTGCCGTATGACTTCTTAGGCCGCGTGTCTAACCGCATTATCAACGAAGTAAACGGTATTTCCCGCGTGGTGTATGACATCAGCGGCAAGCCACCGGCGACAATTGAGTGGGAATGATTTCGCGTCTGGCATCAGCCTGTACGTGAAACCTGCAAAGTAGCTCTAAGCCCGCGTATCTGCGGGCTTTTTTTTGGCACTTTCTGGCAGCTGTTAGCAACGAAAAGGACAATTTCTACAATGCAATGTGGCACAGAATGTGACTTAAATTTATGCTGTTTTCCTCTCGTACCATGAATCAGAGAATTGGATATTGCCATCTACAATTCGCCATGTGATTTTTTCATATTGCATAGATACGGATTCCATATGATTTAACTTGTCATTGCCTGACAATTTAACATTTGGTACACCACAATTAACACCCGTTATTTTTACATTTTCCATTAAGATGGTGTAATAACACACTTCCTGGCCAGCATCATTGATATGATAAAATTTTATTTCTGCACTTTTTAATGTTTGTCCTGTGGCTGCTGCTTTGTAGAGATAGGGGCTGGAGCTATCAACTTCTTTTTCAAAATTAAACGAAGAATGCTGACGTGTTCCGGTGATCTTTCCATTGGCCGTATCGACGGGAAGATTAACACCATGACCCATACTGATTACTTCGATAGAGCCTTCACGATCCTGAACATCTACAGAACCTTTGATATCGGCACCACCATCATCTTTAAGCCACAGATAGGGAGGGATAGGCATTTTATTTACTCCTTGTTAATTTAACTAACTTCATTGTTACAATGTATAAAAAGAGAGAGATAAGAACGTTAAATACAATTAATGTATAATCATAACTATAGTAAATATCTTCGGGTGTTGGGTTGTTGCTAAAAAAAGAGGAAATTCTAATAGCTGTTTCATTACTTATTAATGGATGTTCAGTTAAGTAACAAACATCTAACCATGACACACTAGCGAATATCCCTATGAATAGAATAATTCTAAGGGAACTAAGGGCAAGTTTTTTGATAGCCACCAATAATGACCTCAATTGTTCCATAGGTTTCTAAATCAATACCTTTAATCTTTTCTTTCTTTGTTCTTAATAGTGCATCTCTTAATCTATTGTAATCCGATTGGCTTGGTAAAGTTATACACCCTTCTGAAACCTGACCGGGATGTAGCCTAAATCCACCTCTGGCTATGCTTTCGTAAAATGTAGTATCATCTACATTCCCATCATCGCGAAATAATGCAAACCATTCAGAATGATCAACATGATAACTAAAAATGCTTTTATAAGTATCGACTCCCCAGGCTCTAAACCTGTTAGCTATACTTCCTTTAGGCCTGTCTACTATATAATATTTACCTTTTGGTAGCGGTCCAACGTTTGGTATGATACCACATGCTCCTTTGTTTCTGTATGCACCGTTACCAGAAAACGCCATAAATACACCAATACCATCAAATGCAAGTGGTGAGTAATCAGCATCATTTATTATAAACTTTCCATGCAAAGTCATGTATCTCCCTTTCCTTTATAGATACTTATGAATATTATCTGCATATAATGCGTTTATTAAGAAAATAAACTATACAAAAAATGCGTATTTAAATATTTTAATCTGAAAAAGGCTGGCCTACCTTTGGAAGGTAGATCTATATCAACTTATAACTATACCAGATAGTAGATGCATTTAAGGAAAGTGGTCATAATTGCATGCTCGGAATAATTACAATTAAAATATAAAATGATTTACCACAGCAAATCCTGCCAAAATCATCCACTACAGGTAGCGCTCGAAATCTCGATGTAACCAGACTAAGTACAATATATAGGAAAGTCGATTATTGTGAACAGTGTTAAACCAAGATGCAGGACTGAGTTGATATGATTGATGAGCAAGAACAATAGTGCTTGAAAAATCAGTACTTCAAACGAGATGGTATGAATGAATATGGAAGAAGATCGAAAGAAGGCTACAGCTTCTTTATTGAAGGATATGGAATCCATTGCTGACCGAATGCGTGAGTTGATTGTCAAAATGCCTCCACATGATTTGCTCGGGTACATCTACGCTCAACATATGATGAAAACAATGGGGAAACCAAATTGGGGGCGAAAAGCAAGGCCAGGAGGATGGCCCAGATGACGTGGTTAATGAAAACCAGTTCTTACTGGAGTATGTTAACGCGGTTCTGGCATCAGATGCCGCACCTGCGGATATGGAATTCAACGAAGCACTGTGCGCTGAGCTGTTTGAACTTAGCCGAAAACTAAGAGCACAGGCCATGCTCTTTGCTATGTTCACCTCTGCTGATATCAAAGATGGCATTTTCGGTCCTAACACGGCCGACACTGAATTCCGTGCGAAATCCACTTGGGTCATAATACGCGGGAATCGTTATCAAGTTTTGGAGGGCGAGTTTAAGGGGACACCCTTTCGGTCACTGCCAGCACGTAAGAAACCTCTAATTCAGCTTGGGTCGGACTACTACGCGGTCGATCCCTGTTTTGCTCGCGATGCGAGGTATCGTGCACTCCTCTTTAATCTCCTTCAGCGAAAGCCAGATTACAATAAGGCCTTTAAAGATCGGCTGAAAAGGATGAGCGAAGCAGCCTTTGCCGACATTCCCTATGCCCAGCTTCCGGGAGCCACAGTTCTCCAGGAAATTTACTACAAGGATCCTGACAGCAAGCAGTGGTCCGAAAACGATACCCTAATCCTGCTCGATGATGTGTTGTTACTCGTTGAGGCCAGGGCTACTAACGTCATTGGCGTTGTGGCTGAGGTTAGTGTCGATGGTACTTATGTCCAGGCGCGGTCTTTCAAAACTTACACGCCGACGGAGCACACAGTAGAAAATGCACACATTTATGAAGACGCGGCGAAAATGGCCAATCTTCTAAGTAACTGTTATTTATATTAATTTTAATTTAATTGATAGTCGAGTGGGAAAGCCCATAACCCTTCCTGCGACGTCATAAGCAGGTAAGACTGATAAAACCCTCTGTTTACAGAGGGTTTTTCTTTTCTGGCCCATATCTGGTAAGTCACTGGCTCATCTGCCGCGATCCACGGCAGCCGATACTGCGCCGCCATGCGCCTGGCGCCTGACCGTACTGACGCTTAAAGCTGCGGTTGAAGGACTGCTGAGAGTCAAAGCCCAGCGCGATTGCCACGTTCAGAATCGGTTCATCGCTTTGGGCTAAGCGCTCGACCGATTTTTGCAGCTTTTGCGCGCGAATATATTCGGCGAGAGGGGAGCCGGTATGTTCTTTGAAGATCCGCTGGAGGTGCCATTTCGAATAGCCGGCTCGCCTGGAGACGGTTTCAATGTCCAGACGGCTATCGAGGTTGTTGTCGATCCAGTCGAGTAAATCGTGAATGAATGCACCCGTGTTCATTTTGCTTCCCCCTACGCCACGCACCAAAAAGCATCTTTGTTAGTTGCATTTAAAGGTGGCTCGTTTTTACATTAATTGCAAGTTTTATTGTTACATTTAAATCCCTTCTCAAAACACGTGATTTACCTTTGCCGCAAATAGCACATAAAGTGCAACAATTATTCTTGCACTTAGTTAAGCGCCTTCCTACAATCGCCGCGATAGTGTATTCGCAACTGTTACAGTTTTGTGGCGATGAACGACACAAATGGCCTTAAGCCAGCTACCGGACAAAGGAAGTGGCGCGGCGTCTCCCGCAGCGTCTTGCCCGGCAGCTACAATTACCGGAATAAAAATAATGAGCCTGCAAAAAACCTGGGGTTACTTTCATCTGAGCACGATGGGGGTGGTTTTACTCTCCGTGCTTCTCGTCGGGTGCGATGACAGCGTCGCGCAAAATGCCGCACCGCAAGCGCCCGTCGTCAGCGCCGCCGATGTGGTGGTGAAGTCCATTAGCCAGTGGGATAGCTTCAACGGTCGCATTGAAGCGGTGGAAAGCGTTCAGCTGCGTCCGCGCGTCTCCGGCTATATTGAGAAAGTGAATTACACCGACGGCCAGGAGGTGAAGAAGGGCGAGGTGCTGTTCACGATAGATGACCGAACCTATCGCGCGGCGCTGGAACAGGCGCAGGCGAACCTGGCGAGAGCCAAAACGCAGGCCAGCCTGGCGCGAAGCGAGGCCAGCCGTACCGATAAATTAGTCAATACCAACGTGGTATCCCGTGAGGAGTGGGAGCAGCGCCGTTCCGCCGCTACCCAGGCGCAGGCCGATATTCGCGCGGCGCAGGCGGCGGTTGATGCCGCTCAGCTCAACCTGGACTTCACCAAAGTAACCGCGCCTATCGACGGTCGCGCCAGCCGGGCGTTAATCACCAGCGGTAATCTGGTGACGGCGGGCGACAGCGCCAGCGTGCTCACCACCCTGGTCTCGCAGAAGACGGTTTACGTCTACTTCGACGTGGACGAGTCAACCTACCTTCACTATCAAAATCTGGCCCGCAGCGGGCAGGGGGCATCCAGCAATCACACGGCGCTTCCGGTGGAGATTGGCCTGACGGGCGAAGAAGGTTACCCCCATCAGGGTAAAGTGGATTTTCTGGATAATCAGCTTACGCCGAGTACCGGAACGATCCGTATGCGCGCGCTGTTAGATAACGCACAACGTCAGTTCACGCCAGGGCTCTTTGCCCGCGTGCGCCTGCCGGGCAGTGCGGAATTTAAAGCCACGCTTGTTGACGATAAGGCAGTGCTGACCGATCAGGATCGTAAATACGTCTATGTCGTTGATAAAGACGGGAAAGCGCAGCGCCGTGACATCACGCCCGGGCGTCTGGCGGACGGTTTACGTATCGTACAGCAGGGGCTGAATCCCGGGGATAAAGTCATCGTCGATGGTTTACAAAAAGTGTTTATGCCGGGTATGCCGGTTAACGCGAAAACCGTTGCCATGACCGCCAGCGCCGCCCTCAACTGATCCCTTACCTGAGAATCCAATCCATGGACTTTTCCCGTTTTTTCATCGACAGGCCGATTTTTGCCGCGGTGCTGTCGATTCTGATTTTTATCACAGGGTTAATCGCCATCCCGCTGCTGCCGGTGAGCGAATATCCTGACGTCGTGCCGCCAAGCGTGCAGGTACGCGCGGAGTACCCGGGCGCCAACCCGAAAGTGATTGCCGAGACCGTGGCGACGCCCCTGGAAGAGGCGATCAACGGCGTTGAGAACATGATGTACATGAAATCCGTCGCGGGCTCTGACGGCGTGCTGGTCACTACCGTCACCTTCCGTCCGGGAACCGATCCGGATCAGGCGCAGGTTCAGGTGCAAAACCGCGTCGCGCAGGCCGAGGCGCGTCTGCCGGAAGACGTGCGGCGCCTGGGCATCACGACCCAGAAGCAGTCGCCAACGCTGACGCTGGTGGTGCATCTGTTCTCGCCCAACGGTAAGTACGATTCACTGTACATGCGTAACTACGCCACGCTGAAGGTGAAGGACGAGCTGGCGCGTCTGCCCGGCGTGGGGCAAATACAGATTTTTGGCTCGGGCGAATACGCGATGCGCGTCTGGCTGGACCCGAACAAGGTGGCGGCGCGCGGGCTGACGGCCTCCGACGTGGTGACAGCGATGCAGGAGCAGAACGTGCAGGTGTCCGCCGGGCAGCTTGGCGCCGAGCCGCTGCCGAAAGAGAGCGATTTCCTGATCTCCATAAACGCCCAGGGCCGTCTGCATACCGAAGATGAGTTCGGCAATATTGTCCTGAAAACAACGCAGGATGGTACGGTCGTCCGCCTGCGCGACGTGGCGCGTATTGAGATGGGTTCCGGCAGCTATGCGCTGCGTTCGCAGCTCAACAACAAGGACGCGGTCGGGATTGGTATCTTCCAGTCGCCGGGGGCAAACGCCATCGATCTGTCTAACGCGGTGCGCGCCAAAATGGACGAACTGTCCACACGATTCCCGGACGATATGAAATGGGCGGCGCCTTACGACCCGACGGTGTTTGTGCGTGATTCTATCCGCGCGGTGGTGCAAACGCTGCTGGAAGCGGTGGTGCTGGTTGTGCTGGTTGTGATCCTGTTCCTGCAAACCTGGCGCGCGTCGATCATTCCGCTGATCGCGGTGCCGGTATCGGTGGTGGGCACGTTCAGTATTCTCTATCTGCTCGGCTTTTCGCTGAATACGCTGAGCTTGTTTGGGCTGGTGCTGGCGATTGGTATCGTGGTGGACGATGCCATCGTGGTGGTGGAAAACGTCGAACGAAATATCGAAGAGGGGCTTGCCCCGCTTGCGGCAGCGCATCAGGCGATGCGTGAAGTGTCCGGGCCGATTATCGCCATTGCGCTGGTGCTGTGCGCGGTGTTCGTGCCGATGGCGTTCCTCTCCGGTGTGACCGGTCAGTTCTACAAGCAGTTTGCGGTGACGATAGCGATTTCCACGGTGATCTCCGCCATCAATTCGCTGACGCTCTCTCCGGCGCTGGCTGCTCTGCTGTTGAAGCCACACGGCGCCCCGAAAGATCTCCCGACCCGGCTTATCGATCGTCTGTTCGGCTGGATTTTCCGTCCGTTCAACCGCTTTTTCCACCGCAGCTCGACTGGCTATCAGGGGCTGGTGGGCAAAACGCTTGGCCGACGCGGGGCCGTGTTTGCGGTTTATTTGCTGCTGCTTTGTGCCGCGGGCGTGATGTTTAAAGCCGTTCCCGGCGGGTTTATTCCGACCCAGGATAAGCTGTACCTGATCGGCGGCGTGAAAATGCCGGAAGGCTCGTCGCTGGCGCGCACCGATGCGGTGATCCGCAAAATGAGCGAAATCGGGATGAATACTGAAGGTGTGGATTATGCGGTCGCGTTTCCTGGCCTGAATGCGCTCCAGTTCACCAACACGCCGAACACCGGGACGGTATTTTTTGGCCTGAAACCGTTCGATCAGCGTAAACATACGGCGGCGGAAATAAACGCGGAGATCAACGCGAAAATCGCGCAAATCCAGCAGGGCTTTGGCTTCTCGATTCTGCCGCCGCCGATTTTAGGGCTGGGTCAGGGGTCGGGCTATTCGCTGTACATTCAGGATCGCGCTGGTCTGGGCTATGGCGCGCTGCAAAACGCGGTAAATACTATGTCCGGGGCGATTATGCAGACGCCGGGGATGCATTTCCCTATCTCAACCTACCAGGCTAACGTTCCGCAGCTGGATGTGCAGGTCGACCGTGATAAGGCGAAAGCGCAGGGCGTGTCCCTCACCGATCTCTTCGGCACGCTGCAAACCTATCTGGGTTCGTCATATGTAAACGACTTTAACCAGTTTGGACGGACCTGGCGCGTCATGGCACAGGCCGACGGGCAGTTCCGCGACAGCGTGGAAGATATCGCGAACTTACGTACGCGCAATAACCAGGGTGAAATGGTGCCGATTGGCAGTATGGTCACCATCAGCACCACCTACGGGCCGGACCCGGTGATCCGCTACAATGGTTATCCGGCGGCGGATCTCATTGGCGATGCCGACCCGCGCCTACTCTCTTCCGCACAGGCGATGACGCAGCTGGACGCCATGTCTAAACAGATCCTGCCGAACGGGATGAACATCGAATGGACGGACCTGAGCTTCCAGCAGGCCACCCAGGGCAACACGGCGCTGATCGTTTTCCCGGTCGCGGTTCTGCTGGCGTTCCTGGTGCTGGCGGCGCTGTATGAAAGCTGGACGCTGCCGCTGGCGGTGATCCTTATCGTACCGATGACGATGCTCTCCGCGCTGTTCGGCGTCTGGCTGACCGGGGGCGATAACAACGTGTTCGTGCAGGTGGGGCTGGTCGTGCTGATGGGGCTGGCCTGTAAAAACGCGATTCTTATCGTAGAGTTTGCCCGCGAACTGGAAATTCAGGGCAAAGGCATTATGGACGCTGCGCTGGAAGCGTGCCGCCTGCGTCTACGCCCGATTGTGATGACCTCTATCGCCTTTATTGCCGGGACGATCCCCCTCATCCTCGGCCACGGCGCGGGTGCCGAAGTGCGCGGCGTCACCGGGATCACCGTCTTCTCCGGTATGCTGGGCGTGACGCTGTTTGGTCTGTTCCTGACGCCGGTCTTTTACGTGACGCTGCGTAAGTTCGTGACGCGTGGCAAAGCGGAAAAAGAGGTGTTGCCTGCGTAGGACGTAGCAGATGTAAAAAAGCCGCCTTGATAGTGAAGGCGGCTTTTTTTCGCAATGCGTAAAGGATTAAGAGGTTTTTTTATGCTGTGAACAGATTTCCGGCACCGGATCGCACCCGCTGGTGTCGGCTTTTTTTACCTCTTCCAGCGCGCTGGCGACGGTATGGCGCGCTAAAACCGCTAACGAAGCCTGCTCCGCCTCATCAGCGATCGATTTAAAGTACCAGCAGGCGTTGGCGCTGACCACGCAGCGGGCCGGGACGTCAGGACGGGACGCCCACAGCTTTTTATCTTCTGTGACGGAAAGGTAGATATCGCGCAGGGTGATCTCTTCCGCCGGGCGGCCAAGGTGAATCGAGCCGTTGCGGCCAAGCGTGGAGACGATAATGCCGTCGCGGGCGAGAGGAACCATTAATTTGCGGATAAAGCTCGGATTCGCTTCCAGGCCGTAGGCCAGGATTGCACTCGTCGAACGTTCACCCGATTGCTCCGCCATCGCTACGCTGAGAACCATCTGCAAAGCTGTCGGGAAGCGGTAATCTAACATTTTTCTGTCCTGGGTTGCGGTGAATCTTGTTCTTTTTGGCACCGCAGAGGTGAATAATCAGTAAGTAACAATATAACAAATACGGTAATTTTATTGAAGCAATCTGCGGCATACGTGAAGTAACGCTGCGCTGACAGATGTCAGGACGTGTAGCGCCGCGTTTACGTTCATACGAACGCCGGATTCTGGAAATCAACGGTCACCATAAGACCGCCTTCGGCTGACGTACTCAGATTGACCCTGCCGTTGTGTTGCTGCGTAACGGCTTTAACGATGGCAAGTCCCAGTCCACTCCCGCTTTGAGTCTGATTAGGATCGCGGAAAAATCTGTCGAATACGCGCTCCCGCAGTTCAACCGGAATGCCGGGACCCGCGTCTGAGACGCGCAGCTGAGCGGACTTGTCACGCGATTGCAGTTGTACCTCAATGCGTCCACCTTCAGGGCTGTACTTCACGGCATTCTCAATTAAATTGTCGATCAGCGATACCAGACGTTCCCGAATGCCTGCGATATGGATTTCATCGTCGGCGATGAATTCAAACTCAATTCTGCGCCCGGACGCCAGCGGTTCAAGGGCAGCCATTCGCTCCTGAATAAGCGTTGTCAGCGGCACAGGCGACATCACCGTGCTGATGTGCGCTTCGCTGTGCATCATCAGCAGAAGCTGATTGACGAGACGCGCAGCACGGCTATTGCTGCGAACAATGCCCGCAAGCAGTTCCTGCTGGCTTTCGCTGATGACCCAGGACTGCAATGCCTCGACGTTGATCCGCATCGCGGCCAGAGGCGTACGCAGCTCGTGAGCGGCATCGGCAATAAACATTCTTTCCCTTTCGGCGCTTTCCCGCACCCTGGCCAGAAAGTCATTAATCGCGTCCACCGTCTGGCGAAGCTCCCTGTGTCTGGGGACGGCTTTTAAAGGCGAGAGATCGTCCGGCGTGCGCAATGAAATTTCATCTACCACCTTGTTCCAGGGGCGCATCGCGATGCGGATGGACAGCCACGCGGGGAACAGAAGAAAAGGGATGCATATCATCAGCGGCATGACGTAGTAGCCGCGCGAGTTCAGATAGATAAAGAAATTCCAGCTACCGGCAGGGGTAAAAAGGGTGACTTCCACGTCAGAGTGCGCGGATTTGAGGGTACGGCTCGTCCATGTATGATCTTCACTCTGGACATGCTGCATGACCCCCAGACGGCTATTTTTTACCCCCGTTGGCGCACCATCCGAAGAAAAAATAATCTCGTTATTCTTGCGAACAATGAGGTTGATGGACAGCTCCGGATCTTCCCCCCCACCATAGCCCTCGCGTAACGCCTTGCTGAACGTTGTCAGCACAGCATTACGCGCCTGCGGACGATCGTCCATACTCTCCACCAGGGAAAACAGGGTTTCGTAAGTCTCACTGCCGGTCAGTATGGGAGGGCTACGCAGGTCTTCCATTAAAATGAAGGTTAAAAAGAGACACCAGAGCAACGTAAGCAGCAGCATCTGGGCGACCAGCATTCGCCTGACCAGCGTGGGAAGCCTGAGGTGGTGCCAAAAATTACGCATCAACCTGCCGCCTTCTGAACGGGTACGGTATCAATGACATACCCTACGCCTCTTACCGTTCGTACAAAGCCATCGCCAATTTTTCGCCGCAGGTTACCCATATGTACGTCAAGCGCGTTGCTGAGGTTTTCTTTCGTGCCAAATATCCTTTCTTCCAGATAGCGTCGCGTAAGCACGCGATCGGCGCGCAGCATTAACGTTTCAAGCAGCGCATATTCGCTTGCCGTCAGCTCAATGTGGCGTGCGCTCACCGTTACGCGACGCGTCGGAATATGAAGCGACAAACCGCGAATTTCTATTGCCTCATTTTCAAAACCGTAACTGCGTCGCGCAAGGGCTCTCACGCGCGCCAGCAGTTCGGCGAGAACAAAAGGTTTGACCAGATAATCGTCTGCACCTGCATCCAGCCCGCACAGGCGGTCCTGTAGCGTGCCTCGCGCCGTCAGGATGATGACGGGGACACCTTTAAGCTGTTGACGCAGGCGCGTCATCAGGCTCATGCCATCGCCATCGGGCAGCCCCAGGTCGAGCAAAATAAGTTCCGGCACGCAGAGCTCAAGCTGATGCAGCGCATCCTCTTTGCGGCGTACCCATATAACATCAAATCCTTGATCTGCAAGGGCGATACGTACGCCATTGCCGAGATCCAGGTCGTCTTCAATTAGTAGAATTTTCACATTGGTAACTGTATCAACAGTGCATGAAGAACAACTGAAGAAAAAACGGTAACAGGAATTGTTCAGGGTTTACAGAACCTTCACGTGCTTCAGCATTTCTTCATTTACGGCTCATAAGAACCTTAGGGTGAGTATTCAGAATTAGCGCTCTGGCGTTTAACACCGCTTGTATCGCAATTATCTGAATCCAAAGGGCTTCTTTAATGAGAAACATCACACCGCGTCATAGTTTCCCCCGTTCGCGCATCGGTCGCAGCATGAAAAGCATCTTGCCGGGGGCCGTCCTGGCGTTACTGGCCGCCTCGGCACTGGCGGCAGAGCAGCCTCAGGGCAACGTGTTAACCCTGGGAGGCGGCGTGGATGTTGCGCCACGCTATTCCGGTTCGGACAAGAGCCGGGTCTCTGCGGCTCAGGTGGTTGATTACGCGATGGCAAATGGTTTTTTTGTCAGCACCACGCGAGGGATCGGCTACGGCAACAGCTTTGGTAAGCTGGACTACAACGCAGCGCTGAGCTATCGCGCTGGACGTAAGGATCGCGACGTAAGCAGCGATTCGATCGCCTCCGGCAGCGACGACCTGCGAGGTATGGGTGACATTAAAGGCTCAGCTATCGTTGTGCCAGGGCTGGGGTACAGGGTGACTGACTGGCTGACCGTGCAGTTGCAGGCAGAGGTCCCGGTTTCTGAGAGAGACAATGGTGAAGCTGTGCATTTCTGCATTGCCAGCCCGCTCTATACATCTCCGAAAAATGCGTTAACGCTGGCGCTGACCGGTAGCTGGGGATCCAGTAAGTATGTGCAAACCTACTATGGGGTAAATGCCGCCCAGTCGGCCGCATCGGGTTTTGCCCGACACGATGCCGGATCGGGAATATATGCGTATTCGCTGAACCTGGACTGGACCCATAAGCTTACCTCGCGCTGGAGCCTGCTTGCCGCAGCTGGCGTTACGCAGCTGACGGGGGAGGCCGGCGATAGCCCCATTGTTCAGCGAAAAACGTCTCCTGTAGGAAGTTTGAAGGTGACGTACAGCTTCTGATGGTTCAGTGAGGGGGAAGGCGCGTTTGTGACAAAACCGCACATCACCCCGTTGCAGGAGCCTGGAGGGCATAAAGCCCGCAGGATGGCGTGGCCCGTTATCGGACCGTTCATTATGCGGGCTTTTTTATCACTGTTGACCCGATAATGCCTGTTCAATCGTATGGGTAACGACGTCCGGCTGGCTGACCATCGATACATGGCTTGCTGCCACCTCCGTGGTATTGGCGTTGATTTTCTTCGCCATTGCGCGCTCCAGCTCAGGATTGATCATCCGATCATTTTTGCTGACCACATACCAGCTCGGTTTGTCATGCCAGGCAGCATGCGTGACTTTCTCTCCAAACGCATCGGCCTTAATGGGGCCCTGCGTGGCGGCAATCACATTGCGCTCAGCGTCCTTCACGTCAGGGGCAAAATTCTCGCTTACCGCTTTTGACGGCAGATATAAATACCCCTCTGCCGTTTTAGCGAGGCTGGCGCTCCCTGGCGGAGCAGGGTAGCTGTCTGCCAGATCTGCCGTTGACTGGCCGGAATCCGGCGCGAAAGCCGCGACATAAACCAGAGATTTCACCCGGGCATTATTGCCCGCCTCGCTGATAACCGTTCCGCCCCAGGAGTGACCGACCAGCACCACATCCCCATGAGCGCGGGCGATTGCGCGCTGCGTGGCGGCCACGTCATCTTTCAGAGACGTGAGCGGAAGTTGGACCGCAATGACCTCGGTATGGTGTTTTTGCAGCCGGGTAATCACCTTATTCCAGCTGCTGCCGTCGGCAAATGCCCCGTGTACCAGCACCACGCTGGTTTTCGTCTCAGCCTGCGCGCTGGCAGAAAGCGCCAGCAGCGCCGCCGTGAATACAGACAATGCTTTCATATCAGGCTCCTAAAAGTGATGGACCGCGGCATGCGGCGGCACGGTAAATTCCACGGTTTTGTGGTCGATGGGTTTATGGGTAGGGTCGGCAAGGATGATCGTCACCTTGTGCTTTCCGGCGGGCAAGCCGACCAGAATCACCGGCTCGCCGCTGGTGTCCGCCCAGTGCCAGGGGGCGTCATCCACCACAACGTGAATATGGCCGATACGCGGAGTGACTTTCAGCGCGTCTGGCCCAAATACAGGCTCAATGCGCAGGTTTTCAGCCCGGTACTGAATAAAGACAGCGCCTTTACTTAGCGGTCCCGCCAGCGGCGGATCGACAATCAGTTTTGCTGGCGGCTGGGGCTTTTCCAGCGGCGCAACGGCGGCCGGGCCATTGACATCGGCGGCACTCAGGCCACTCAGGGGGGCGGCGCAGACGGTGGACGTCATGGCGAGTAAAGGAAGCAAAAAATAGCGGCGAATCATTTTGGTATCTCCTCTTGAGGTCATGTTACGAGAGACAGAAGACCATTTTTATGTATCGCGGCTGTTTGCTTTGCGGGAATTTTTGTATCGACGCGTGTGCCAGATGGCGAAGATACAGTGTGATACATTTCTCCAGGGCGCGGTGGGCGGTATGCTGGCATGGTGTTACCAGGCGCACCCGCCGGGTGCGCATCATTACCGGAGAAAATACGATGACGCATGAAAAAGTCGCTTTGATTTTCGGCGGTGCACGCGGGATTGGCGCGGCCATTGCGGTGCGGCTGGCAAGGGAAGGGTATCGCGTTGCCGTGACCTGGGTCTCACGACCGGATCGCGCCGATGTGCTGGTTTCGTCGATTACTGATGCGGGCGGGCAGGCGCTGGCGATCAATGCTGATAGCGCAGATGCAGTTGCAATTCAGGCTGCGGTTGATGCCACGATCGCCCATTACGGCAGGCTGGATGTTGCCGTAGTGAACGCAGGCGTACTGCGGCTGGGCACGCTTGAGGATTACCGGCTGGAAGATCTGGATGCCACGCTGTCGGTAAACGTGCGCGGCGTTTTCCTCTCCATTCAGGCGGCAGTGAAAAGCATGGTGGAAGGAGGGAGAGTGATCACCATTGGCAGCAATACCGCTGTTCGGACGGGGCATGCGGGGAGTAGCGTTTATGCGATGAGTAAAGCCGCGGTGGCAGCGATGGTGCAGAACCTGGCACTGGATCTGGCGCCTAAGCGGATCACCATTAACAATATCCAGCCCGGCCCTGTCGCCACCGATATGACGGCCGGAATGGCAGAGCAGATCACGGCGCATATCCCTTTGCAACGCATCGGGCAGCCGGACGAAATCGCGTCGCTCGCCGCATGGCTTGCTGGAGAAGAATCGGGATATATGACAGGGGCGAGCCTGACGATTGACGGCGGCTTCGTGCTTTAACCACTAAGGGCAGGGAAGCCTGATATTCTGATTAGCGCTCGGAAGCGTCAACCACAAGTCCCGTTTGCTGCGACTGAATTTTGTCCTGATGGTGATACCAGGCGCCAATAGAGGAATAAACAAAGCGGCCAAAGAAAAACAGAAAACTGATGAGCAGTATGATGCGGGTCATCCGGGTGTTAAATCGATGTCGTTTTCGCATACGCGTAGCCTGACTCACTTTCTTTTCCTGAGTATACCCTTTTGGGCGATGCGGCTATTAAGGCACAGCCGCAAGTCAGGGTCAATTCGACGAAATGTAAAATAGCGTCAATGCTTACATTAATTTATGTTATTAAAAACAACGCTTTTATTTATCGCATTGATAATTACAGGAAAAATATTCAAAAAAAGCGTAAGAAAGGTTTATTCAGATAAATTAATTTGATTTAGGTCAACGGAATCCCGTCGTTGCTATTTAAAATCCCTCCGCCACTGTGCTTGCCAGGAATTTTCCGGGCAACGTGTACGTCAGGTTGGATGCCTGTCTTCAATTACCCTCTGGAGTGCAAGGGTTATAAACGAGCATCTATGAATATTCATCATTTCCTGAAGCAAAATAAAGACCGCTGGTGGGCACTTCCTCTTATTTTACCCGTCGTGTTACTGCCGGTGTTAAGTGCGGCTAATACCTTAACGCAAATGGGTGACGGTATCGTTGCGCTCTATTATCTCCCGCTCTCCTTTCTGCTGACGCTGATGTTGTTCTTTGGCGTAGAAGCGCTCCCCGGGGTGGTGGTGTCGCTGTTTTTACGTTATTACCCGTCCGTTGGGCTGTTTGAAACCCTGGCTGGCATTCTGCATTTTATCGTCCCCCTGGTGCTCAGCTGGGGCGGTTATCGTGTGTTTGCGCCCCGGCGTAATATGACCGCTTACGGCGACGGACGCCTGATGGGACAGCGTATTTTCTGGCAGGTATTTTGCCCGGCAACGCTTTTTCTGGTGCTGTTTCAGTTTGCGGTTTATCTCGGGATTTATGAGAGCCGCCAGAGCCTCGCAGGATTGAATCCCCTTAATCTTCGAACCCTGATTAACTATCAGGGTCTGCTGGTGAGCGGGCTGACGGGCGTGCCGCTAAGCTATCTGCTGATCCGCCTGATACGTCATCCGCGCTATATCAAGGGACTGATGTCCCAGCTCCGCGCGCAAATAGACAAAAAGGTGACTGCCGTTGAGTTTGTGGTGTGGTTTTTAGCCCTGGGCGGGTTGCTGGTCATGCTGCTGCTGCCCATGAATGCAAACAGTTCTATTTTCAGTACCAACTACACCTTGTCCCTGCTGATTCCCGTGATGCTCTGGGGGGCGATGCGTTTTGGCTACAAGCTGATGTCACTCATCTGGACGCCGGTTCTGCTGGTGTCGATTCACTTTTTTTATCACTACATCCCGGTGCAGGAGGGTTATGGCATTCAGCTGGCAATCACCTCATCCAGCTATCTGGTCTTTTCCTTCGTCGTGACGTACATGTCGATGCTGGCGACACGCCAGCGGGCCATCAATATTCGCGCCCGCCGCCAGGCTTTTCTCGATCCGGTGGTGCATATGCCCAACCTGCGGGCGCTGTCGCGCGAGCTGGCCAGTAACCCGTGGTCGGCGCTCTGTTTACTGCGCGTGCCCGAGCTGGAGGTGCTGGGACGCAATTACGGCGTGATGCTGCGGATCCAGTATAAACAGCAGCTGGCGCAATGGATAAACGGCACCCTTCAGCCAAATGAGCGAGTCTATCACCTCACCGGGTATGACATGGCGGTGCGTCTGGAGGCGGAGTCGCATCAACAGCGCATTGAGACGCTGGACGAGCATATCAAGCAGTTCGTATTTTTCTGGGATGGCATGCCGGTACAGCCTCAGGTTGGCATAAGCTATTGCTATGTGCGCTCACCCGTCAATCACCTCTATCTGGTGCTGGGGGAGCTGGGTATCGTGGCCGATCTCTCCCTCTCAACCAACCACCCGGAAAATCTTCAGCAGCGCGGGGCTGTTCACTTGCAGCGCAGCCTGAAAGATAAGGTGGCAATGATGAGTCGGTTGCAGACAGCGCTGGAGCAGAACGCTTTTACCCTGCTGGTTCAACCCGTTCGCGGGCTGCGGGGCGATTGTTACCACGAGGTGCTGCTGCGGATGCGCGATGATAACGGGGCGCTGATCTTTCCCGAACAGTTCCTGCCCGTGGCACAGGAGTTTGGTTTATCGTCGCGCGTCGATTTATGGGTACTGGAGCGCACCCTGAGTTTCCTGGCACAGCACCGCCAGCGTTTGCCGGGCCAGCGCTTTGCGATCAACCTCGCATCGTCTACCGTCTACCGGGCGCAGTTCCCGCTTGAAGTGAGCCGCCTGTTAGCCAAATATGCCGTTGAAGCGTGGCAGCTGATCTTCGAAGTGACCGAAAGTAGCGCCTTTGGTCATGCGGATCTGGCGGCATCTACCCTCAGAAAATTACAAAAAATGGGCATCCGGATCGCCATTGATGATTTTGGCACCGGCTACGCCAGCTATGCGCGGTTAAAAAGCGTGGACGCCGACATTCTCAAAATCGACGGCGTCTTTATTCGCAATATTGTCAGCAACAGCCTGGATTACCAGATTGTGGCTTCTATTTGCCATCTGGCCCGGATGAAGAAAATGCTGGTGGTGGCGGAATATGTGGAAACGGAAGAGATACGTAGCGCGGTGCTCGCGCTAGGTATCGATTATGTGCAGGGCTATTTGATTGGGCTGCCGGTGGAGCTTGATACGTTGCTCGACACGCAGCCTTCTCAGGAGAGCGCCTGAGCCGTCACGCGGCGGCTTCCTCGCTCTCTTCTTCAATTTTCAGCAGCCAGCCGGTGACGGATTCCCAGTACTGCTGCTCTTTTTCCAGGTCCAGCAGAACCAGCGCGTTCTGGCTAAACCAGTCGTGCGGGAAGCTCAGCGTCCAGTGATAGTCATCCGTTTTTAGCTTCAGCGTTGGCGGCGTGGTGGTCGCCTGTCGCTGATTATTGAGCAACACGCCCAGGCGCAACAGCTGAATGAGCGGCAGGAACTGCTTTTTCTTGAACAGCGTAAAGCGCGGCAGATCGTCGAGCTTGATGGCTTTGCGGTGATAGCGCACCAGCGTCGCCATCATGGTTTGCTGCTCCTGGTTGAAGCCAGGCAGATCGCTGTTTTGCAGAATATAGGCTGAATGGCGATGCATCCCGCTGTGGTTAATGTTCAGCCCCACTTCGTGCAGCATCGCGGCCCATTTTAACAGCGCGGCCAGCTGCGGATGCGCCAGCTTCGGATTCTGCTCCTCCCACTGCTCGTACATCTGAACCGTGGTTTCCAGCACCCGTTTCGCCTGTTCGCGGTCGATGTTGTACTGGTTAGCCAGGCTCTGCGCGGTGCGGCTGCGAATATCCTGATGACGAAAGCGGCCTTCCATCTCATACAGCACCCCTTCGCGCAGGGCACCGTCAGAGAGGCGCAGCTCTTTGATTGCCAGCGCGTCAAACACGCCGCAGAGGATCGCCAGCCCCGGGACGAACACCGCTTTACGTTCGTCGGACAGGCCCGGCAGACTCAGGGCGTCGAAGCTCTTATGCTTAAGCACCTCTTCGGTCAGTTTCACCAGACGCTCAGGCGTGATAAACCCGTCTTTTTCACCCATCGCCAGCAGTACTTCATGGGCCGCTTTAATGGAACCCGATGCCCCCAGCGCCACGTTCCAGCCCTGAATACGGTACTGCCAGGCCAGATTTTCCAGCTTCTGGACAGCCGCCATGCGCGCGCGCTGGAAGTTTTCGCGGGTGATCACCCCGCCCGGGAAATACATCTGCGCGAAGCTGACGCAGCCCATACGTCGGCTTTCCACCAGACGCGGCTCGAAGTCTTCGCCAATCACCAGTTCCGTGGATCCACCGCCGATATCAATCACCAGCTTGCGGCCTTTTTCCGGCTGCGTATGCTCCACGCCCATAAAAATCAGGCGCGCTTCTTCGTTACCGGAGATGATTTCAATCGGGTAGGGGATAACCTTTTCCGCGCGCTTAAGAAACTCCGGCGCGTTTAGCGCCTGACGTAGCGTATGCGTCCCGACGATGCAGACGCTGGACGGCGAAAAACCTTGCAGACGTTCTGCGAACAGCGACAGGCAGTTCAGCCCGCGCTCCATGGCCTCTTTGCTCAGCATATTACGCGCATCAAGACCATCGGCGAGATGCACGCGCTGCTTCAGACGACCGATGATCTGCATCGCGCCATCCACCTCGCGGGCGATGACCATATGGAAACTGTTTGAGCCAAGATCGACCGCAGCGAACTCCTGCGGGCGTGGGGTATTATCGTTTATTGGCATAGGTTAATCGGGTTGCTCAAGTGATTTGATGTAATCGTAAATCGCCAGCTGGGACCGCACTTTACGGCGATTGCCGCGCGGCACATAGCGATTACTGAGTTCTTTGTCGATATAACGTGCTTTCACCGTATCGCTGAACAGGATCTCAATAATGTCCAGGATACGCTGCTTAAGGCGAGGATCCAGCAACGGCGCCGCCACTTCAATACGGTAATCAATATTACGCGTCATCCAGTCGGCGGAAGAGAGGTATACGCGCTTATCACCGGCGTTATCGAAAATATAGACGCGATCGTGTTCAAGATAGCGATCCACAATGCTGATCACGCGGATATTGTCGCTGATGCCTTCCAGTTCAGGAATGAGCGAGCACATGCCGCGAATGAGCAGATTAACCGGAACGCCGGAGCTGGAGGCCGCATACAGGCGGTCCACCAGACCTTTGTCCACCAGATTGTTAAGCTTCAGCGTGATGCCGGACGACAATCCGTTCTGCGCATTGGCAATCTCTTTGTCGATCATATCGTACAGCAGGCGTCGTGAGTTCTGCGGGGACACCAGCAGATAATCGAAGCTCACCGGGCGGTACGGGTTCTCAATGAAGTTGAACACCCGACGCACTTCGTTGGTGATGCGCGCATCGGCCGTCAGCAACGAGTAGTCGGTGTAAATGCGCGCGGTTTTCTCGTTGAAGTTACCCGTACCGATATGGGCATAACGCACCACGTCGTCCCCCTCTTTACGGGAGATCAGGAACAGCTTGGCGTGAATTTTCAGCCCCGGCGCGGAGAAAATAACGTGCACGCCCGCTTCCGTCAGTCGGCGCGCCCAGTGGATGTTGGCCTCTTCGTCGAAGCGAGCCTGGAGTTCAACCACCACGGTCACTTTCTTGCCGTTGTGCGCCGCGTGGATCATCGCATCGATAATGCGGGAATCTTTCGCCACGCGATAAATGTTGATTTTAATCGCCAGCACGTTCGGATCGAACGACGCCTGACGCAGCAGTTCCAGCACGTGTTCAAAGGTGTGATACGGATAGTAGAGCAGCACATCCCGTTCGCGGATGGCGTCGAACCCGTTGCGGAACTTGTCGAACCAGATATGGCGCAGGCGCGGCAGCGGTTTGTTCACCAGATTGGCTTTGCCAACGTTCGGGAAACCGATGAAATCTTTGAAGTTGTGGTAACGCCCGCCGGGAATAATGGAGTCGTAGCGGGAGATGGTCAGCTTATCGCGCAGCATCTCCACCATCGCGTCTGGCATATCGCGCTGATAGACAAAACGCACCGGCTCTGCCGTCAGGCGCTGTTTCAGGCTGGAAGACATCAGCTCCATCAGGCTGGCCTCCATCTCATGCACCAGATCGTACTCGGCGTCACGGGTCATCTTCATCGAGTAGGCGTTCAGCGCGTCGTAATCGAAGAAGCCTTTGAAGATATCGTCCAGACAGTAGCGCAGGATGTTGTCCAGCAGGATCATCGGCTTGCGTCGGCGCGGGGTTTCCGGCGGCAGGTTAACAAAGCGCGGGACTTTATCAGACGGTATTTCCAGCAGCGCATAGTTAATGGTCTCACCACGAATGATCTCTACCGCCAGATAGGTGTAATCATCTTTCAGGAACTGCACCAGATCGGTTTCACGGTTGATCAGAATCGGGGTGATATGCTGGCGTAGATAATGTTTGAAATAATGGCGCAGCCAGTTTTGCTGATTCGCGGAGAGCTGACGTTCGTTGATCAGGAAGATTTGGTTGCGTGCCATTTCCAGCAGCAGCTCGTTATAGAGGCCATCAAATTCCTGATCGGCTTTCATGACGCGAGACTGGATTTTTCCAAGCAGATGCCGCGAGTGGGAGTTTAAGCCCTGTTCTTCGCTGATGATGATTCGGCGTTTCAGTTCGGCGAAGCGAACCTTGTAGAACTCATCCAGATTGTTGGAATAGATGCCTAAAAAACGCATACGCTCAATCAGCGGGTTGCTTTTATCGGCCGCTTCCTGAAGTACACGTTCGTTGAATGCTAACCAGCTTAGCTCTTTCTCGATGTATAACTTTTCCTGACCCATTACAGCTCACACTCCAGTTCAATCACAGGACGTGGTAAATCCGTCTCGTCCTTATTATGGCGAGCATTTCCACGATATGTCCAACAGTGCCAGAAAAGTATGACAGTTATTTTTTTTGTTGGGGATTTTAGAGGGTTGGGGGAGGGGGTGGCGCTGCGCTTACCATGACCTACGGGACCGCAGGCCTGTGCAAGCAAAGCGCCGCCGGGCAATTTAAACAGACTACTCTTCGGCCGCATAACCCTGCGGGGGCAACTTCACGCCGTCCAGCCACGCGGCGCCGTTGCGCATCTCCAGACGTCCGTCGACAAACCAGCTTACCACCAGCGGATAAATGGCGTGCTCTTGCGTCTGCACGCGTTCGGTCACGTCGTCTTCGTTGTCGCCGTCAAAGACCGGTACTTTTGCCTGCAAAATGACCGGGCCGCCGTCCAGCTCGTCGGTGACGAAATGCACGGAGGTGCCGTGCTCCTCATCGCCGTTCTCCAGTACCTGACGATGGGTGTGCAGGCCGGGGTATTTTGGCAGCAGGGAAGGGTGGATATTGAGCAGTCGTCCGGCGTAGTGTGCAACAAACGCCGGGCTGAGGATACGCATATAGCCCGCCAGCACCACCACGTCAGGCGCGTAGGCGTCAATCTCCTGCACCAGCTCACGGTCAAAGGCTTCACGCCCGGCGAACTGGCTGGCTTCCAGCGCGTGCGCAGGAATGTTCGCTTCCCGCGCGCGCTCAAGGCCGAACGCATCGGCCTTATTGCTGAATACTGCCCGAATGGTGCCATTTATTTTCTTCTGTTTGCAGGCGTCTATGATTGCCTGCAAATTGCTTCCGTTGCCGGAAATAAGCACCACGATGTTTTTCATTCAATGACCACACGCTGTTCGGAATCGGAAGCTTTAATCGTACCGATTTTCCACGCGTTTTCACCTTTTTCTGTCAGCAGCTTAACCGCTTTATCCGCTTCGCTTGCTGGCAGGGCGATAACCATGCCAACGCCGCAGTTAAAGGTGCGGTACATTTCGTGATCGCTCACGTTGCCTGCGGTTTGCAGCCAGTTGAAGACGGACGGCCACTGCCATGAGGATGCGTCGATCACCGCCTGGGTATTGTCCGGCAGCACGCGCGGAATGTTTTCCCAGAAGCCGCCGCCGGTGAGGTGAGCGATGGCGTGAACGTCGACGTTCTCAATCAGATCCAGCACGTTTTTCACGTAAATGCGGGTCGGGGCCAGCAGGTGATCGGCCAGCGGTTTGCCGTCCAGCTCGGTGGTCAGCGGATCGCTGCCGCTCACTTCGAGGATTTTACGCACCAGAGAGTAGCCGTTGGAGTGCGGCCCGCTGGAGGCCAGTGCAACCAGCACATCGCCGTCAGCCACTTTGCTGCCGTCGATAATTTCTGATTTTTCTACCACGCCGACGCAGAAGCCTGCGACGTCATAATCTTCACCGTGATACATGCCTGGCATTTCAGCGGTTTCACCGCCGACCAGCGCGCAGCCGGATTGCAGACAGCCTTCGGCGATACCGTTAATGACGCTGGCTGCGGTATCCACGTCCAGCTTGCCGGTCGCGTAGTAATCCAGGAAGAACAGCGGCTCAGCACCCTGTACCACCAGGTCGTTGACGCACATCGCCACCAGATCGATACCGATCGTATCGTGACGCTTAAGATCCATCGCCAGGCGCAGTTTTGTACCGACACCATCCGTACCCGAGACCAGCACAGGTTCACGATATTTTTGCGGCAGTGCGCACAGTGCGCCGAATCCACCCAGGCCACCCATCACTTCCGGGCGGCGGGTTTTTTTCACCACACCTTTGATTCGGTCAACCAGCGCATTACCTGCGTCAATATCAACACCGGCATCTTTGTAGCTGAGAGAAGTTTTGTTGGTCACGGCTTAAATCCCCACGCGATTGCATAGCTAGTAAGAAAAATCGGCGCAATTCTAACAGTCCAGGCAAACGTTTGCGAGCCTATTCTCGGCGCGGGGATCTTTTTTTCTGTGCGTGTTGTCCAGGTCAACAAACTTGACTCTGTTCACGAAAATGAAACCGGTTTCGGCGATCTGCTTGCAACGGCTATCCCCTTTGCACATCATCAAACTGAAACCGGTTTCTGTAACTGTTTTTGCAGAAAATAACGCAGAATGAGGGAAAGCGAATGTCAGGATTTAAAGCAGGTTTTCTGTGGGGTGGGGCCGTGGCGGCGCACCAGCTTGAAGGCGGCTGGAAAGAGGGCGGCAAGGGCGTAAGCGTTGCCGATGTCATGACGGCAGGCGCCCACGGTGTACCGCGTGAAATCACCAATGGCGTTCTTGAGGGGAAAAATTACCCAAACCACGAAGCCATCGATTTCTATCACCGTTATAAAGAAGACATCAAACTCTTTGCCGAGATGGGGTTCAAATGCTTCCGCACCTCCATCGCCTGGACACGAATCTTCCCGAAAGGCGACGAGCTGGAGCCGAACGAAGCGGGACTCAAATTCTATGACGATCTGTTCGACGAGTGCCTGAAGCACGGCATCGAACCGGTTATTACGCTTTCCCACTTCGAGATGCCTTTCCACCTGGTCACGGAATATGGCGGCTGGCGCAACCGTAAGCTGATCGACTTCTTTGTCCGCTTTGCGAAGGTCGTTTTTGAGCGCTACCAGCATAAAGTGAAGTACTGGATGACCTTTAACGAGATCAACAACCAGGCTAACTTCCACGAAGACTTTGCGCCATTTACCAACTCCGGGCTGAAGTATGCGCCGGGAGAAGACCGCGAGCCGGTGATGTTCCAGGCGGCGCACTATGAACTGGTGGCCAGTGCCCTGGCGGTGAAAGCGGGGCGCGAGATCAACCCGTCGCTACAAATCGGCTGCATGATTGCTATGTGTCCGATCTATCCGCTGACCTGTGCCCCGGACGATATGATGATGGCGATGAACGCCATGCATCGCCGCTACTGGTTCACCGACGTCCACGTGCGCGGCAAGTATCCGCAGCATCTGCTCAACTACTTTGAACGTCGCGGCTTCGCGCTGGATATCACCGAAGAAGATAAAGCGGCACTGACGCAGGGCTGCGTGGATTACATCGGATTCAGCTACTACATGTCTTTCGCCACCAAAGCGACGGCGGATAACCCGACGCTGGATTACGACGAGAGCAAGAGTCTGGTCTCTAACCCGTACGTGCAGAAATCCGACTGGGGCTGGCAGATTGATCCGGTCGGGCTGCGCTACTCCCTGAACTGGTTCTGGGATCACTATCAGCTGCCGCTGTTCATTGTTGAAAACGGCTTTGGCGCGATTGACGTGCAGGAGAGCGACGGCACGGTGAATGACCAGTACCGCATCGACTACCTTTCAGCGCACATCCGCGAGATGAAAAAAGCGGTAGTGGAAGATGGCGTGGATCTGATGGGTTATACCCCGTGGGGCTGTATCGACTTGGTTTCTGCCGGAACGGGCGAAATGAAAAAACGCTACGGCTTTATCTTTGTCGATAAAGATAACGAAGGGAATGGCACGCTGAACCGCAGTAAGAAGAAATCGTTCGACTGGTATAAGCAGGTGATTGCGAGCAACGGCGAGCAGCTATAATTGCCCGGTGGCGCTGCGCTTACCGGGCCTACGGGATGTGTAGGCCGGGTAAGCGTTAGCGCCACCCGGCAGAATCCCGCACCCAAGCCGGAGCCCAGCCTCCGGCTTTTTTGTCTTTGCTTGATCCCTGTCAAGCAAGATGGGTATGGCGCAATCCGAAAAAAGCGGTATAATCCCGCGATTTTTTTGCGGATGCCACCTCAGAGGAGAAAGAGAATGAAGATTGTGGAAGTGAAACACCCACTCGTTAAACACAAGTTGGGCCTGATGCGTGAGCATGACATCAGCACGAAGCGTTTTCGCGAACTGGCTTCTGAAGTGGGCAGCCTGCTGACCTACGAAGCGACCTCCGATCTGGAAACGGAAAAAGTGACCATCGAAGGCTGGAACGGCCCGGTACAGGTTGAGCAGATCAAAGGTAAAAAAATTACCGTTGTGCCAATCCTGCGTGCGGGTCTGGGCATGATGGAAGGCGTGCTGGAGCATGTTCCAAGCGCGCGTATCAGCGTGGTGGGTATCTACCGTAACGAAGAGACGCTTGAGCCAGTCCCGTACTTCCAGAAGCTGGTATCCAATATCGACGAGCGCATGGCGCTGGTGGTTGACCCGATGCTGGCGACCGGTGGTTCGATGATCGCCACCATCGACCTGCTGAAACAAGCAGGATGCAGCAGCATTAAAGTGCTGGTGCTGGTCGCGGCGCCGGAAGGTATCGCGGCGCTGGAAAAAGCGCACCCGGACGTTGAACTCTATACCGCGTCTGTCGACCAGGGGCTGAACGAGCACGGGTACATCATCCCGGGGCTGGGCGATGCCGGCGATAAGATTTTTGGTACTAAATAATCGAATAACGATAAAGAAGCCGACTTTGATAGTCGGCTTTTTTTTGAATAAAAACCAACAATAACACTCAGAGGAAAACACTATGACGCGCCGTGCTATCGGGGTGAGTGAAAGACCGCCGCTTTTACAGACAATCCCGCTTAGTTTGCAGCACCTGTTCGCCATGTTTGGCGCAACCGTGCTGGTGCCAATCCTGTTTCACATTAACCCGGCTACCGTGCTGCTGTTTAACGGCATCGGTACGCTGCTTTACCTTTTCATCTGTAAAGGGAAAATCCCGGCCTATCTGGGATCGAGCTTTGCGTTTATCTCACCGGTGTTATTGCTGCTGCCGCTGGGTTATGAGGTCGCGTTGGGCGGCTTTATCATGTGTGGCGTGCTGTTCTGCCTCGTTTCCTTCATCGTGAAGAAAGCGGGTACCGGTTGGCTGGACGTTATGTTCCCGCCTGCGGCGATGGGTGCCATCGTTGCCGTCATCGGCCTGGAGCTGGCGGGCGTGGCGGCGAACATGGCTGGTCTGCTGCCTGCGGACGGTCAGTCACCGGATTCCAAAACCATCATCATCTCGCTGGTGACGCTGGGTGTGACGGTGTTTGGCTCCGTGCTGTTCCGCGGTTTCATGGCGATTATCCCGATCCTGATCGGCGTGCTGGCGGGCTACGCGCTCTCCTTCGTGATGGGCGTTGTGGACACCACCCCGATTGCCGAGGCGCACTGGTTCGCGCTGCCAACTTTCTACACCCCGCGCTTCGAATGGTTTGCCATTTTCACCATTCTGCCTGCCGCACTGGTGGTGATTGCGGAACACGTTGGCCACCTGGTGGTGACGGCGAACATCGTGAAGCGCGACCTGATCCGCGATCCGGGCCTGCACCGCTCCATGTTTGCCAACGGTTTCTCCACCATCATCTCCGGTTTCTTCGGCTCCACGCCAAACACCACCTACGGTGAGAACATCGGCGTAATGGCGATCACCCGCGTCTACAGCACCTGGGTTATCGGCGGCGCGGCGATCATCGCCATTCTGCTCTCCTGCGTCGGCAAGCTGGCGGCAGCGATCCAGATTATCCCGGTGCCGGTGATGGGCGGCGTTTCTCTTCTGCTGTACGGGGTGATCGGCGCGTCCGGTATTCGCGTGCTGATTGAATCCAAAGTGGACTACAGCAAGGCGCAGAACCTGATCCTGACCTCCGTTATCCTCATCATCGGCGTGAGCGGCGCGAAGGTGCACATCGGTGCGGCTGAATTGAAAGGCATGGCGCTGGCGACCATCGTCGGTGTCGGCCTGAGCCTGATTTTCAAGCTGATCTCGGTGATCCGCCCGGAAGAGGTGGTGCTGGACGCGGACGAAAGCGAAAAAGCGCCACATTGATCCTTTAACCGGGTGGACGATCCGCCCGGTTCTCTCCTGGCAGGTTCCGTGTTAAACTCCATTCCGATTTTACGTAAGATCTCTGGTTGAGGTATTTCTGAACGGACCGGCACAGCTCTCTCTGCCACTTTATCTCCCTGACGACGAAACTTTCGCGAGTTTCTGGCCGGGTGATAACCCCTCTTTACTGGCTGCACTGCAAAACGTGCTGCGCCAGGAACACAGCGGATACATTTATATCTGGTCACGCGAAGGCGCGGGGCGCAGCCACCTGCTGCATGCCGCCTGTGCGGAGCTTTCGGCCCGCGGTGACGCGGTAGGCTATGTGCCGCTGGATAAACGCACCTGGTTTGTGCCTGAGGTGCTGGAGGGCATGGAACATCTCTCCCTGGTCTGCATCGATAATATTGAATGCGTGGCGGGGGATGAGCCGTGGGAAATGGCAATCTTTAACCTCTACAACCGCATTCTGGAGTCGGGCAAAACCCGGCTGCTGATCACCGGCGATCGTCCGCCGCGCCAGCTCAATCTTGGTCTGCCGGATCTGGCGTCTCGTCTGGACTGGGGACAAATCTACAAGCTGCAACCGCTGTCGGATGAAGACAAACTTCAGGCGCTTCAGCTGCGGGCAAGACTGCGCGGCTTCGAGCTGCCGGAAGACGTGGGCCGTTTCCTGCTGAAACGGCTGGACCGCGAAATGCGCACGCTCTTTGATACCCTCGATCAGCTCGATCGTGCCTCCATCACCGCCCAGCGCAAGCTGACCATTCCGTTTGTGAAAGATATTCTTAAGCTTTGAGTTTTTTGCCCGGTGGCGCTGCGCTTACCGGGCCTACGAAAACCCGTCATACCTTGTAGGCCGGGTAAGGCGCAGCCGCCACCCGGCTAAAGATCCCCCAACAAGTGCTCCACCAAAAGTGGAATCGGTCTTCCCGACGCCACGCTCCGTCCATTTTCTCGCCACAGCGCCGTGCCGCTGATATCCAGATGCGCCCACGAGATTGTCGGCGGGCAAAAGTGATGCAGCAGCCAAGCCGCCGAGGCGCTGATTGCCGCGTTGTTGGTCGGCGTGTTGCACAGATCGGCGATGGCGCTGTCGGTCTGCTTTTTCAGCCGGGCGTCCAGCGGCAGGGACCACACCTCGTCACCGCTCTGTTTTCCCGCCTGCGTCAGCGCCGCGCGCAGCGGTTCATCCTGGGTCATTAATCCGCTTAGCGCATAGCCCAGCGCTTTCACCACTGCACCGGTTAAGGTCGCCATATCAATGATATAGCGCGCCTGGGGATGCCGTTTACTGGCCCAGGCGATGGCGTCCGCCAGCACCAGCCGACCTTCGGCATCGGTATTGTTGATTTCAACGGTGGTGCCGTTGCAGGCCGTCGCCACCGTGCCGGGCTGCATGGCGTCCGGGCCGATGGCGTTTTCCGCCAGCGCCAGCACGCCCATAATGCGCACGGGTAATTTCAGCTCTGCCACGGTCAGCATCAGCCCCAGCACGTTGGCCGCACCGCACATGTCGTATTTCATGGTGTACATGCCTGCGCCATCTTTCAGCCACAGGCCGCCGGTATCAAAGGTAATGCCTTTACCCACGTAGCAGCGTACCGGGCCGTCGTGGGCACCCTCATAATGAATAGCCAGCAGCCGCGGCGGGCAGGTCGCCCCTTTGCCGACGGCGTGCAGCAACCCAAGCCCTTGCTCAATGATTTGCGTTTCATCCAGTACGTCACACCGCAGGGCAGGGAAGGCGGCACACAGTTTTTGCGCCTCTTCGACGACAAACTGCGGCGTGCAGCGGTCAGACGGCGTATCCGCCAGACGTCGCGCCGCGACCATGCCGTGGGCGACAGCCTGCTGCTGGCGGAAGATTGTTTCCAGCTTCGCCTGCTGTTCCGGCAGGCAGAGGGCGGTGATGCCCGTAAGACGCACCGCTTCGTCCGTTTTCTTCAGCTTAAGGTCACTGAGCCTGTGCGCCTGATTAAAGAGAAAACGCAGTACCTGCGCCAGCACCACATCGTCGATATCCGTCACGTCCAGCACGAGTTCGGCGCTGGTGGGGGTGGCAAGCAGCGGTCGCAGGGCGGTGAGCAACCCTTCGGTCAGGGCGTCATGCCAGAGCGCATCCGGCAGCAGAGTGAGGCGGCCAAATGGCGCGCAGCCAAAGCGCGTGTCTGCAATGCCGTCAGACGCGCGCATCTCGGCGACGAGCGCTGTTTCAGGCAAAAGCGTACAGGAGGCGGATGCGATAAAATGGCATTGCGGCTTCGCGTCTGAAAGCGCGTTGATAAACTGATACGTGATCATCATGACTCCTCAATCGGCGCACGGATCCGCGCGGCATAGGCCTGCATCCACTCATCATCTACCGCGTGATAGTGCGTTTTCTCCCGCAGACGTTCGGTATGATAAACCGTGAGAGGCTGACGATCCGTCGCTACCACAAACGAGAAGGTTTTGATGTTGGTCGCGGCGCCGAACTCGCCCTTGTTGTTCATGCACACCACGGAGAGATCGCCCGCGCGACCAAAGCGCGACATCAGCTTGTCTTCAAGCTCGAACACCACCGAATCCGCCGCCTGCTGCGGCGACATACCCTGCGCCATCCGGCGAACGATTTCGTAGCTAGTGCAGCCTTTCATCAAATCTTCGCCGACGCCCGTGGCGGTGGCCGCGCCGGTTTCGCTGTCGCAGTAAAAGCCGGAGCCGATGATGGGGGAGTCACCGAGGCGACCGCGTTTTTTCATAAACAGACCGCTGGTGGAGGTGGCGACACTCATCGAACCCTGTTTATCGAGGCCGATGATGCCGACGGTGTCATGTCCGTCGTAGGGGCTTAACCCTTTATCCAGCGTCTCGCGGCAGCGCTTGCGGTAATGCTGCATGGCGCGGTCAGTGAGCATGGTTTTGTCGGCAAAGCCCTGGCTCAGCGCCCATTCGCGCGCGCCCTGGCCGACCAGCAGGCTGTTATAGCGCTGACGGCTAAGCGCGTGCGCCACGCGCACCGGGTTGGCGATATCCACCAGATTGCCCACGGCGCCGAACGCCAGCGTGTCGCCGTCCATAAAGGCCGCGTCCAGCTCCACCTCGCCGTTCTCGGTCGGCAGGCCGCCGTAACCGACGGATTTATACAGCGGAAAGTCCTCCACGGCAGCGACGGCATCGACAACCGCCGTCGCGACCGGTTTCCCTGCCGCCAGGGCAGACGCGGACTCCGTTACGCCTTCAAGCGCCATTCGCCAGGTAGCGATAATTCCCCACATGCTTTACTCCTGTTTTGCAAGGGTGGTGTCGGGTTGCGTAGCGGGAGTCAGTTCCGCGGCGCGGTACTGTTTATCCACGATACGCATGAAAGGCAGGTACAGCATGGCGCCAATCAGCAGGTTGATAAGCTGCATCACGCTGCCGCTCAGGTGTCCGGTGACGATAAAGCCGCTGATAACCGGTGGCAGCGTCCAGGGGATAAACACCCCGGTGGTGACGGCAACCGTGCCAATTTTCATCGCCGCGTACTGCACGGTAACCAGCACCAGCGGCACCAGGTTGAACGGGATGAGCATGATCGGGTTCATGATCACCGGCAGGCCAAACAGAATCGGCTCGTTGATGTTAAATACTGAGGCCCCGGCGCCGAGGCGCGCCACTTCGCGCATGTTTTTGCTGCGGGCGAAAATCAGCATCGCTATCACCAGCGACAGCGTGGCGCCCGCGCCGCCCATCCAGATCATGTCAAAAAACTGTTCGGTAATGATGTGCGGCGGTGTCGTTCCCGCCTGAATCGCGGCAATGTTGTCGGTCTGGTTTTCCATCCACAGCGGACGAATAATGCCGTTGATCATCGAACCGGAGTTAATGCCCACTGACCACAGAATGGTGATGCTGAATACGGTCATCAGCGCACCGAAATAAGAGGTGCCGTAGTGGCGCACCGGCGTGGCGACCACCTCATAGATAAACTGATGGATGGTGTTGTAGTGGGTGTTTTCGAAGATGATGCGGATGCCCAGCACCAGAATCATCACCAGCAGGGCCGGGATCAGCGCCGCGAAGGACTCCTGCACCGCAGGAGGCACGCCGTCCGGCATTTTGATGACCAGCTTTTTGCGCTTCAGCCAGCAGAACAGTTCCGTCCACAGCAGCGAGCCGATCATCGCCACGAACAGTCCTTTGCTGCCAATCCACTCCACCGGAATGACGGTAATGCCGCCGTTTTCCGCCACTTTGATAAAGGGCGTGAGGATCAGAAACGCGACCAGCGCCAGGATGCCGCAGGAGATGCGGTCTTCACCATAATGCTCGGCCAGGCGGTAGGCCACCAGGAAGCTGATAAACAGCGACATGGTGGAGAACACCGCGTTGAACGGAATTTCAATAATCGCGCTCCAGCTCTCACCAAAGGCATGAGACATAAACTGCTGATAGGCCTGGTTAGGGAAGGAGGAGATCACCAGCAGTATAGAGCCGACGATGATAAACGGCATGAATGAAACGTAGGCCCCACGAATGGCCCCAAGATGACGCTGCTGGGCCGTTTTCGCCGCCAGCGGCATCAGTTTTGCTTCAAGAAATCCCAGAACATTGTTCATTGTGAACTCCGTACAAGATTGAGAGGTGTTGTTTATGTTATGTCTGTGGATTATCAGTGAAGCGTGGCGAGCGAAAGGTGAAATCGGTCACAAAGCGTTCGCTGTTGCACAATAAATCTCATAATATTGGTTTCGGAGAGTTATGCGATGGAAATCAAACTGCATGCCAACGCCACCACCACGCCGCGTATCCGCCGCTATCTACAGCAGTCAGATAAAAGCGACAGAGAGCTTGCGCTTGAGCTGGGGATCTCGGTGACTACCGTCAGGCGCTGGCGCAACCGCGACCAGGTTTCGGATAACCACACTACGCCAAAAGTGATACACAAAGCATTGAGACAGGAGCAGGCGGCACTGATAAATGCCCTGCGGGATATCACCGGGGCACCGCTGGATGAACTGCTGCTGTTAGTGAATGACGGACTCGGGATCGCCGTTTCCCGCGCGACCCTGAACCGCTACCTCAAACCGGCTGCGGCAAAACAAAAGGGCGCGTCGTTGCAGGGCAAAAAGGCGCTGAAGGGTGGTATCGTGCCGCAGAAGCTGTTCCTGCATCATCTGCCGCTGTCGCTGCATATGGACGACGGTGGGGAGCAACACCTGCTCTGGGCGCGTGAACCCGTCAGCGGCTGGTGCTACGCCCGACTTTATGCCGGTGTATCGCCGCAGCTATTGACCCACTGGACAAACGAGGTGCTGGAAGCGTGTCCGGCTGATATTCAATCTGTTGAGACTTTTGGGCTGGCGGTGACGCTGCCGGGGCACAACGTCAGCGTAAAAGTGCATCCGCAGCAAAACCTGGCCGTGCAGGTTGCCCCGCCGTTACGCGACATCATTCCCCGGCTCAATAGTGAACCGGCGGGAGAGCTGTTGATCCAGCTGTGCGAGTTTTATAACAGCGGAAAAGCACAGAAAAAACTGGGGGAGAGTACGCCGCAGGCGTTTCTGGAAGCGCTGCGGCGTAATGATTAGACGATCTTGAGCACGTCTTCCGGCGGACGACCGATACGCGCCTTGCCGTTCGCCACTACAATCGGGCGCTCAATCAGCTTTGGATTGTCGACCATCGCCTGAATCAGCCGATCTTCTGTAAGACTGGTATCGTTCAGATTGAGCGACTTATACAGATCTTCTTTCTGACGCATCAGTTCGCGCGCGCTGTCCATGTTCAGCATCTTCAGCAGCTGGCGGATCGTCTGCGCGTCCGGCGGCGTCTCCAGATACAGCACCACTTCCGGCTCGATGCCGTTAGACTTCAGCAGATTCAGCGTCTCGCGGCTCTTGGAGCAGCGAGGGTTATGGTAAATTTTTACCGCGTCTGTCATGACTTCTCCTTGATTACATCTTCTCGTACGGCTTAAAGCGTTGTTGCAGGCCGCGCAACTGGTCAATTCGCGCATCGTAGCGGGCCTGTTGCAGGCTGCCGAGCTTCACCTGCGAACTGGCGCTGCTCAACAGGGAAATGGCCTGATCGAGGCGACCCGCCAGCGCCAGACCTTCCGCACGCGCGGCCAGCTCCTGATCGCGGTTACCCAGTTGCCCCTGGGCCTGGGCGAGCAGCTCCCAGCCGTTCTGATCGTCTTTATTGTTAAAGGTGTAGCGGTTAAGAATGGTCACCGCCTCACCGGGCTGGCCGCCCTGTAAGTAGGCGTTCGCCAGGTTAAGCTGCAATACCGGATTATTGCGAATGTCTTTCGCCCCTTTCAGGCGGTTGATCGCATCGGTCGCTTTTTTCTGTCCCAGATCGATATCGGTGGCGAGGTCGAGATACCATGGATTGTCAGGCGCCGACGCCAGCAGCGGTTGCAGCGCTTTACGCGCTTCATCGTACTTGCTGGCCTCCATCGCCTGGAGCGCCTGACCATACTGCGCCGCGTTCTTCTCGCGCACGTTGCCTTTCGCCAGCGCGTCCAGTAGATCGCTGGTGAGCTGATTACGTCCGGAGTTGTACATGCCAAGCGTTCTCACTTTGGCCATGTAGAAATCCTGCGAAGACTGCACGACCACCGGACGCATCTGGTTGGCACGGTTACGCGCATCCGAGAGACGGCTTTCCGGCAGCGGGTGGGTCAACAGAATTTCAGGCGGGCGCGACGAGTAGCGTGCCTGGTCGAGCAGTTTTTCCAGGAAGCTCGGCATGGCCTGCGGGTCAAAGCCGGAGCGCTGTAAAACCTGAATGCCGATGCGGTCTGCTTCCTGCTCGTTCTGCTGGGTGAAGCTGATCATCCCCTGACGCGTTCCTGCCAGCGTCCCGGTCAGTGCCGCCATCCCGGCCTGCGGGCTGGCCATCGCTAAAAGAATAGAGCCGAGCGCGCCCACCCAGGTCAGGGGGGCGTTACGCTTCTGATCTTCCATCGCACGCGCCAGATGGCGCTGGGTGACGTGCGAAATTTCGTGCGCCATGACGGACGCCAGCTGGCTTTCGTTATCGGAATAACGGAACAACGCCGAATGCAGCACCACGTTCCCGCCAAAGAAGGCGAAGGCGTTGATTTCGTCGTTATTGATTAAATAGAAGTGGAAGGGCGTTTTTACCGAGTCTGCGTGCGCCACCAGTCGCATTCCGAGACCGTTGATGTACTGCACCAGCAATGGGTCGTTGATCAGCGGAGCACTGCCGCGGAGCTGGCGTACGTAATAATCCCCCATCTGCATCTCCTGGCCGATGGAGAGCGTGCTTCCTGCCGTAGTGCCCATGTCCGGCAATGAATCGGACGAGTCAGCGAAAGCGGGCAACACCTGACCCACCGTCACGGCGGCAATCAGTGTCGCAACCAGTGTTTTTCTCAACTGCCTGAACATAACCACTGTCCTGTATTTTGGATGTGCTAATTTGACCGATGAACCCGCATAACGTTCATCTCCGCTGCTCTGCGAGTGTAGCCGTGTTAAGAGATGAAGAAAATCCCATTCATCAGGGTTTTGCGAAACCTGACAGTGATACAAAAAGGAAAGTCTTTTTTGTGACAGTTAGATACAATTCACCGTCTCACTCCCGCCATTCGATTCAGGGAAGGGTTGTATGCTCGAAATGTTAATGCAGTGGTATCGGCGTCGGTTTAGCGACCCGGAAGCCATTGCTTTGCTGGTCATTCTGGTTGCCGGATTCGGTATTCTGTTCTTCTTTAGTGGCCTCCTGGCACCGCTGCTGGTGGCGATTGTGCTGGCGTATCTGCTGGAGTGGCCCACCGCGCGTCTGGAACATATCGGCTGTTCACGCCGCTGGGCGACCAGCATTGTGCTGGTGCTGTTTGTCGGTATTCTGCTGCTGATGTCCTTCGTGGTGCTGCCTGTTGCCTGGCAACAGGGGATCTACCTGATCCGCGATATGCCCGGCATGCTGAATAAACTGTCTGATTTTGCCGCCACGCTGCCGCGCCGCTATCCTGCGCTGATGGACGCGGGGATCATTGATGCGATGGCCGAAAACATGCGCGCCCGCATCATGACGATGGGCGACTCGGTGGTGAAATACTCTCTGGCTTCGCTGGTGGGGTTGCTGACCCTGGCGGTGTATCTGGTGCTCGTGCCGCTAATGGTGTTCTTCCTGGTCAAAGATAAAGAGCAGATGCTGAACGCGGTGCGCCGCGTGCTGCCGCGCAATCGCGGTCTCGCCGGGCAGGTCTGGCAGGAGATGAACCAGCAGATCACCAACTACATTCGCGGTAAAGTGCTGGAGATGATTGTGGTGGGCGTGGCGACCTGGGTTGGTTTCGTGATCTTCGGGCTGAATTATTCGCTGCTGCT
Source organism: Enterobacter cloacae complex sp. IR5418 (assembly GCF_049238105.1). Classification (NCBI taxonomy): domain Bacteria; kingdom Pseudomonadati; phylum Pseudomonadota; class Gammaproteobacteria; order Enterobacterales; family Enterobacteriaceae; genus Enterobacter; species Enterobacter cloacae complex sp. IR5418. Next base: position 238,561 of record NZ_JBMKHS010000001.1, on the reverse strand, counting down.
GGCGGTACTGGTCGGATTCTCGGTTCTGATCCCGTACATCGGCGCGTTTGTGGTGACCATTCCGGTGGTGGGGGTGGCGCTGTTCCAGTTTGGTCTGGGTACGGAATTCTGGAGCTGTTTCGCCGTATACCTGATTATTCAGGGACTGGACGGAAACCTGCTGGTGCCGGTGCTGTTCTCCGAAGCAGTTAACCTGCATCCGCTGGTGATTATCTTATCGGTAGTGATTTTCGGCGGGCTGTGGGGATTCTGGGGCGTGTTCTTCGCCATTCCGCTGGCGACGCTGATTAAAGCCGTGGTGCATGCGTGGCCGGATGTGCCGGCGGTGGAAGAGAAGTCGTTGTAGTCGGGTGGCGGCTTCGCCTTACCCGACCTACACGCGGAATGTAGGCCGGGTAAGCGCAGCGCCACCCGGCACTAAAATTATCACGCGTTCTCTTTCAGCCAGTTCAACACCACGTCGTGGTGGTTGCTGGTTTTGAATTCATCAAACACGTGCTCAACTTTACCGTCAGCGCCAATCAGGAAGCTGATGCGGTGAATACCGTCGTACGTTTTGCCCATAAAGGACTTCTCACCCCAGACGCCAAACTGCTCGCAAACCTGGTGGTCTTCATCGGAAAGCAGCGTGAAGTTCAGCAGCTCTTTTTCCGCAAAACGTGACAGCTTCTCTGGCTTATCGGTGCTGATGCCCAGCACTTCCACGCCGACCTTTTTCAACTCATCCATGTTGTCGCGTAAACCGCAGGCCTGTACGGTACAGCCCGGGGTCATGGCTTTCGGGTAGAAATAGACCAGAACACGCTGTCCCTGGAAGTCGGTCAAATTTACTTGCTCGCCGTCTTGATCCGGTAAGCTAAATTTCGGTGCGATATCACCGGCTTTCAGTGGGTTCATTACTCAACTCCATCCTGTTCGTGCTGCGAATAATCGACGACGCTTATACTGCCTTGCGCGTGTAATTCTGTACAGAGGGCTTTGAACGCTTGCTCGATATTTGACGCATCCTGCGAGGCAGGGCTGTGTGCGGTAATTTGTATAAACAGCGTCGGGATTGCGTTCTCATCGCCCGGCTGCGTGCGGGAAACCAGTTCGGCAATGTTCATCTGATGGCTGTCAAACAGCGCCGTAAAACGTTCAATCAGATGAGGTGAATCAGGCACTTCAACCTGTACCCAGACCGTGGCAGGCAGAGCCGGACGCGGACGCGCGGTGGTGCGCTTCATCACAATCAGTAAATCCAGCTCTGCGCCTTTCAGCGGCAGGGTAGATTCGATGAGGGTAATGGCATTCCATGTTCCGGAAAGCAGCATAATAAACGTGAACTCTTCGCCAAGCATAGCCAGCCGGCTGTCTTCGATGTTGCAGCCGCAACTGCTCACGTGGCGAGTGATAGTATTCACGATACCCGGCCTGTCAGCACCCAGCGCAGTGATAACCAGGTAATGTTGTGATGAGGTTGTCAAACCTGTTCTTCCTTTGCGTGGTTAAGTCTTCCTAAGGAAAGCATAAAAAAAACATGCATACAACCGCCTGAGAGCCTCAGGTCGCTTGCTTTTATTACAGTTCCAAACGTAACATTGAGGCTCTTGTTCGCACAGAGGATGGCTCATGTTCACGGGAAGTATTGTCGCGCTTGTTACACCGATGGATGAAAAAGGTAATGTCTGCCGGTCAAGCATGAAGAAGCTCATTGATTACCATGTCGCCAACGGAACCTCGGCGATCGTTTCGGTAGGGACTACCGGTGAATCCGCAACGCTGAGCCACGAAGAGCACGGCGACGTTGTGATGCTGACCCTTGAGCTGGCTGACGGGCGTATTCCAGTCATCGCGGGTACGGGCGCAAACGCAACGGCAGAGGCGATTAGCCTGACTCAGCGTTTTAACGACAGCGGCATCGTTGGCTGTCTGACGGTGACCCCTTACTACAACCGTCCTACCCAGGAAGGTTTGTTCCAGCATTTCAAAGCCATCGCTGAACATACTGACTTGCCACAAATTCTGTATAATGTGCCGTCCCGTACCGGTTGCGATATGCTGCCGGAAACCGTTGGCCGTCTCTCGAAAGTAAAAAATATTATCGGGATTAAAGAGGCGACAGGGAACTTAAGCCGCGTTCATCAGATCAAAGAGCTGGTTTCAGACGACTTTATCCTGTTGAGCGGTGATGATGCGACCGCGCTGGACTTTATGCAGCTCGGCGGTAACGGCGTGATTTCCGTGACGGCGAACGTGGCGGCGCGCGATATGGCTGACATGTGCAAACTGGCCGCAGCCGGTCACTTTGATGAAGCTCGCGTGATTAATCAGCGTCTGATGCCGTTGCACAATAAATTATTTGTCGAACCCAATCCGATCCCAGTGAAATGGGCATGTAAGGAGTTGGGGCTTGTAGCAACCGACACGCTGCGTCTGCCAATGACACCGATTACCGACCACGGTCGTGAAATTGTCGCTGGCGCGCTGAAGCATGCCGGTTTGCTGTAAAGTTTAGGGAGATTTGATGGCTTATTCAGTACAGAAGTCGCGCCTGGCGAAGGTTGCGGGTGTTTCGCTTGTTATGCTCCTCGCTGCCTGTAGTTCAGACTCGCGCTACAAGCGCCAGGTGAGCGGTGATGAATCCTATCTGGATGCGCCGCCGCTTGCTGAACTTCACGCGCCTGCCGGCATGATCCTGCCGATCCAGAACGGTGATTATAATATTCCGGTTACGAACGGCAGCGGCCTGGTGGGTAAAGCGCTCGATATTCGTCCGCCAGCTCAGCCTCTGGCGCTGGTGAGCGGTGCGCGTACCCAGTTCACCGGTGATACCGCCTCTCTGCTGGTGGAAAGCGCACGCGGTACCACGCTGTGGCCGCAGGTTGTGAGCGTCATTCAGTCGAAAAACTATACGATTGATAAACGCGACGACGCCAGCCAGACCTTAACCACCGACTGGATTGAGTGGAACCGTCTCGATGAAGACCAGCAGTATCGTGGTCGTTATCAAGTCTCCGTTAAGCCGCAGGGTTATCAGCAGGCGGTTACCGTTAAGCTGTTGAATCTTGAGCAGGCGGGTAAACCTGTTGCCGATCCGGCCGCCATGCAGCGCTACAGCACCGAAATGCTGAACGTGATTGCAGCGGGTCTGGATAAGAACGCCACCGATGCCGCAAACGCCGCGCAGAACCGTAACGGTTCTACGTTTGACGTGCAGAGCGGTGCAGACGATACCGGCCTGCCAATGCTGGTGGTGCGTGCGCCGTTTAACCAGACCTGGCAGCGTCTGCCAGCTACGCTTGAAAAAGTGGGCATGAAGGTGACCGACAGCACCCGTTCAACGGGCAGCATCACAGCGACCTATAAGCCGCTGTCTGATAGCGCCTGGCAGGAGCTGGGGGCAAGCGATCCACAGCTGCCTTCCGGTGACTACAAAATCCAGGTTGGCGACCTCGATAACCGCAGTAGCCTGCAATTTATCGATCCGAAAGGACACACGCTGACCCAGGCGCAGAACGATGCGCTGGTCGCTGCCTTCCAGGCCGCATTCAGCAAATAAATGCGAGGGCGGGTTAATCCCGCCCTTTTTATTTTCGTGCCACGCAAACGTGTGCGTGGCATAATATGGCCAGTTTTGAATACAAATCATCACACCAGGAGTAATGAAGATGCAGAAGCAAGCTGAGTTGTATCGTGGCAAAGCGAAAACCGTATACAGCACGGAAAACCCGGACCTGTTGGTGCTCGAATTCCGCAATGATACGTCAGCAGGAGACGGCGCACGCATTGAGCAGTTCGATCGTAAGGGCATGGTGAACAACAAGTTCAACCACTTCATTATGACCAAACTGGCCGACGCCGGTATCCCGACTCAGATGGAAGCGTTGTTGTCCGATACGGAATGTCTGGTAAAAAAACTGGATATGGTGCCGGTTGAGTGCGTGATCCGTAACCGTGCCGCAGGCTCCCTGGTGAAGCGTCTGGGCATTGAAGAGGGTATCGAACTGAATCCACCGCTGTTCGATCTGTTCCTGAAAAACGACGCCATGCATGACCCGATGGTCAACGAATCCTACTGCGAAACCTTCGGCTGGGTAAGCAAAGAGAACCTGGCGCGCATGCAGGAACTGACCTACAAAGCCAACGATGTGCTGAAAAAGCTGTTTGATGACGCGGGCCTGATCCTGGTCGATTTCAAGCTGGAGTTCGGCCTGTACAAAGGCGAAGTGGTGCTGGGCGACGAGTTCTCGCCGGACGGCAGCCGCCTGTGGGACAAAGAGACGCTGGATAAAATGGATAAAGACCGTTTCCGCCAGAGCCTGGGTGGGGTGGTCGAAGCGTACGAAGCGGTTGCTCACCGTTTAGGCGTTAAGCTCGACTAAACTGCGCATTTGCCAAAGGATGTTGGCATCCTTTGGCGTCTTATCCTTGTTTACTATGGTAATCCTTTCATTAACCGCCTACGATCATAGCTATTATAAATGGAATAGTTCGAGGTGTTTATGCGCTGGCAAGGGCGTCGTGAAAGTGACAACGTAGAAGACAGACGCAGCAGTGGTGGCGGTGGTCCGTCTATGGGCGGGCCTGGTTTTCGTCTACCCAGCGGCAAGGGCGGTATTATTCTGCTGGTCGTCGTACTGGTGGCGGGCTACTACGGCGTCGACCTGACCGGTTTGATGAGCGGTGAAACCGGGCAACAGCAGCAGTATTCTCAGCGCTCCATCAGCCCGAATGAAGATGAAGCGGCGAAATTTACGTCCGTTATTCTCGCGACGACCGAAGATACCTGGGGTCAGCAGTTCGAGAAAATGGGGCAGACTTATCAGCCGCCAAAACTGGTGATGTACCGTGGCGCAACCCGCACCGGCTGCGGCACCGGGCAGTCTGTTATGGGGCCGTTCTACTGCCCGGCGGACAGCACCGTCTATATCGATCTCTCCTTCTATGACGACATGAAAAGCAAGCTGGGCGCTGACGGCGATTTTGCCCAGGGCTACGTGATCGCGCATGAAGTCGGCCACCACGTGCAGAAGCTGCTCGGCATTGAGCCAAAAGTGCGCCAGATGCAGCAGAATGCTTCTCAGGCGGAGGTGAATCGTCTGTCCGTACGCATGGAGCTTCAGGCCGACTGCTTCGCTGGCGTCTGGGGACACAGCATGCAGCAGCAGGGCGTACTGGAAACAGGCGATCTGGAAGAGGCCCTGAATGCCGCGCAGGCGATTGGTGACGATCGCCTGCAACAGCAGAGCCAGGGGCGCGTTGTGCCGGACAGTTTCACGCATGGCACCTCAGAGCAGCGCTATAGCTGGTTTAAGCGTGGCTTCGACAGCGGCAATCCGTCACAGTGTAATACCTTCGGCAAAGCTATGTGATGCAGGGGTTTGAACAGCTGGTTAACCAGCTTCAGCGTACCGGGCACCGTCGGCTGGTGGTGCTCAGCGGCGATGAACCGTGGACGTTAAGCCAGGCGATTATCCTGCGAAATACGTTACCCGGAGACTGGCTGTGGCTGGAGGAAAACCCCTCCAAGGCCATCAGCGGCCTGCTGGGACGTGAATACCTGCACGCCGTTTTTGACGCGCGTCGCGGGTTTGACGTCTCGGCCTTCGCCGCCCTCAGCGGGACCCTGCGTGCCGGAAGTCTTCTGGTGCTGCTGGTGCCGCCGCTCGCTGACTGGGCCGCGAAGCCCGACGGCGATTCGGTGCGCTGGAGCGACAGCGCCGAGCCGATCGCCACCCCCCACTTTGTTCACCATTTTTGCCGGACGCTTGCCGCCGATGCGGATGCCATCGTCTGGCATCAACATCGTCCTCTTACCCTTCCCGTTACGCCGAATTTACCTGCCTGGCAGCCTGCCAGTGGCGAGCCGCAGCGCGAGCAGGCTGAGATCCTCGACGCCCTTCTGACCATGCCTGCGGGCGTGGCCGCCGTCACGGCGCCGCGCGGACGCGGAAAGTCCGCCCTGGCGGGCATGTTGCTCAACGGCATTCAGGGGAGTGCAGTAGTGACGGCACCGGCAAAAGGGGCGACGGATGTCATCGCGCGTTTTGCCGGGGAACAGTTTCACTATATGGCCCCTGATGCGCTGCTGGCCTCCACACCAGAAGCCGACTGGCTGATTGTCGATGAGGCGGCCGCCATCCCCGGCCCGCTGCTTGAGAAGCTGGCGTCGCGCTTTCCCCGCGTGTTGCTGACCACCACGGTTCAGGGTTATGAGGGCACAGGCAGGGGATTTCTGCTGAAGTTTTGCGCCCGTTTCAGCGGGCTGCGGCGATATACCTTATCCACTCCCATTCGCTGGGCTGCCGGATGTCCGCTTGAGCGGATAGTGGCGAACGCGCTGCTGTTCGACGATGCGCTGCTCGATCACAAACCGGAAGGAGAGGTGCGGTTAACGTCGCTGGCGCCTGAGATGTGGGAGAGCGATCCGGCGCGCGTGGCAAGGGTGTATGAGCTGCTGTGTGCCGCGCACTACCGCACCTCACCCCTCGATTTACGCCGGATGATGGACGCCCCCGGCCAGCATTTTGCAGTTGCACACGCGGGTGTGGATATCGCGGGCGCGCTCTGGCTGGTAGAGGAGGGGGGACTTACCCCTCAACTTAGCCGCGCGGTGTGGGCGGGCTTTCGTCGGCCACGTGGAAATCTGGTGGCGCAGTCGCTGGCGGCGCACGGCGGATCGCCTCTCGCGGCGACGCTGAAAGGCCGACGCGTCAGCCGCATTGCGGTTCATCCCCATCGTCAACGGGAAGGCATCGGCCAGCGGCTGATCCGCAGCGCCAGCGGTGAAGATTACCTCTCGGTCAGCTTTGGCTACACCGACGAACTGTGGCGTTTCTGGCAGCAGTGCGGTTTTGTGCTGGTGCGAATGGGCAGCCACCGGGAAGCCAGCAGCGGGTGCTATACGGCGATGGCGTTGCTGCCGCTGAGCGAGGCGGGGCATGAGCTTTGCGAACAGGCGCATCAGCGTTTATGTCGTGATATGCGCATCCTGTCGGCCTGGAATGGTGAAAAGATCCCGGTGACGGATGCGTGGGAAGCTACCCTTAATAGTGACGACTGGCTGGAGCTGGCGGGGTTTGCCTTCGCACACCGGGCCTTTTCAACCTCGGTTGCGGCGCTGACGCGGTTGTTGTCAGCCGTGGATATGCCTCTCCCGGCGCTGCGCGGGAAAATGGAAGGGAATACGCACGATTTCGGGCGGAAAGCGTTGCTGGCGAAGCTGCGGGAAGACACTGCACACGCGCTTGAAAGGCTTGATTATCCCCGTTCCCGCCAGTTGAAAGCCGACATTTTGCAATGGCAATTTTTTCAATGACTTCTTCAGTAAAGTGGCATGGTCATTACCCCGCAGAGGCGTAAAATCCTGCTCATCAATTAAGGAGATCGCCATGAAACATGACCATTTTGTTGTGCAAAGTCCGGATACACCGGCTAAACAGTTACTGCTTCTGTTTCATGGCGTGGGCGACAATGCCGTCAATATGGGACAGATTGGCAGCTGGTTTGCACCCGTTTTCCCGCAAGCACTTATCGTCAGCATCGGTGGCGTGGAGCCGTGCGGTCCGAACGGGCGCCAGTGGTTCTCCGTCGAAGGCGTGACGGAGGAGAACCGTCAGGCGCGTATTGATGCCGTTATGCCTGCGTTTATCGATACCGTGCGTTACTGGCAGCAGCAGAGCGGCGTAGGGGCCGACGCGACGGCGCTGATTGGCTTCTCGCAGGGGTCAATCATGTCGCTGGAAAGCGTAAAAGCGCAGCCCGGGCTGGTGTCCCGCGTGATTGCTTTTAACGGGCGTTTCGCGACGTTACCGCAAAGCGCGACGACCCAGACCACCATCCATCTCATTCATGGGGGTGAGGATCGGGTCATTGAGCTTTCGCATGCGGTTGCTGCCCAGGACGCGCTGACGCGTGAAGGCGGGGATGTAACGCTGGATATCGTGGACGATCTGGGGCATGCCATTGACGATCGCAGCATGCAGTTTGCGCTCGATCATCTGCGCTATACCGTACCGAAGCACTACTTTGATGAAGCGCTCAGCGGCGGTAAGCCGAATGATGATGATATTGTAGAGTTTATGTGAACATTTCCCCTCACCCCCGGCCCCTCTCCCCAAAGGGGCGAGGGGGGATTTGTTCCCTCTCCCCTCTGGGGAGAGGGTCAGGATGAGGGGTGTGCACAACTACTTCTTCTGGTCCTTCTTCGGCCAGTCGTCTTCATCGTCCCACTTGTCGTTAAAATCACGGTGCGGTGGAAGATCCGGTTTGTTGGCAAGGAACTTTTTATGGTCAACGCGCTTGAGATCTTTAATCACGTTAAGCAGCACGCCTACCAGAAACACCAACACCAGAATCCACCAGTACTTTGAAAGCCAGTCCATTCGCTAATCCTCTGTAAGCACCCGTCAGGCGACGAGCTGCTCTATAATACGTTGATACATGCGGGCCAGCAGTTGTAAATCGGCAGCGTTCACACACTCATTGATTTTGTGAATCGTCGCGTTAACCGGACCCAGTTCGACAACCTGTGCGCCCATGCGGGCAATAAAGCGTCCGTCAGACGTGCCGCCCGTTGTCAGCAGCTGTGGCTTAATCTCATTATAGTGCGCAATGGCGTTCACCACCGCATCCACCAGTTTACCGCGCTGCGTCAGGAACGGCTGGCCAGACAGCCACCAGTCGATGGTATACCGCAGCTGATATTTCTCCAGCAGTGCAATCACGCGCGCTTTGATCATCTCGTCGGTCAGTTCGGTGCTGAAGCGGAAGTTAAACTGGACGAAGAGATCGCCGGGAATGACGTTGTTGCTGCCGGTGCCAGCCTTGATGTTGGCAATCTGCATGCTGGTTGGTGGGAAAAATTCGTTGCCTTTATCCCATTCAATGCCGACCAGTTCGTTCAGCATTGGTGCGGCGCGATGTACCGGGTTATCCGCCAGGTGCGGATAGGCTACGTGACCCTGCACGCCATGAATGGTCAAATTGCAGGTCAGGGACCCGCGGCGGCCATTTTTCACCACATCGCCCACCACTTCAGTGCTGGACGGTTCGCCCACCAGACAGTAGTCCAGACGTTCGTTGCGCGCCATCAGCGCCTCAACGACCTTCACGGTGCCGTTGTGGGCGCTGGCTTCTTCATCGGAGGTGATTAAGAACGCAAGACGATTTTTATGGTTCGGATGCTGTGCAACGAAACGCTCTGCCGCCACGACCATTGCAGCCAGGGAACCTTTCATGTCCGCAGCGCCGCGTCCGAAAAGCATGCCGTCGCGAATGGTCGGCTCAAAAGGCGGGTTGATCCAGCGGTCTGCATCGCCTGCGGGAACCACGTCGGTATGTCCGGCAAACGCCAGCGTCTCCCCCTGACCGCGCCATGCCCAGAAGTTCTGCGTATCGCCAAAATCCATGTGCTCTACGGTAAAACCGATGGCACGCAGGCGCTCAATCATTAATGCCTGACAACCTGCGTCGTCCGGGCTAAGGGAAGGACGGCGAATAAGCTGCTGAGTCAGCTCAATGACCGGGCATGACATAGACTACACCTCAACGAATAAATCTGAATAAAGGGTTTCACTGAAACCCAGCAGCATAGGCTGACCTGGCTTGCAGAGCAATGGGCGTTTGATGATTGCCGGCATTTCAAGCATCAGTCTGGCTGCGCTGTCGGCGTCGTTGATCGTGGCCCGGAGAGATTCATCCAGTTTTCGCCAGGTGGTCCCGCGGGTATTCAACAGCGCTTCCCAGCCCAGTTCGTTGATGGCGGAATGGAGAAACGCGGGGTCAAGCCCGTCGGCTCGGTAATCGTGGAAGCGATAGTCGATATTGTGTGCTTCAAGCCAGCGGCGGGCTTTTTTGATCGTGTCGCAATTCTTAATGCCGTACATCACAACCATAGTGAATCCTTTTGTGCATTTGTGGATTAAATGTTCAATATTTTCGAAGATATATCCTTAAGTGGAATATATCACATTCGGAATTTTTCGGGATTTACAATTCTCCATAATTCAACGAACAGTTGTAAGCTGAATAGTCTTTCATCTTTTAAGCATAGTTGTCCAGCCTGATAAAATAGCCAATAAACTCAGGAGGAAATTAAAAATGCTGTCATTTTTCTGACTATTTCAAAATATTGCTGTAGGTCACATAAAATTTACCCGGCAACGCTCATAGTGATCATAAACCTACCAGTACAGCGGGGCGCAATCACAGCAATCGGTTAAAGTGGCTTCACAATGATGATACGTTTTCGTAGAATGCGCATAATAATAAGAGAGGTTGTTATGATTGAACGTGAACTGGGGAACTGGAAAGATTTTATCGAAGGCATGCTTCGTAAATGAATTTCCTGTAAGAAATGCAAGAGCACTTAATTAACTAAAATAACCATAGTGTGAAAGAATCACACAATAAAAAGGCGGCCTGTAAAGCCGCCTTTTTTTATTTCAACGGCTTATTCCGGCTTATCCTTCAGCGGAAAACGGCGGCGTACCAGCACAAAGAACAGCGGTACGAAATAGATAGCCAGGATCGTCGCAGAAATCATTCCCCCCATCACGCCTGTCCCTACTGCGTGCTGGCTGCTGGAGCCAGCGCCGGAGCTGGTGGCCATCGGCAGGACGCCAAACACAAACGCCAGCGAGGTCATCAGAATCGGACGCAGGCGCTGACGACAGGCGTGCAGCGTGGCGGCCATCAGTTCGTGACCTTTGGCATTCATCTCATTAGCAAATTCAACAATCAGAATGGCGTTTTTCGCCGACAGCCCGATGACGGTAAGGAGCCCGACCTGGAAATAGACATCGTTTTCCAGGCCGCGCATACAGGTTGCCAGCAGCGCGCCGATAACCCCGAGCGGCACCACCAGCATCACGGAGAACGGCACTGACCAGCTTTCATACAGCGCCGCCAGGCAGAGGAACACCACCAGCAGCGAAAGGGCATACAGGGCAGGCGCCTGCGCGCCGGAAAGCCGTTCCTGGTAGGACATTGCCGTCCACTCCAGGCCAAAGCCGGTCGGCAATTGCTGAACCAGTTTTTCCATAATGTCCATTGCGGTACCGGTACTGACGCCCGGCGCGGCTTCACCAACAATCTCCAGCGCCGAATAACCGTTATAGCGCTCAAGACGCGGTGAACCGGTCTCCCAGCGTGACGTGGCGAACGCCGAAAATGGTACCATGCCGCCGGTGTTATTGCGCACATACCAGCGGTTGATATCGTCCGGCAGCATGCGGTATTTGGCAGCAGACTGAACGTACACCTTCTTCACGCGGCCACGATCCATAAAGTCATTCACGTAGCTTGAGCCCCATGCCGTTTGCAGGGTGTCGTTGATGTCGTCGATGGAGACGCCCAGCGCCTGCGCTTTACGCTGGTCAATATCCACCTGTAGCTGAGGGCTGTCATCCAGACCGTTATGCCGAACGCGGGTGAGCTGCGGATCTTTTCCGGCCAGGTCCAGCAGTTTATCGCGTGCCGCCATTAGCGCATCATGCCCGGCGCCCGCGTGATCCTGAAGCTCCATATCAAACCCGGCTGAGCTGCCCAGCCCGCTGATGGCAGGTGGACTGCTGGCGAAAACGCGCGCTTCCTTGATTTTGTTGAACGCTTTGGTTGCACGCTCAATGATGGCAAAGGAGGAGCCGGTATCGCTGTCGCGCTGGTCCCAGTCTTTCAGGCGCACAAACATGCGCGCCACGTTTTGCCCGTTACCGCCAGGGCCAGAGCCGACGGTGGAGAAGACGGAAACCACGTTATCTTTCTCCTGGGTATGGAAGTAGTTCTCAACCTTCTGCACCACTTTCAGGGTCTGCTGTTGGGTCGAGCCGCTCGGTAACTGTACAGAGGTGATAAACATGCCGCGATCTTCCAGCGGCAGGAACGAGGTTGGCAGTCGCAGGAATAAGAAGACCATGCCGCCGAGCAGCAGAACATAAACCACCAGCCAGCGCACACTGCGGTGCAGCACCTTGCCCACGCCCGCTTCATAGCGTGCCGCATTGCGGTTGAACATGCGGTTAAACCAGCCAAAGAAGCCTTTTTGACCGTGGTGTTCGCCCTTATGCAGCGGTTTCAGCAGCGTCGCGCACAGGGCAGGGGTGAGGATCATCGCCACCAGTACGGAGAGCACCATCGCAGAGACGATAGTGATCGAGAACTGGCGATAAATCGCGCCCGTGGTGCCGCCAAAAAACGCCATCGGGATAAATACCGCCGACAGCACCATGGCGATACCGACCAGCGCACCCTGAATTTGCCCCATCGATTTGCGCGTGGCCTCGCGGGGCGAAAGCCCTTCCTCGCTCATGATGCGTTCGACGTTTTCCACCACCACGATGGCATCATCCACCAGCAGGCCGATGGCGAGCACCATGGCGAACATGGTCAGGGTGTTGATGCTGTAACCAAAGGCATACAGCACCGCAAAGGTGCCCAGCAGCACCACCGGCACCGCAATGGTGGGGATCAGCGTGGCGCGGAAGTTTTGCAGGAACAGGTACATCACGAGGAATACCAGCGCGATGGCTTCGAGCAGGGTTTTCACCACATCTTCGATGGAGGCCTTAACGAACGAGGTGGTTTCGTAAGCGACTTTGTACTCCAGTCCGTGCGGGAAATAGTGGGACAGCTCATCCAGGCGGTCCAGAACCCGTTGCGCCGTCGCCATTTCGTTGGCACCGGAGGCCAGTTTCACCCCCAGCCCGGAGGCGGCATTGCCGTTAAAGCGGCTCAGGTAGTCATATTTTTCCGCCCCCATTTCCACGGTCGCGACATCACCCAGACGCACTTCCGAACCGTCCTGATTCACGCGCAGCGTGATATTACGGAACTGTTCAGGCGTCTGGAGCAGCGACTGGGAGTTAATGGTGGCGTTGAGCGCCTGGTTATCCACGGATGGGGTACCGCCCAGCTGTCCCACGGCAATCTGGGCGTTCTGCGACTCGATAGCGTCGGTGACGTCTTTGGCAGTCATCTGCACGCTGTTCAGCTTGTTGGGATCCAGCCAGATACGCATGGAATATTGCGAGCCATAGGCGTCGATATCACCCACGCCGTTAATACGGCTGAGCGGATCCTGAATATTACTGGCGACGTAGTCCGCGATGTCCTGCTTGTCCATCGAGCCATCGGTTGAAACAAACGCGATGGTCAGGATATTGGTGTCACCGGTTTTACGCACGGTCACCCCCTGGTTCTGCACCGCCTGAGGCAGTTTACGCAGGGCCGATTGCAGCTGGTTTTGCACCTGCTGCACCGCTTCATCCGGATCCGTGCCCGCCGTAAAGCTCAGGGTTACCGTCGCCTGGCCCGTGGCGCTGCTCTGCGAGGACATGTACATCAGGTTATCGAGACCGGTCATGTTCTGCTCGATAACCTGCGTGACGGTGTTTTCCAGCGTCTGTGCCGAGGCGCCAGGGTAGTTCGCCGTGATACGCACGTTGGGGGGCGCGAGGTCGGGGTATTGCTCAACAGGAAGTGATGTAATCGCCAGGACACCCGTCAGACACAACAGGATTGCAAGCACCCAGGCAAAAATGGGGCGATCGATGAAAAAATTCGCCATGAAAAAGTGACCTCGTTATGCAGCACGTTGTTATTGTCTATTGTCCGCCTAACTTTAGCGGTAAGGCCCAGGTCAAACGTGGAGAAATAAAGGAGATAATGTAAATTATCATGCGCTTTTTTCAGCGCGCCTTCTTTCTCGCTATTTTTCAGCCTGCGCCGCAGGCGTCCGGAACGTCACGCTGACCTGTGTCCCGCCCTGTGGCGGCTGAGAAAAGTGTAATGTCCCGCCGAGCCGTCCCGCGCGTTCGCGCATGATGTTCAGCCCGTAATGCCCCGGCGGTTCACTCGCCTCGCCAATACCAATACCGTTGTCGCGGATCGTAACCGTGTGTGTGCCGTCCGCGGTGGTGACGCAGCTGACCACGATCTCGCTGGCATCGGCATGTTTAATCGCATTCAGCACCGCCTCACGCACAATCTGTAAGAGGTGTACCTGTTTTTGCGCGTCCAGCGCCAGCGACGAGAGACGGCAGTCGAGCACCAGCTTCGCGCAGGTCTGGCTTTGCAGTCCGTCGAGAGACTCCTGTAGCGCGGCAGGTAGATTGGCGTGATTGAGCGTCAGGCGGAAGGTGGTGAGCAGCTCGCGTAGCTGATGCCAGGCGTTATTCAGCTCGCGGGAGAAGTCCGTGATGATGGTCTGCGCCGGAGCATTGTCGCCCGGCACGGCATGCTTGAGCAGCGTAAGCTGAATGCGCAAATAGGAGAGCACCTGCGCCAGCGAATCATGCAGCTCGCGCGCGATGGTGGCGCGCTCCTCCATCAGCAGCAACTGCTGATAATGTTTCTGCGCCTGGTTGAAATAAAGCCCCCGGCCCAGCATCGTCGCCACGCTTTCCATGAGCGGCAGCGGAACATCGCCCGTCGTGCTCTGCCAGCGCAATTCACCGTACAGCGTGTCCTGCATTAACACCGGTAAATTGTGCATTTTCTCGCCTGGCGATTCCTGTCCTTCGCACAGCTGCCAGTCGTCACTGGTGCGCAATTGCAGGTAATTCATCTGCGTATAGTCATGCACAATCTGCAAAATATGCCGGAAGCAGTGGCTGTCTATCTGCCCGGTATTCAGCGCCTGTGAGCATTTGAACAGCATTTCGAGCTGCTGATGCGCTTCATTCAGGTGGCGGGTTTTTTCGGCAACGGAGTGCTCAAGGGAGCGATACAGAGTGTGCAATTCCGCCGACATGTGGTTGAAGGCGCGGGAAAGCTGGCCCAGTTCGTTGGGCAGCGCGGTATCCGGCGCGGGGGTGTCGAATTGCCCCTGTTCGATACGCTCGCTCGCCGCCACCAGATTATTCAGCGGCAGCACAACCTGACGTCGGATGCGCCGCAGGGTGAATACCGCCAGCAGCAAAATGCCCAGCCCGCCCGTCAGCGACATGAAAATCACCAGCTGAATTTTATGTTCAGTGTAGTACTGAAGCGCCAGCACAAAGGCATCTATCCGGCCAACGAAATCTTCAATGTGGTGCTGATACCACCCGGTATCGCCGCTGGCGATGCGTTTGTCCATCTCCTGCCAGCCAAGGTGGAGCTGCTGGTAACGCTGTTTGACGTCCTCGGGCACATACCAGCGGTTGAGCTTCTGCAACGCAGGTGCGCTCAGGGTTTTCTGCCAGACCGCGCGGTGCTGGGCCAGCGACGGGCTGGCGCGCTGCATTTCGTAGCCCAGGCGGTAGCTCTGCATGCGCAGCGAACCGGCGATGTTAATCGCCTCGGCGTCGCGCTGGCTGCTGGCGAGTGTCACCAGCGCAATGGCGCTGATCAGAACGGACAAGACAATCATCGAAAAGAAAGCCCGAGCCAGGCTTCCCGATACGGGGCGTTTAACGGTCACTCATCAGCTTCCTGAATTAAATTGATCTGCCACAGGTTCACTGGAAATAGTTCGTCTTCCTGGGCATTTGAACATTGCGTCGCCATGCCGCTGTGGGTAAATACGATAACAATAGAAAGAATAAGGTTATTGAACCAAAAACAGGTGTTGTTATGAATCGTTTTATTATGGCCAATGCTCAGCAGTGTATCGGTTGTCGCGCCTGCGAAGTCGCCTGTGTGATGGCGCACAATGGGGAACAGCACGTGCTGAGCGAGCGCCATTTTCATCCCCGCATTACGGTCCTTACCTCTGGCTTGCGAAAAAGCCCAGTGACCTGCCACCACTGTGAAAACGCGCCCTGTGTGCAAAGCTGCCCGAACGGGGCCATCACGCAACACAGCGACAGCGTACAGGTCAATCAACAAAAATGCATTGGCTGTAAAGCCTGCGTGGTGGCCTGTCCGTTTGGCACGATGGACATGCTGGTCACCCCACTGGAAAACGACAGCGTAAAGGCCTCGGCGCACAAATGCGACCTCTGTCTGGAAAGGCCGCAAGGCCCCGCCTGCGTGGAAAACTGCCCGGCGGAGGTGCTCACGCTCGCCACCCCGGCCGTACTGGATAACCTGACTAAACAGCGCCGACAGCGCAGCGCAAGGCTGGACGCGCTGCCGTGGCACAGCGAGGCGATCCAGTCCGTACCGTCGCAAACCAAACGGCAGCAGATGCAAAACACCCCGGCGCGCGGTGAGCCGGATAAGCTCAGTCCTGAAGCGCGCGCCTGCCATTTTAACGAAATCTACCTGCCGTTTCGCCCGGAACAGGCGCAGCGCGAAGCATCCCGCTGCCTGAAATGTGGCGAGCACAGCATTTGCGAGTGGACCTGTCCGCTGCATAACCACATTCCGCAGTGGATTGAGCGGGTCAGGGCGGGGGATATCACCGGTGCGGCTGAGCTTTCTCACCAGACCAACTGTTTACCGGAAATTACCGGCCGCGTCTGTCCCCAGGATCGATTATGTGAAGGCGCCTGCACCCTGCGTGATGCTTCTGGTGCCGCGACCATCGGTAATATCGAACGGTATATCTCGGATCGGGCGCTGGCGATGGGCTGGACGCCGGACGTCAGCCACGTTACGCCGGTCGGTAAGCGTGTCGCCGTCATTGGTGCCGGTCCGGCAGGGCTGGCCTGCGCCGACGTGCTGGTGCGCAGTGGCGTAGGTGTGACGGTTTACGACCGCCATCCGGAAATCGGCGGGTTGCTGACCTTCGGTATTCCGGCTTTCAAGCTGGATAAATCCCTGTTAGCGCGGCGCAGAGAGATATTCAGCGCGATGGGCATCCGCTTCGAGCTGAACTGCGAGGTGGGAAAAGACGTGTCGATGGCCCAACTGCAAAACGACTACGATGCCCTGTTCATCGGTGTCGGGACCTATCGTTCCATGAAAGCGGGTATTCCTCACGAAGACGCCCCTGGCGTGTACGACGCGCTGCCGTTTTTAGTGGCGAACACGCGGAACGTGATGGGCCTTGAACCCGCCGCAGACGAGCCGTTCATCGACACGCAGGGGTTAAACGTGGTGGTGCTGGGCGGGGGGGATACGGCGATGGACTGCGTGCGCACCGCGCTGCGACATGGCGCGGCGAAAGTGACCTGCGCGTACCGGCGGGACGAGGCCAACATGCCCGGCTCAAAGAAAGAGGTCAAAAACGCCAAAGAAGAGGGGGCGGCGTTCGAATTTAATGTTCAGCCGGTTGAGCTTACGCTGGATGCCAACGGCAAGGTCAACGGCATCCGGATGTTGCGCACCCGTCTGGGCGAGCCGGACGCGCAGGGGCGGCGTCGCCCTGTCCCGGTGGCGGGCAGCGAGTTTGTGATGCCAGCGGATGCGGTGATCATGGCGTTTGGGTTTAATCCGCACGCCATGCCGTGGCTTCAGGCGCAGGGCGTCGACACCGACGACTGGGGGCGCATCAGAGCGTCCGTGGAGAGCCGTTATCGCTACCAGACCTCGAATCCGCAGATTTTTGCTGGCGGTGATGCGGTACGCGGTGCGGATCTGGTGGTCACCGCCATGGCAGAAGGGCGCCATGCCGCGCAGGGGATCATGGACTGGCTTGGCGTGCCGCCGCGCAGCATGCATTAACGCAGACGGGCGACAAAGCGGGCATCACGGCGTAGTATAAACAGACTCATTTTGCCGTGGAGCCCGTATGTCCCTGAACATTACCGTTATTAAAGACAAAATCCTTTCTGAAAATTACTTTGTCCTGCGTAACATCACTTACGATCTGACCCGTAAGAACGGGGATGTCATTCGCCACAAACGCGAAGTCTACGACCGGGGCAATGGCGCAACGATTCTGCTCTATAACCGTGAAAAGCAAAGCGTGGTGCTGATCCGCCAGTTTCGGATCGCAACATGGGTCAATGGCAACGCGGACGGGCGTCTGATTGAATCCTGTGCCGGTCTGCTTGATGACGATGAACCGGAAGTGTGTATTCGCAAAGAGGCCATTGAGGAGACGGGCTTTGAAGTGGGGGCGGTGCAGAAAGTCTTTGAGCTGTTTATGTCCCCTGGCGGCGTCACCGAGCTGGTCCACTTCTTCGTTGCGGAATACACCGATGCCCAGCGCACGCATCGGGGCGGCGGCGTGGATGATGAAGACATCGAAGTGCTGGAGATGCCTTTCGCCCAGGCTGTCGACATGGTGAAACGCGGCGAGATCCGCGACGGTAAAGCGGTGATCCTGTTGCAATATCTGCAAACCAGCGGCCTGATGAACGCTGCGGCGGTAGCGTGATAAGTTGTATTTCAGATAAATCTATCCGATAAATCCGATTGAGCCAGCCCGCCCAGGGCACGAAGATACGCCCCAGATTGACCTATTCGTTTCCGGGGCTGTGCCATTCATGCGCTACTGCGTTTTTCTTCTCTTCTTCATTTGCGTGCTTCCCGCGCCTTTGGTGTGGGCTGCGCCTGCGCAGCAGTCTTTTTCAGACTGGCAGGTGACCTGCAACAACCAGAATTTCTGCGTAGCGCGGAATACCGGCGAACATCGCGGGCTGGTCATGACGCTGAGCCGTAGTGCGGGGGCAAAAACGGACGCCAGCCTGCGTATCGATCTCGGTGGGCTTTCAGCGCCTCCGGTGAAAGAGCCTGATATCGCCCCGCGCCTGCTGCTCGACAATGCGCCGCTTAAACTCACGTCGCAACACTGGCAGTTAACCCCCTGGCACCTTAAGACAGACGATACGGGCACCATCACTACGTTTCTGAAAACCATTCAGGAAGGGCAGGCGCTGACCCTGCGCGGGGGGAAGCAGACGATCTCCCTGGCCGGTCTGAAAGCCGCACTGCTGTTTATCGACGCCCAGCAAAAACGCGTCGGAAGTGAAACGGCATGGATCAAAAAAGGGGATAGTCCACCGCTGAGCGTGCCGCCTGCGCCAGCATTAAAAAAGGTGGCGGTGGTGAACCCGACGCCAACGCCGCTGACGCATAACGAACTCAACGATCTGCTGGATTACGGTACCTGGCGCATGAACCACAGCCAGTGCTCGCTCGATCCGAACCGGCGTGAGGTGCGCGTGACCGCGTTGACCGATGACAAAGCGCTGATGATCATCAGCTGTGAGGCGGGGGCGTACAACACCGTCGACCTAGCGTGGCTGGTGTCGCGTAAAAAACCGTTTGCGGCCAGGAGCGTGAGATTGCGCCTGCCGTTTACCCCTTCCAGCCAGAGTAGCGACATGGAGCTGATGAATGCCAGCTTCGATGAAAAAACGCGCGAGCTGACCACGCTGGCGCTGGGACGCGGGATTGGCGACTGCGGCATCCAGACCCGCTGGCGTTTTAACGGCCAGCGCTTCCGCCTGGTGCGCTACGCGGAAGAGCCAAGCTGCGATAACTGGAATGGGCCAGATGCCTGGCCCACGCTGTGGATCACACGCTAGTTTTGCCGGGTGGCGGCTTACAACACCTCAAACCGTAGGCCCGGTAAGGCGAAGCCGCCACCGGGCACGAAGACCGCACTACAGCACGCTCAGCGCCTTCTCCACCACGTTCTCAACGGTAAAGCCGAAATACGGGAACAGCTTGTCGGCCGGAGCGGATTCACCGTAACCCTTCATGCCGACAATCGCCCCTTTCAGCCCGACGTATTTGTACCAGTAGTCAGCGATGCCTGCCTCAACCGCCACGCGCGCCGCGACGTTTGAAGGCAGCACCGATTCGCGGTACGTCTCATCCTGCGCATCAAAGATATCCGTTGAAGGCAGGGAAACCACGCGCACCGCGTGACCCTCGGCGGTCAATTTCTCCGCCGCTTTCACCGTGATTTCCACCTCGGAACCCGTGGCAATGAGGATCACGTCCGGCTTGCCGCCGCTGTCTTTCAGGATGTACCCGCCGCGGGCGATATTTTTCACCTGCTCCGGCGTGCGCTCGATCTGCGCCAGATTCTGGCGCGACAGGATCAGCGCCGTGGGGCCATTATGACGCTCTACGGCCAGCTTCCAGCCCACTGCCGCTTCAACCTGATCGCACGGACGCCAGGTGCTGAAGTTAGGCGTTAAGCGCAGGCTCGCCAGCTGCTCTACCGCCTGGTGCGTCGGGCCATCTTCACCCAGCCCGATGGAGTCGTGGGTGTACACCATGATCTGCCGCGCTTTCATCAGGGCCGCCATACGCGCCGCGTTACGGGCATACTCGACAAACATCAGGAAGGTGGCGGTGTACGGCACGAAGCCGCCGTGGTGGGCGATGCCGTTAGCAATGGCGGTCATCCCGAACTCGCGCACGCCATAGTGGATGTAGTTCCCGGCAATGTCCTCCTTCAGGGATTTAGAGCCGGACCAGATGGTGAGGTTACTTGGCGCCAGATCCGCCGAGCCGCCCAGCAGTTCGGGCAGGACAGGGCCAATCGCGTTCAGGGTATTTTGTGACGCCTTACGGGTGGCGATTTTCGCCGGGTTGGATTGCAGGTTTTCAATCAGCGCCTGGGTTTTCTCTTCCCAGTCTTCCGGCAGGCCGCCGCTCATGCGGCGGGTAAATTCGGCGGCCAGCTCCGGGTACGCTTTTTTGTAGGCGGCAAACTTCTCGTTCCAGGCCTGCTGCGCTTTTTCACCTGTTTCACGGGCATCCCAGGCCTTGTAGATCTCCTTTGGGATCTCAAAGGCCGGGTGTTTCCAGCCCAGTTTCTGGCGGGTCAGCGCCACTTCCTCTTCACCCAGCGCCGCGCCGTGCGCCTCTTCTTTGCCCGCTTTGTTCGGCGAGCCGAAGCCGATGGTGGTGCGGCAGATGATCAGGGACGGTTTGTCCTTCACGCTCTGCGCTTCCTGAATCGCTTTTTTCACCGCCTCAGGATCGTGACCGTCGATCTCGTGCACCACGTGCCAGTGATAGGCTTCAAAGCGTTTCGCCGTGTCGTCGGTAAACCAGCCCTCGGTTTCCCCGTCAATGGAGATGCCGTTGTGATCGTAGAAGCCAATCAGCTTACCCAGACCCAGCGTGCCCGCCAGAGAACAAACCTCGTGGGAGATCCCCTCCATCAGACAGCCGTCACCCATAAAGACATAGGTGTAGTGATCGACAATCTCGTGGTCGGGCTGGTTGAACTGCGCGGCCAGCGTACGCTCGGCAATCGCCAGACCGACGGCATTCGCCAGCCCCTGACCCAGCGGGCCGGTGGTGGTTTCAACGCCCGGGGTGTAGCCGATCTCCGGGTGGCCCGGCGTTTTTGAGTGCAGCTGGCGGAAGTTTTTTAACTCCTCAAGCGGCAGGTCGTAACCGGAAAGGTGCAGCAGGCTGTAGAGCAGCATCGAGGCGTGCCCGTTGGAAAGAATAAAACGGTCGCGGTCGTACCAGGTCGGATCGGTTGGGTTGTGCTTCAGGAAGTCGTTCCACAGCACCTCGGCAATATCAGCCATACCCATGGGGGCGCCAGGGTGGCCGGAATTGGCTTTTTGTACGGCATCCATGCTAAGGGCGCGAATGGCGTTGGCGAGCTCTTTACGGGACATAGTTCACTCCGTGGCAAGGTTAAAGTTTAGCGGCGAGAAGATCTTCGAGTTTGCGCTGGTCGACGGCGAACTGACGGATGCCGTCCGCCAGTTTTTCCACGGCCATGGGGTCCTGATTGTGCTCCCAGCGGAATTCCGCTTCGGTCATGGCTTTCGGTTTTGGCAGGACGGTGGAGGTCGGCACCAGCTTGCGGATCACCGTATCTTCACTCTCCTGAAGCTTTTTCAGCAGGTCAGGAGAGATGGTCAGACGGTCGCAGCCCGCGAGCGCCAGGATCTGCTCGGTGCGGCGGAAGCTGGCCCCCATCACAATGGTCTCGTAGCGGTGCTGCTTGTAATAATCGTAAATATTACGCACTGATTTCACGCCGGGATCTTCGTCCACCACATACGGATCCATCGGCTGTTTCGCCTGATACCAGTCGTAGATACGCCCGACAAACGGTGAAATCAGGAATACGCCCGCTTCGGCGCAGGCACGGGCCTGAGCAAAGGAGAACAGCAGCGTCAGGTTGCAGTGGATCCCCTCTTTCTCCAGCACTTCCGCCGCGCGGATGCCTTCCCAGGTGGACGCGAGCTTAATCAGAATGCGTGATTTATCGATCCCTTGCTCCTGGTAGAGTTCCACCAGGCGGCGAGCCTTGTTAATGCTCTTTTCCTGGTCGAATGAGAGGCGGGCATCCACTTCGGTGGAGACGCGTCCCGGTATGCTTTTAAGAATTTCCGCACCGATATTGACCGCCAGCTTGTCGCTGGCCTCGGCGACCTGCTGCTCCTGCGTTTTCCCGCGCTGTTTGCCATAGGCCAGGGCGTCATCAATCAGATGACTAAAGTGCGCAAGACCGGCCGCCTTCAGCAGCAGCGAGGGGTTGGTGGTCGCGTCTTCCGGCTGGTAGTGACGAATCGACTCGATGTCGCCGCTGTCTGCAACCACGGTGGTAAATTGTTTGATGCCGTCTAGCTGGTTCATAATTACTCCTTGGAAATAAAAGAGTTAGTCGAGTGCGTTAGGTCACACTTCTGAGAAAATCATGATGGACTTAACAAAAAAGCATAGCAGACGGGGGAGGCATTGCTCCCTGAGACGGGTAACATGGTTGTTATAAATTGATAACAATTTTTATTCTGCAATGGTGAGAGTTTGGCAGCCTTCAAAGTTTAGGAGCCTGCCTGCGGCGATACTATGCGGCACACCAGGGTGTGCATAGGAACGTCAACATCACCCTTTTTGACCGAAACGTGAAAGGAATAACAAGATGGATGATCAGTTAAAACAGGGCGCTCTCGATTTTCACGAGTTTCCTGTTCCGGGTAAAATCCAGGTATCCCCGACCAAACCGCTGGCGACCCAACGCGATCTGGCGCTGGCCTACTCGCCAGGCGTAGCCGCTCCGTGCCTTGAAATCGAAAAAGATCCGCTGGCAGCGTACAAATATACCGCGCGCGGCAACCTGGTGGCCGTTATCTCTAACGGTACGGCGGTGCTGGGGTTAGGGAACATTGGCGCGCTGGCCGGTAAGCCGGTAATGGAAGGAAAGGGCGTTCTGTTTAAGAAATTTGCCGGTATCGACGTTTTCGATATCGAAGTGGACGAACTGGATCCGGATAAATTTATCAACGTGGTGGCGGCGCTGGAGCCGACCTTTGGCGGCATCAACCTGGAAGACATCAAAGCGCCGGAATGTTTCTATATCGAGCAGAAGCTGCGCGAGCGTATGAACATTCCCGTGTTCCATGACGACCAGCACGGCACGGCGATCATCAGCACCGCCGCCATTCTGAACGGCCTGCGTGTGGTGGAGAAAAGCCTCTCCGACGTGCGCATGGTGGTCTCCGGCGCAGGGGCAGCGGCCATCGCCTGTATGAACCTGCTGGTGGCGCTGGGGATGCAGAAACACAACATTGTGGTCTGCGACTCCAAGGGTGTGATCTACAAAGACCGCGAGCCGAACATGGCGGAAACCAAAGCGGCCTATGCGGTGGAAGACGACGGCAAACGCACGCTTGAGGACGTGATTGACGGCGCGGACATTTTCCTCGGCTGTTCAGGCCCGAAAGTGCTGACCCAGGAGATGGTGCAGAAGATGGCGCGCGCGCCAATGATCCTGGCCCTGGCGAACCCGGAGCCGGAAATTCTGCCGCCGCTGGCGAAAGCGGTGCGTGAAGATGCAATCATCTGTACGGGTCGTTCCGACTACCCGAACCAGGTGAACAACGTGCTCTGCTTCCCGTTTATCTTCCGCGGTGCGCTGGACGTTGGCGCCACGGCAATCAACGAAGAGATGAAGCTCGCCGCCGTTCATGCTATTGCCGAGCTGGCGCATGCCGAGCAGAGCGAAGTGGTGGCCTCCGCCTATGGCGATCAGGATCTGAGCTTTGGTCCGGATTACATCATCCCTAAACCGTTCGACCCGCGTCTGATCGTGAAGATCGCGCCTGCGGTGGCAAAAGCGGCGATGGATTCCGGCGTGGCGACGCGCCCGATTGACGATTTCGATGCCTATGTCGATAAACTCACCGAGTTTGTCTACAAAACCAACCTGTTTATGAAGCCGATCTTCTCCCAGGCGCGCGCCGACGCGAAGCGCGTGGTGCTGGCGGAAGGGGAAGAGGCGCGCGTGCTGCATGCCACGCAGGAGCTGATCACCTTAGGGCTGGCGAAACCGATCCTGATTGGTCGTCCAAGCGTAATCGAGATGCGTATCCAGAAGCTGGGCCTGCAAATTAAGCCGGGCGTCGACTTTGAGATCGTCAATAACGAATCCGATCCGCGCTTCAAAGAGTACTGGAACGAATACTATTCGATCATGAAGCGTCGCGGGATCACGCAGGAGCAGGCGCAGCGGGCGGTGATCAGCAACACCACGGTCATCGGCGCGATCATGGTTCACCGCGGTGAGGCGGATGCGCTGATCTGCGGCACCATCGGTGAGTACCATGAGCACTTCAGCGTGGTGCAGGAGATCTTCGGCTATCGCGAGGGCGTCCACACTGCCGGGGCGATGAACGCGCTGCTGCTGCCGAGCGGTAACACCTTTATCGCCGATACCTACGTCAACGACGATCCTTCTCCGGAGGAGCTGGCGGAAATCACCGTGATGGCGGCGGAAACCGTGCGCCGCTTTGGTATCGAGCCGAAAGTGGCGCTGCTGTCGCACTCTAACTTTGGCTCATCCAAATCCGCGGCGGCGTGCAAAATGCGCCAGACGCTGGAGCTGGTGCGTGAGCGCGCGCCGGAGCTGATGATTGACGGCGAGATGCACGGCGACGCCGCGCTGGTGGAGAGCATTCGTAATGAACGTATGCCGGACAGCCCGCTGAAAGGTTCGGCGAACGTGCTGATTATGCCGAACGTGGAAGCGGCGCGTATCAGCTATAACCTGCTGCGCGTGTCGAGTTCTGAAGGGGTGACCGTAGGGCCGGTGCTGATGGGGGTGTCAAAACCGGTACATGTGTTAACGCCGATTGCTTCCGTGCGTCGTATCGTCAACATGGTTGCGCTGGCGGTAGTGGAGGCGCAAACGCAGCCGCTGTAAGCGCTGCGTGTCGGGTGGCGCGTTCGCTTACCCGACCTACGGGACTCGTAGGCCGGATAAGCGCAGCGCCATCCGGCAGTTACACCCACTCCCGAACCTGAATAAACTCTTTCAAGGCAGCCTCCGGGCTGCCTTCTTTTGGCTCGTAGCTGTATTCCCAGCGCACCAGCGGCGGCATCGACATCAGAATTGACTCCGTGCGTCCGCCGGTTTGCAGGCCAAACAGCGTCCCGCGATCCCACACCAGGTTAAATTCCACGTAGCGCCCGCGGCGGTACAGCTGGAACTCACGCTCGCGCACCCCGTAATCGGTATTTTTACGGCGTTCGACAATCGGCAGATAGGCGTCGGTAAAGCCTTCACCCACCGCGCGCATAAAGCTGAACGCGGTATCAAAATCTGGCGTGTTGAGATCGTCAAAGAACAGCCCGCCAATGCCGCGCTGTTCGTCGCGGTGCTTCAGATAGAAATAGTCATCGCACCACTTTTTGTATTTCGGGTAAACATCTTCACCAAACGGCAGACAGAGATCGCGCGCGGTGGTGTGCCAGTGTACGGCGTCCTCTTCAAAGCCATAGTAGGGCGTTAAGTCGAAACCGCCGCCAAACCACCAGACCGGATCGGCGCCCGGTTTTTCCGCGATGAAAAAGCGCACGTTGGCATGGCTGGTTGGCACAAACGGGTTATGCGGATGCACCACCAGCGAGACGCCCATCGCCTCGAAGCTGCGGCCTGCCAGCTCAGGGCGATGCGCCGTGGCGGAGGCTGGCATTGCATCACCGTGGACGTGGGAGAAGTTGACCCCGGCCTGTTCAAAAATGCCGCCGTTACGCAGCACGCGGCTGCGTCCGCCGCCGCCCGCTTCGCGCTGCCAGGCGTCTTCCTGGAATTCACCGCCGTCTGCGGCGGCCAGTTTCTGGCAAATCGCGTCCTGAAGCTGCATCAGGAACGTTTTGACCAGCTGTGCATTCGGTTTCATCAACGTTTCCTGGAGTGCGCTTTTTGGTTATCGAACCAGTTGAAATAACTGATGACCCCGGAGGCGATGGCGTTTGCGATCTTCTGGCGAAACGCCGTGGTGCCGAGCAAACGCTCTTCTTCCGGGTTGGTAATGAACGAGGTTTCAACCAGCACGGACGGAATGGACGGGGACTTCAGCACCACAAACGCGGCCTGTTCGGTGCTTTTACTGTGCAGACGATGCACGGGCTTGATCCGTTTGAGGATATGCGATCCGAGCGTCAGGCTGTTTTTGATGGTATCGGTCTGAACGAGATCGAACAGCACCTGCTGCAACAGATGATCTTTATCCGTAGCCTTCTTCCCCGCCACTTCATCCGCCCGGTTTTCGCGATCGGAGAGGTATTTCGCCATGGCGCTACTGGCGCCGCGGTTAGAGAGGGCGAACACCGACGCGCCTGCGGCGGAAGGGTTTGTGAAGCCATCCGCGTGAATGGACATAAACAGGTCGGCGCCGTGCTTATGGGCAATCTCCACGCGATCGTACAGCGGGATAAACGTGTCGCCCGTGCGCGTCAGGCGGGCGTCAATACCGTTGCTGCGTAAAATCGATCGCACATTTTTTGCAATTGCCAGTACGACGTGTTTTTCTTTCGAACCGTTTCGGCCAATGGCGCCGGTGTCGATCCCACCGTGGCCCGGATCGAGCATGACCAGACGCTTTGCGCCCGCTTTTTTGGTTTTCGGCTTGCTGTGTCCGTTACTGGTTTTAAGCGTGCTCTCTTCTTTTGCCTGAGCCTGCTGTGCGATGCCCGTTAACGTTAAGGCCGCCAGCCCCGCTTTGAGAACCTGACGACGCGATGTGAGTGCTTTTAATGGTTTGAATGTGCTCATGCGGCCTGAATTGTAAAAATTGGGGTCCTGGTGTTATATCGTATCGCGTTTTGCGTGACGACATTCCTTATTGAGAATTGTTTTACTTTTCATTTCAATACGTGACAAAGTGACATTATGCCAAATTTTGGCGAGTTTTTCCCCGGTTATTGGCTAAACGCCCCGTTCACGCCATAATCACTGTTTTTGAACCCGAAAAGGCGGTTAATACCATGGAGATACGCGTTTTTCGCCAGGAAGATTTCGAAGAGGTGATCACCCTTTGGGAGCGCTGCGATCTGCTGCGTCCGTGGAACGATCCGGAAATGGACATTGAGCGGAAAGTGAATCACGACGTCAGTCTGTTTCTCGTCGCAGAGGTTAACGGCGAGGTGGTCGGGACGGTGATGGGCGGGTACGACGGCCACCGCGGGTCGGCTTACTATCTGGGCGTGCACCCAGAATACCGTGCGCGCGGCATTGCAAATGCGCTGCTTAACCGTCTGGAAAAGAAACTGATCGCCCGTGGCTGCCCGAAAATCCAGATTATGGTCCGGGAAGATAACGACGTGGTGCTGGGTATGTATGAACGTCTGGGCTACGAGCACGCGGATGTACTGACGCTGGGTAAGCGCCTGATCGAAGATGAAGAGTACTGAATTCCACCCTGGCGACTATGATGTTCACGGTCGTCTGCGTCTGCCTTTTTTGTTCTGGTGCGTTCTGCTGTTGCAGGCCAGAACCTGGGTGCTGTTCGTGATGGCTGGCGCGTCGCGCGGGCAGGGCGATACGTTACTGAATCTCTTTTATCCCGATCACGATGCGTTCTGGCTGGGATTGCTGCCCGGTGTACCGGCGGTTCTGGCGTTCCTGTGCAGCGGTCGGCGGCAGGCTCTCCCGCGATTCTGGCGCGCGCTTCGCTGGCTGTTGATCCTGGCGCAGGTTGTGCTCCTGGTCTGGCAGCCCGTGCTCTGGCTGTACGGCGAGCCGCTTTCCGGTATCGGGATTGCGTTGGTGGTGGCGGATATTGTCGCGCTGCTGTGGCTGGTCACGAATCCCCGTTTACGCGCCTGTTTTACGCAAGAGTCAGATTAAAACGGCACTTTTTGCCGATACCGCACTCCAACAAGCGTTGATTTACTACGTAAGGACGTCTCAATGAAATCGCTGCGTTTACTTTTATGCGCTCTCCCGCTGGCGTTAACCGGCTGTTCCACGCTCTCATCCATCAACTGGTCGGCGGCCTATCCGTGGAACTGGTTTGGCTCCTCAACGGAGGTGACCGAGCAGGGCGTGGGCAAAATCACCGCCTCGACGGCGCTGGATCAGGACGCCATTCAGGATGCCATCGGCAGTGATTATCGCCTGCGCAGCGGCATGAAAACCGAGAACGGCAACATTGTGCGCTATTTCGAAGCGTTGAAAGACGACAAGGTAGCGATGGTCATTAACGGCGATAACGGCACGGTCAACCGCATTGCGGTGATGGATGA
Source organism: Enterobacter cloacae complex sp. IR5418 (assembly GCF_049238105.1). NCBI lineage: Bacteria > Pseudomonadati > Pseudomonadota > Gammaproteobacteria > Enterobacterales > Enterobacteriaceae > Enterobacter > Enterobacter cloacae complex sp. IR5418. Next base: position 210,307 of record NZ_JBMKHS010000001.1, on the reverse strand, counting down.
AGAGATCCCGACCTCGGGTGGCGTGAAAGTGGGGACGCCATTTGGCGAGCTGTATCAAAAAGCGTTTGGCCACTGCGCCAGTGTGCCGTCGGATGACAGCGTGGCGGTCGAGTGTAAGGCCGACGGTAGTCAGCACATCAGCTACGTTTTCAGCGGCACCTGGAACGGTCCGGAAGGGTTAATGCCGTCTGACGACACCCTGAAAAAGTGGAAAGTGAGCAAAATTATCTGGAAGCAGTAATTTGCGCCTGAGCAAGCCGCCTCGCTGAAATCCAGGTATAATAGCCGCCATCAATGCCACGCTGTCGTGGCATCTTTTTTTCAGGAGGAGCGATGTCTCAGGTTCAGAGTGGCATTTTGCCAGAACATTGCCGCGCGGCGATTTGGATTGAAGCCAATGTCAAAGGGGACGTGGATGCCCTGCGCGCGGCCAGCAAAGTTTTCGTTGATAAACTGGCCACCTTCCAGGCCAAATTCCCGGAAGCCCATCTGGGCGCGGTGGTTGCCTTTGGCAACACCGTCTGGCGTCAGCTGAGCGGCGGCGAAGGCGCAGAAGAGCTGAAAGACTTTATTCCTTACGGCAAAGGTCTTGCGCCAGCCACCCAGTATGACGTCCTGATCCATATCCTCTCCCTGCGCCACGACGTGAATTTCTCTGTCGCTCAGGCCGCGATGGAGGCCTTTGGTGACAGCCTCGACGTGCAGGAAGAAGTTCACGGTTTCCGCTGGGTGGAAGAGCGCGATTTGAGCGGCTTTGTCGACGGCACCGAAAACCCGGCCGGGGAAGAGACGCGCCGCGAGGTGGCTGTTATCAAAGATGGCGTGGACGCGGGCGGCAGCTACGTGTTCGTCCAGCGCTGGGAGCATAACCTCAAACAGCTTAACCGCATGAGCGTGCATGACCAGGAGATGATGATTGGCCGCACCAAAGACGCCAATGAAGAGATTGACGGCGATGCGCGTCCGGTCACCTCCCACCTGACCCGCGTTGACCTTAAAGAAGACGGAAAGGGGCTGAAGATTGTTCGCCAGAGCCTGCCGTACGGCACCGCGAGCGGTACGCACGGCCTGTACTTCTGCGCTTACTGCGCACGCCTCTACAACATCGAACAGCAGCTGTTGAGCATGTTCGGCGATACCGACGGCAAGCGTGACGCCATGTTGCGCTTCACTAAGCCGGTGACTGGCGGCTACTACTTTGCGCCGTCCGTTGAGCGCCTGCTGGCGCTGTAATGCCCCTCACCCTGACCCTCTCCCCACAGGGGAGAGGGGAAAAATGCCTTATTCCCTTTTCTGCTTCTAAATCACCAAACGGTATATAAAACCGTTACTCCTTTAGACTCCGTTATAAATATTATGACTATAAGATAGTCATCACATTTATAAGGGTGCGCAATGGCCGTTACTGTACTGAAAAAAGGATCGCTGGCGCTGGCAGGTTTACTGCTGGTGGCACAGGCGCAGGCAACCGAGTTGCTGAACAGTTCTTATGATGTTTCGCGCGAACTGTTTGCTGCCCTTAATCCCGCATTTGAACAGCAGTGGGCGAAAGAGAACAACGGCGACAAGCTGACCATCAAACAATCTCACGCGGGATCATCCAAACAGGCGCTGGCTATTTTGCAGGGGCTGAAAGCGGATGTGGTGACCTACAACCAGGTGACTGACGTGCAGATCCTGCACGACAAAGGCAAGCTGATCCCGGCGGACTGGCAAAGCCGCTTGCCGAACAACAGCTCGCCGTTCTATTCCACCATGGGCTTCCTGGTGCGCAAGGGCAACCCGAAAAACATCCACGACTGGAACGACCTGGTGCGTTCTGACGTCAAGCTGATCTTCCCGAATCCGAAAACCTCCGGTAACGCGCGTTATACCTATCTGGCCGCGTGGGGTGCAGCGGACAAAGCGGACGGTAACGATAAAGCGAAAACCGAACAGTTTATGACCCAGTTTCTGAAAAACGTCGAAGTGTTTGATACCGGCGGTCGGGGTGCTACCACCACCTTCGCCGAACGCGGGCTGGGCGACGTGCTGATCAGCTTTGAATCTGAAGTGAATAACATTCGCAAGCAGTACGAAGCGCAGGGCTTTGAGGTCGTTATCCCGAAAACCAATATTCTGGCCGAGTTCCCGGTGGCGTGGGTGGATAAAAACGTTAAAGCCAACGGCACGGAGAAAGCGGCAAAAGCCTACCTCAACTATCTGTACAGCCCGCAGGCGCAGACGGTGATCACCGACTACTACTATCGCGTCAACAATCCGCACGTGATGAACAAGTTGAAAGACAAATTCCCGCAGACCGAACTGTTCCGCGTGGAAGACCATTTCGGCGCCTGGCCTGAGGTGATGAAAACGCATTTTGCCAGCGGCGGTGAGTTAGATAAATTGCTGGCGGCGGGGCGTAAGTAATGTTTGCAGTCTCGACAAAACGCGTGCTGCCGGGCTTTACCTTAAGCCTCGGGACCAGCCTGCTGTTCGTCTGTCTGATTTTATTGTTACCGCTCAGCGCGCTGGTAATGCAGGTTGCTGAGATGAGCTGGTCCCAGTACTGGGAAGTGGTCACCAACCCACAGGTGGTGGCGGCCTACAAAGTGACGCTGCTTTCGGCGTTTGTGGCCTCGATTTTTAACGGCGTGTTTGGCCTGCTGATGGCGTGGATCTTAACCCGCTACCGCTTTCCGGGGCGTACGCTGCTCGACGCGCTGATGGATCTGCCGTTTGCGCTGCCTACTGCGGTGGCCGGTTTGACGCTGGCGTCGCTGTTCTCGGTGAACGGGTTTTACGGCGAATGGCTGGCGAAATTTGATATTAAAGTGACCTATACCTGGCTCGGTATCGCGGTGGCGATGGCCTTCACCAGCATCCCGTTTGTGGTGCGTACCGTGCAGCCGGTGCTGGAAGAGTTAGGCCCGGAATACGAAGAGGCCGCAGAAACCCTCGGCGCCACGCGCTGGCAGAGTTTCCGTAAGGTTGTGCTGCCGGAACTGTCTCCGGCCTTGCTGGCGGGAGTGGCGCTCTCCTTTACCCGCAGCCTCGGCGAATTTGGCGCGGTTATTTTTATCGCCGGGAACATCGCGTGGAAAACTGAAGTAACCTCGCTGATGATTTTTGTCCGTTTGCAGGAGTTTGATTATCCGGCCGCGAGCGCGATTGCTTCGGTGATCCTTGCCGCGTCGCTGTTGCTGCTGTTCTCGATTAACACTCTGCAAAGTCGCTTTGGTCGACGTGTGGTAGGTCACTGATGGCGGAAGTTACGCAATTGAAGCGCTATGACGCACCCCGCATCAACTGGGGTAAATGGTTTTTAATTGGTACCGGCGTGCTGGTTTCAACGTTAATTCTCGTCGTACCAACGGTTTATATCTTTGTTCATGCGTTCAGTGAGGGGCTGATGCCTGCGCTGAACAACCTGGCCGATCCGGACATGCTCCACGCCATCTGGCTGACGGTGATGATTGCCCTGATCACCGTCCCGGTGAATCTGGTGTTTGGCGTATTGCTGGCCTGGCTGGTAACGCGCTTTAACTTCCCGGGGCGTCAGCTGCTGCTGACCCTGCTGGATATCCCGTTTGCGGTGTCGCCGGTGGTAGCGGGCCTGGTTTATCTGCTCTTCTACGGCTCCAACGGTCCGCTGGGCGGCTGGCTGGATGAGCACGACCTGCAAATTATGTTCGCATGGCCGGGAATGGTACTGGTGACGGTCTTTGTCACCTGTCCGTTCGTGGTACGCGAACTGGTGCCGGTGATGCTCAGCCAGGGCAGCCATGAAGATGAAGCCGCGGTGCTGCTCGGCGCTTCCGGCTGGCAGATGTTCCGCCGCGTCACGCTGCCGAATATTCGCTGGGCGCTGCTTTACGGCGTGGTGTTGACCAACGCCCGTGCGATTGGCGAGTTCGGTGCCGTATCCGTCGTCTCCGGTTCCATTCGGGGTGAAACCCTGTCGCTGCCGTTACAGATTGAATTATTACAGCAGGACTACAACACCATCGGCTCGTTTACTGCCGCAGCGTTGCTGACGCTGATGGCCATTTTGACCCTGTTTTTGAAGAGTGTGGTGCAGTGGCGTTTAGAGAATCAGGAAAAACGTCAGCATCAGGAGGGAAATCATGAGCATTGAGATTGCCAATATTAAGAAGTCTTTTGGTCGCACCCAGGTGCTGAATGATATCTCGCTGGATATCCCTTCCGGACAAATGGTGGCGCTGTTGGGGCCGTCTGGCTCCGGTAAAACGACGCTGCTGCGTATTATCGCCGGGCTTGAACACCAGACCAGCGGACATATCCGCTTTCACGGCACCGACGTGAGCCGCCTGCATGCCCGCGACCGTAAAGTGGGCTTTGTATTCCAGCATTACGCGCTGTTCCGCCACATGACGGTATTCGACAACATCGCGTTTGGCCTGACCGTGCTGCCGCGTCGTGAGCGTCCGAATGCTGCCACCATCAAAGCGAAAGTGACCAAACTGCTGGAGATGGTGCAGCTTGCCCATCTGGCGGACCGCTTCCCGGCACAGCTTTCCGGCGGGCAGAAGCAGCGTGTGGCGCTGGCGCGCGCGTTAGCCGTTGAACCGCAAATTCTGCTGCTGGACGAACCGTTCGGCGCGCTGGATGCCCAGGTGCGAAAAGAGCTGCGCCGCTGGCTGCGTCAGCTGCATGAGGAACTCCAGTTCACCAGCGTTTTCGTCACCCACGATCAGGAAGAGGCGATGGAAGTGGCCGACCGCGTGGTGGTGATGAGTCAGGGCAACATTGAGCAGGTTGACGAGCCAGAGCAGCTCTGGCGTGAACCGGCGACCCGCTTTGTGCTGGAGTTTATGGGGGAAGTAAACCGCCTTCAGGGCACCATTCGCGGGGGGCAGTTCCACGTTGGTGCGCACCGCTGGCCGCTGGGGTATACCTCAGCACATCAGGGGCCGGTCGATCTGTTCCTGCGTCCGTGGGAAGTGGATGTCAGCCGCCGTACCAGCCTGGATTCACCGCTTCCGGTGCAGGTGCTGGAAGCTAGCCCTAAAGGTCACTACACCCAATTGGTAGTACAGCCCCTGGGCTGGTACACCGAGCCGCTGACCGTGGTTATGCGTGACGACGTGCCGCCGCACCGGGGCGAACGCCTGTTTGTGGGTCTGCAACACGCGCGCATTTATCACGGCAACGAGCGCATCGAGACGTGCGAGGATATTGCTCTGGCGGAATCAGCCTGATAGGTTATTAGTATGTTTATCGCCCGGTGGCGCTACGCTGTCCGGGCCTACAGTTATCACTGCGTCTTGTAGGCCGGGTAAGCTAAGCGCCACCCGGCTTTTTTATTGAGTAAAAATCGTGAATACACTCGAACACACCATCGGCAACACCCCTCTGGTCAAACTTCAGCGCATGGGGTGTGATAACGGCAGCGAAATCTGGGTCAAACTTGAAGGCAATAACCCGGCGGGGTCGGTAAAAGACCGGGCGGCACTGTCGATGATTGTCCAGGCCGAAAAGCGCGGCGAGATAAAGCCCGGCGACGTGCTGATCGAAGCCACCAGCGGTAATACCGGCATTGCGCTGGCGATGATTGCCGCCCTGAAAGGCTATCGCATGAAGCTGCTGATGCCGGATAACATGAGCCAGGAGCGCCGGGCCGCCATGCGCGCGTATGGGGCCGAGCTGATTCTGGTGAGCAAAGAGCAGGGGATGGAAGGGGCACGCGACCTGGCGTTAGCGATGGCCGAGCGCGGGGAAGGCAAGCTGCTCGACCAGTTCAACAACCCGGACAACCCGTACGCGCACTACACTACCACCGGCCCGGAAATCTGGCAGCAAACCGACGGACGCATCACCCACTTTGTCTCCAGCATGGGGACCACGGGCACAATCACCGGTGTGTCCCGTTTTCTGCGCGAGCAGGAAAAAGCGGTCACTATTGTGGGCCTCCAGCCGGAGGAGGGGAGCAGCATCCCGGGCATTCGTCGCTGGCCTGCGGAGTATATGCCGGGCATCTTTAATGCGCAGCTTGTGCATCAGGTGCTGGATATTCACCAGCGTGAGGCGGAAAATACCATGCGTGAGCTGGCCGTGCGTGAAGGTATCTTCTGCGGCGTCAGCTCTGGTGGTGCCGTAGCGGGCGCGATCCGGGTGGCCGAGTCCACGCCGGGGGCGGTGGTCGTCGCGATTATTTGCGATCGCGGCGATCGCTACCTGTCTACCGGTGTCTTTGGTGAAGAGAGTTATTCGCAGGGGGCGGGGATCTAAGCGTCATGGAGATGATTTTATTCCGGGATAACACCCGGGCGCAGCAAACCGATATTGTCGCCGTTCAGTCGCAGGTGGTGTACGGCAGCGTGGGTAACAGTATAGCGGTGCCGAATATTCGCACCCACCGGCTGAACGTTACCGCCGTGCCGACGGTGCTGTTCAGCAATACGCCGCATTACGACACTTTCTACGGCGGTGTGATCCCGGATGAGTGGTTCAGCGGCTACCTGAAGGCGCTGGAAGAGCGCGAGATCCTGCGCGAGCTAAAAGCGGTCACTACCGGCTATATGGGCAGCGCCAGCCAGATCGTGCTGCTCGCGCAGTGGCTGAAGGCGATCAAAGTACAACACCCCGATCTCCTGGTGCTGGTTGACCCGGTAATCGGGGATATCGACAGCGGGATGTACGTGAAGCCTGATATTCCTGAAGCCTACCGTGAGCATCTGTTGCCGCTGGCCCAGGGCATTACGCCTAACGTGTTTGAGCTGGAAGTGTTGAGTGGTAAACCGTGCCGTACGCCAGAGAGCGCCATTGCCGCCGCGCAGGGGCTGCTGTCCGACTCGCTGAAATGGGTGGCGATCACCAGCGCGCCAGTGGCTGACGATCCGCAGAATATTCACGTCGTGCTGGTAAGTGAAGAGGGGGTTACCGTAAGCGCGCACCCGCGCGTAGAGACGGATCTGAAAGGAACGGGCGATCTCTTCTGTTCAGAGCTGGTCAGCGGTATTGTCGGCGGGAAAACCGTGGCTGACGCCATTCGCATGGCGGGAGATCGGGTGACTGACGTTATGATCTATACGCAGTCGAAAGGCTATGACGAGCTTATCCTGCCTGCATAAACAAAAATGGCGCCCGAAGGCGCCATTTTTCTGTGCGGCAAGAATTACTTCTTGATGCGGATAACCGGGGTTTCACCCACGGTGACGCTGCCAGACAGTTTGATCAGTTCTTTGATTTCGTCCATGTTGGAGATAACAACCGGAGTCAGGGTAGACTTCGCTTTTTCTTCCAGCAGTGGCAGATCGAATTCAATCACCGGGTCGCCAACTTTAACACGCTGGCCTTCTTCTGCGATACGTTTGAAGCCTTCGCCTTTCAGTTCAACGGTGTCGATACCGAAGTGAACGAACAGTTCGATACCGCTATCGGATTCGATAGAGAACGCATGGTTGGTTTCAAAAATTTTACCGATGGTGCCGTCAACTGGAGCAACCATTTTGTTGCCAGTTGGTTTGATAGCAATGCCATCACCAACGATTTTCTCAGCAAACACTACATCCGGCACGTCTTCGATGTTGACGATCTCGCCGGAGAGCGGAGCAACAATCTCAATAGTTCCGGAGTCTTTCTTGTCATCAGAAACCAGAGATTTCAGTTTATCGAACAAACCCATGATCTTCTCCTAAGCAGTAAATTGGGCCGCATCTCGTGGATTAGCAGATTGTTTTTTCTTCAATGAACTTGTTAACCAGCGTCATTAACTCGTCCGTTGTCGGTTGAGCAAGAGCCTGCTCTGCTAACACCTTCGCATCTTCGAAGTTCGTGTTACGGATAATCTTCTTAATGCGCGGGATGGAAATGGCGCTCATAGAGAATTCGTCCAGACCCATACCCAGCAACAGAAGTGTAGCACGTTCGTCGCCTGCAAGCTCACCACACATGCCAGTCCATTTACCTTCTGCATGAGAAGCATCAATAACTTGCTTGATCAAATTCAGTACGGACGGTGACATTGGCTGGTAGAGATGTGAAATCATATCATTACCACGGTCAACTGCCAGGGTGTACTGCGTTAAATCATTGGTACCGATACTAAAGAAATCAACTTCTTTGGCTAAATGACGCGCAATGGTCGCGGCTGCCGGTGTTTCCACCATCACGCCGATCTCAATGGATTCGTCAAAGGCTTTACCTTCGTCACGCAGTTCCTGTTTGTAGATTTCGATCTCTTTCTTCAGCGCACGCACTTCTTCAACAGAGATGATCATCGGGAACATGATGCGCAGCTTACCAAAAGCAGAGGCACGCAGAATAGCGCGAACCTGGTCACGCAGGATCTCTTTGCGATCCATGGCGATACGCACGGCACGCCAGCCCAGGAACGGGTTCTCTTCTTTCGGGAAGTTCATGTACGGCAGCTCTTTGTCGCCACCGATGTCCATGGTACGGACGATAACGGCCTGCGAGCCGCATGCTTCCGCAACCGCTTTGTACGCTGCAAACTGCTCTTCTTCCGTTGGCAGGGCGTCGCGGTCCATGAACAGGAATTCAGTACGATACAAACCTACACCTTCCGCACCGTTGCGCTCAGCGCCGTCAACGTCACGTACGGTACCGATGTTAGCGCACACTTCAACCTGATGGCCGTCCAGCGTGATGGCTGGCAGATCTTTCAGTTTAGCGAGTTCCGCTTTCTCGGTAGCAACCTGCTCCTGAACGGAACGCAGTTGCTCGATCACATCGTTAGTTGGGTTGACGTAAACCACGTTGTTTACGGCATCCAGAATCAGATAGTCGTCGTTTTTCACCTGAGAGGTGACGCTACCGGTACCCACAATAGCAGGCAGTTCCAGAGAACGCGCCATGATGGAGGTGTGGGAGGTACGGCCACCTGCGTCGGTGATGAAACCCAGCACCTTGTTCAGGTTCAGCTGTGCGGTTTCAGACGGGGTCAGGTCAGCGGCAACCAGGATCACTTCGTCCTGAATCGCGCTCAGATCGATAATGGCCAGACCCAGGATGTTGCGCAGCAGGCGCTTACCGATGTCACGTACGTCAGCCGCACGTTCTTTCAGGTATTCATCGTCCAGCTCTTCCAGGGCAGATGCCTGACCTTCGATAACTTCATGCGCAGCCGCGTCAGCCGTCATGCCTTTATCTTTAATCAGGGCTATGATTTCCTGCTCCAGCTCCTCATCTTCAAGCAGCATAATGTGCCCTTCGAAGATGGCTTCTTTTTCTTCACCGAAAGTTTCGCCAGCTTTAGTTTTAATCGCTTCCAGTTGCGCAGATGCCTTGGCACGACCGCTCAGAAAACGTTCAACTTCCTGATCAACCTTGTCGGCAGAAATTTTTTTCCGGTCAATGACGATTTCGTCTTCTTTCAGCAGCAATGCTTTGCCGAAAGCGATACCCGGGGATGCTAAAATGCCTGAAATCATAACCCTACCTTACTTGTGACTGATATTGAAAAGAACCCGGTAAACTTACTCGAGTTCAGCCATCAGCTTAACCAGATGCTCAACTGCTTTCTGCTCGTCTTCACCTTCCGCGGAGATGGTGACAACGGTACCCTGAGTCAGGCCCAGAGTTTGCAGCTTGAACAGGCTTTTTGCGCTAGCGCTTTTGCCGTTGGAAGTCACAGTGATTTCAGAAGTGAAGCCTTTCGCTTCTTTAACAAACTGAGCAGCAGGGCGGGTGTGCAGACCGTTCGGAGCGGTAATGGTAACTTCTTGCTGGAACATTGTATTTCCCCAACTTATAGGTTTAGTGTTGTGGAACTAAAGTCTAGCCTGGCGACTTAACTTTAGCCTGTATAGTTAGCGCTGACGTTTCAATCGTCATTAAACATTATGCAGTGAAAGCAAGACTTGAACCAAATCATAAAATCGATTCAGCAGCGCTATTTCGTTCACCGATTAATTTCGCGCATCAAAATAATTGCTGGTTTAAATACCAGACCAAACGGGGTGAAGCAATGCCAGGAGGGGTAAAAGTTTGAAGCAGGCCACAAAAAAGCACCTGAAAAGGTGCTTTTTTACGCGTTTTTAACATGCTGGCATCACTGTTGCAGTTCTTTCTCAGTGAAAAGATCGGCAAACAGTGCTGTGCTTAAGTAACGCTCACCCGAAGACGGTAGGATAACCACAATGTTCTTGTTGGTAAAGGTTTCATCTTCCAGAAGTTTGAGGGCTGCCGCAACCGCCGCACCGGAAGAGATACCCGCCAGAATGCCTTCCTCGTCCATCAGGCGACGCGCCGTAGAAATGGCTTCTTCATTGGTAATGGCGACCACTTTATCAATCAGCTTCAGATCCAGGTTGCCTGGAATAAAGCCTGCGCCGATACCCTGAATTTTGTGTGGGCCTGGCTTGATTTCTTCGCCCGCCAGCGCCTGCGCGATAACCGGTGAGTCGGTTGGCTCAACGGCAACGGTAATCAGGTCTTTTTTACCTTTCGTGCCTTTAATATAGCGAGACACCCCGGTCAGCGTACCGCCGGTGCCTACGCCGGAGATAAACACATCAACCTGACCGTCGGTATCTTCCCAGATTTCCGGGCCGGTAGTTTTTTCATGAATTTCCGGGTTGGCCGGATTGCTGAACTGCTGAAGCAGCAGATATTTTGCCGGATCGCTGGCGACAATTTCTTCGGCTTTCTGAATCGCGCCCTTCATGCCTTTCGCGCCTTCGGTCAGAACCAGATTCGCACCCAGCGCTTTCAGCAGCTTACGGCGCTCAATGCTCATGGTTTCAGGCATAGTCAGCGTCAGCTTATAGCCGCGCGCCGCCGCAACATAGGCCAGAGCGATACCGGTATTGCCGCTGGTGGGTTCAACCAGCTCAACGCCAGGTTTCAACACGCCACGCTTTTCAGCATCCCAAATCATATTCGCACCGATACGGCATTTAACGCTGAAGCTTGGGTTACGAGATTCGACCTTCGCCAGAATGCGTCCATTACCGATACGGTTCAGTCGAACCAGGGGCGTATGACCGATAGTCAGCGAGTTGTCTTCATAAATCTTACTCATGGCCTGTCCTTAACTGTATGAAATTGGGATACCGACCCAGCATACCTGTTGAATAAGTATGGGGAAGTAAGGAAATCGCATATCTATATGCTGCAAGGAAATAATGGGGATCAGTATGGAATAAGGGGCGGCATAAGCCACCCCTGTTTTACACATTTTTGCATTACTTCCATAACGCGTGCTTAGCACGGTAGCAGTCCACCCACATTGCCGTCGCGCCGCAAACGGCAACGGGCATGATGAACAAATTCAGGAAAGGGATCATGGTGAACAGGCTGGTGAGGGCACCAAACTGCATGTTGGCAACCTTCTGAGTGCGCAGGGCAGTTCGCATCTCTTTAAACGGCACTTTGTGGTTATCGAACGGATAGTCGCAGTACTGGATAGCAAGCATCCAGGCGCTGAACAGGAACCACAGCACGGGCGCGACCGTCTGGCCGATCCCGGGTACAAAATAAAGGATAAGCAGCACAATCGCGCGCGGCAGGTACCAGGCGAACTTCTGCCATTCACGCTTCATGATGCGGGGGAGATCTTTCACGATACCCAGTACGCCTGTGTCAGGTGGCGTCGCACCGGTCAGTCGCGCTTCCAGCTGTTCGGCCAGCAGACCGTTGAACGGCGCGGCTATCCAGTTTGCTATCGTCGAAAAGAAATAGCCGAAAACCAGCAGCACGGAAATGACCGCAATCGGCCAGAGCAGGTAGTCTAGCCACTGTAACCAGTCCGGCACATAGCTCATCAGGGAAGGGATCCAGCGTTCCAGTCTGGTGAACAGCCACCAGAAGGCCCCGCCCATCAGAATAATGTTGATCAGTAACGGCAAAATAACGAAGCGTCGAATGCCCGGCAGGGAGACCAGTTTCCAGCCCTGAGAAAAGTACCAGACCCCGCTACGTGGGGCAGAAGAAGATGTTGAAACCATACCAGGCTGTACTCCTTTTTACACAACCAGTGGAATTGCCCGCCTATATTATCCAGTTATGGACCAATGACCAGTTCGGAAATGTTCGAAAAACCAGCAAAAAGCACGATTTAGTTCATCTTTATGCTGTGAATGCTCTGCATACACTTGCACTTGACGTAAACGGCAAATACTCTTAGTGAGTAAATGTTTGCCGTGGTGGCAAGGTGTTAGAACAACAGAGAATATAATGATGCAGGATTTGCGTCTGATATTAATCATTGTTGGCGCGATCGCCATAATCGCTTTACTGGTACATGGTTTCTGGACCAGCCGTAAAGAGCGTTCCTCTATGTTTCGCGATCGTCCACTGAAGCGCATGAAGTCCAGTCGTGACGACGATGACGTTGAAGACGACATCGACGGTCTGGACGACGACGGCGTGGGTGAAGTTCGTGTTCATCGGGTCAATACTACGCCCGGCGCAGCGCATGGAGAGCATGAAGCCCCCCGCGCTCCGCAGCACCAGTATCAACCACCGTATGCCTCTGCCCAGCCGCGCCAGCCAGCGCCGCCGCCAGTGGAAGAGCCTGTGCGTCATCCGCCGCAGCAGCCCGTGCAACAGCAACCCGTGGCGCCACAGCCTGTGCAGCCGCAACCTGTGCAACAGCCTGTGCAGCCAGTGCAACAGCCACAGCCTGTTCAACAGCCGCAGCCGGTACAACAACCGCAGCCGCAACCTGAACCGCCTGCGCCACAGCCCGCTCCGCGCGTTGCGCCAGAGCCAGTAGCCGAGCCAGAACCGGTTGTTGAAAAGCCGCAGCGTAAAGAAGCGGTGATCATCATGAACGTGGCTGCTCATCATGGCACCCATCTGAACGGTGACGTGCTGCTTAACAGCATCCAACAGGCAGGCTTTAAGTTCGGCGACATGAATATTTTCCATCGCCACCTCAGCCCTGACGGTAGCGGTCCGGCGCTGTTCAGCCTGGCCAATATGGTCAATCCAGGCACGTTTGACCCGGAAATGACCGGTGATTTCGTCACGCCGGGCGTAACGATCTTTATGCAGGTGCCGTCCTACGGTGACGAACTGCAAAACTTTAAGCTGATGCTCCAGTCCGCTCAGCACATCGCCGACGAAGTGGGCGGTGTGGTGCTCGACGATCAGCGTCGAATGATGACGCCGCAGAAACTGCGCGAGTATCAGGACCGCATCCGCGAAGTTAAGGAAGCGAACGCGTAATCGTCGCGTTAACGTCAACTCCTCCTCAACCCCCGCCTGTCGGGGGTTTTTCTCATTGATGGTGCGATATGGACTCAATCGAACAACAACTTACTGAACTGCGAACCACGCTTCGCCATCATGAATATCTCTATCATGTTATGGATGCACCGGAAGTGCCGGATGCGGAATATGACCGCCTGATGCGTGAACTGCGCGAGCTGGAAGCGCAGCACCCCGAACTGATTACGCCCGATTCCCCAACGCAGCGCGTCGGCGCGGAACCGCTGGGCGCTTTCAGCCAGGTGCGCCACGAAGTGCCGATGCTGTCGCTGGATAACGTGTTTGATGAAGAGAGTTTTCTGGCTTTCAACAAGCGTGTACAGGATCGCCTGAAGAGTGTCGACAACCTGAGCTGGTGCTGCGAGCTAAAGCTGGATGGTCTGGCCGTTAGTATTCTTTACGAGAACGGTGTGATGGTGCGTGCCGCAACGCGCGGCGACGGCACTACCGGGGAAGATATCACCACCAACGTGCGTACCATTCGTGCGATCCCGCTGAAACTGCGTGGCGATAATATTCCTGCCCGGCTGGAAGTGCGCGGGGAAGTGTTCCTTCCGCAGGCGGGCTTTGAGAAGATCAACGAAGAAGCGCGTCGTACCGGCGGAAAAGTATTTGCTAACCCGCGTAACGCGGCGGCAGGTTCACTGCGCCAGCTCGATCCGCGTATCACCGCGAAGCGACCACTTACTTTCTTCTGCTACGGCGTCGGGATCCTGGAAGGCGGTGACCTGCCTGACACCCACCTGGGTCGTTTATTGCAGTTCAAAGAGTGGGGGTTGCCGGTAAGCAATCGCGTGCAGCTTTGCGACTCTCCGGAGGCGGTGTTGGCGTTCTATCACAAGGTTGAAGAAGATCGTCCTACGCTCGGGTTTGATATTGATGGCGTGGTGATCAAGGTCAACTCCCTGGCATTGCAGGAACAGTTGGGTTTTGTGGCCCGTGCGCCACGCTGGGCGGTTGCCTTTAAGTTCCCGGCGCAGGAGCAGATGACCTTCGTTCGCGACGTGGAGTTTCAGGTAGGACGTACGGGGGCGATTACGCCAGTGGCACGTCTGGAACCAGTGCAGGTGGCTGGCGTGCTGGTAAGTAACGCCACGCTGCATAACGCCGATGAAATTGCGCGTCTGGGTCTGCGCATTGGTGACAAAGTGGTGATTCGCCGTGCGGGGGATGTGATCCCGCAGGTGGTTAACGTTGTGGAATCAGAGCGTCCTGCCGATACCCGCGCCATCGAGTTTCCAGCCCATTGTCCGGTATGTGGTTCGGACGTTGAGCGCGTGGAAGGTGAAGCGGTAACGCGCTGTACGGGCGGCTTAATCTGTGGTGCGCAGCGTAAAGAATCCCTGAAGCACTTTGTCTCCCGCCGGGCGATGGATGTCGACGGAATGGGTGACAAGATAATCGACCAGTTGGTTGAGAAAGAGTACGTTCATACGCCAGCGGACCTCTTTACCCTGACGGCAGGTAAGCTAACCGGGCTTGATCGTATGGGTCCGAAATCTGCCCAGAACATCGTCAACGCGCTCGAGGCGGCCAAAAACACCACCTTTGCCCGTTTCCTTTACGCGCTCGGCATTCGTGAAGTCGGCGAGGCGACGGCGGCCGGGCTGGCGGCCTATTTCGGCACGCTGGACGCGCTGGAGAAAGCCACCATCGACGAGCTACAGAAAGTCCCTGATGTCGGCATTGTGGTCGCCACCCATGTCTATAACTTCTTCGCCGAAGAGAGCAACCGTGAAGTGATCGGCAAATTACTGGAGCAGGGGATTCACTGGCCTGCGCCGGTGGTGGTTAATGCCGAAGAGATCGACAGCCCGTTTGCCGGTAAAACGGTGGTGCTGACCGGCAGCCTGAGCCAGCTCTCGCGCGATGACGCGAAAGCACGCCTGGTGGCGCTGGGGGCAAAAGTGGCGGGCAGCGTATCGAAGAAAACCGACCTGGTGATTGCCGGGGAAGCGGCTGGTTCGAAGCTGGCAAAAGCGCAGGAGCTTGGCATCGAGGTGATCGACGAAGCGGAAATGATGCGCCTGTTAGGAGAGTAACGTGGAAAAAGAGCAGCTCGTTGAGATCGCCAATACGGAGATGCCGTTCGGTAAATATAAGGGCCGCAGGCTTATTGATTTACCCGAGGAGTATCTGCTGTGGTTTGCTCGTAAGGACGAGTTCCCCGCCGGGCGTCTGGGCGAGCTGATGGCAATCACGTTACTGATCAAAACTGAGGGGCTGACCCAGCTGGTGCAGCCCCTGAAACGCCCTTAAACTTTTGCGGCGCGGGTCTCTTCCTGCGCCAGCTTTTCAGTCTGCGCCTTGTAACGCCGCGCCAGTACCGCACACACCATCAGCTGGATCTGATGGAAAATCATTAACGGCAACACCATCATTCCAATTATGGACGTCGGGAACAGAATATTGGCCATTGGGATCCCGTTGGCGAGGCTCTTTTTCGAACCGCAAAATACAATGGTGATTTCATCGGCCTTATTGAACCCGCATTTGCGGGCCACAAAAACGTTAACCGCGATGACAATGGCCAGCAGAACGATGCTCACCACCACAATAAACAGCAGCGATCCTGCGCCCACCCTGTGCCAGATGCCGTTCACCACGGCTTCGCTGAAGGCCGTATAAACCACCAGCAGAATTGAGCTTTGATCCGTTTTCCCGATCCATTTTTTATGTTTCGCCACAAACGCCCCAGTCCAGGGACGGGATAAGTGTCCGAGCACAAACGGCAGCAGCAGTTGCAGACAAATTTTACCTACCTGCTCCAGATTACCTTCTGCACCGTGCATGTTCATCAGCAGACCGACCAGCAGCGGTGAAACAAAGATCCCCAGCAGGCTGGAAGCGGAAGCAGAACAGACCGCCGCCGCGACGTTACCGCCCGCCAGTGAGGTAAAGGCAATAGCGGACTGCACGGTGGCTGGCAAAATGCACAGATAAAGGAAACCGGTATACAGCGCCGGATCGACATTCACCGGTGCCCACCAGGCAAACAGCACCCCCAGGACCGGGAAGAGGATGAAGGTACTGCACATGACCCACAGGTGGAGACGCCAGTGGCTGCCGCCTGCAATAATGGCTTCACGGGAGAGTTTGGCACCGTGCATAAAAAACAGCAGGGCGATGGCGGCCGTTGTCAGCCCTTCAATAACCGGAACGAAACCGCCCCGCGCCGGGAAGAACGAGGCCAGCAAGACGACACCAATCAGGGTCAGCGTAAACGGATCAAGGATACGAAAAAGTTTCATAATCACTCCTGAAAACAGATGCCGCTATTGTGCTGTCTTCCCTTTGAGAAATAAAATTGATTTATTGCATCCATTCATGAATTTAACAGATGAATTATTCCTTACGTCAGCTTCGCGTTTTTGTCACCGTCGCGCAGGCCCGCAGCTTTAGCCGGGCAGGGGAGATGATTGGCCTCAGCCAGTCGGCCGTCAGTCACAGCGTTAAAGAGCTGGAAACCCAAACCGGCGTGAGGCTGCTCGACCGCACGACGCGGGAAGTGGTACTCACCGAAGCGGGACAGCAGCTGGCAACGCGTCTGGAGAGGCTGCTGGATGAACTGAACAGTACGTTGAGGGATGTGGGACGGCTCGGGCAACAGCTTTCCGGCACCGTGAGAGTGGCGGCGAGCCAGACGATTTCGGCGCATCTTATTCCCCAGTGCATCGCAGAAAGTAACCACCGCTATCCGGATATCGATTTTGTTTTACACGACAGGCCGCAGCAGTGGGTACTGGAGAGCATTCGTCAGGGGGACGTGGATTTCGGGATTGTTATTGATCCCGGCGCGGTAAGCGACCTGGAATGTGAAGTGGTGCTCTCGGAGCCCTTTTTGTTGCTCTGCCGCGATGATGATCCTCTGGCATCGCTGCCACAGGTGACCTGGCAAGCCTTGCAGGGGGCAAACCTGGTGCTACAGGATTATGCATCTGGCAGCCGCCCGCTGATAGATGCCGCACTGGTCGCTCAGGGCGTTAAGGCAACCATTGTGCAGGAGATTGGGCATCCTGCCACGCTTTTCCCCATGGTCGAGGCAGGGATTGGGATCAGCGTGCTGCCGGCGCTGGCGCTGCCACTCCCACAGGGGAGTCGTTTAACGGTGAAGCGTTTCGTGCCCTGTGTCGAACGTCAGCTGATGCTGGTACGCCGTAAAAACAGGTCTCTTTCTGGAGCAGCGCATGCCTGCTGGGATGTGGTGCGTATGCAGGCCAGATGTTTGATGGAGGCCCGCACACGCGATCCACTCTTTAACGAAACCAATAATCAGATGTAGATATCAATCTGATGTTCCGCGGAGGGCTTATTAACGCCTTCCGCGACTGCCTGACCATTTTCCTGTTTTGGCATCGCCTCTTCGGCCTGCTGACGCTGCAACTGCGCCAGCTGTGCCTGCAACATAGCCAGCTGGGATTCGAGTAATTCTTGCTGCTTTTGTTTTTCTTCTGCTGAGGCATCACCCATGGCGACTTCTTTGAGTTGCTGAGTGACTTTCGTTATTTGTTTGGTCAGCCGGTTGATCTGAGAGGCAATGTCGTTTCCGCCGGAGCTGTTATCTACGCTGCCGATTTCCATCGCCGACAGAGAAACGGGCTTAAGTGTTGTCATTTTGAGATCCTTTTCGCCATAAAATAGGGGTATCGGCAAAAAAGGCGTGAGCTTGAGTAAAACAAGCGATGTGGCTGCAAGGGGAATTTACTGTATCGCAGATAGCAAAAAAAGCGCCTTTAGGGCGCTTTTTTACATTGGTGGGTCGTGCAGGATTCGAACCTGCGACCAATTGATTAAAAGTCAACTGCTCTACCAACTGAGCTAACGACCCGAAATGGTGGGCGATGACGGGCTCGAACCGCCGACCCCCTCCGTGTAAAGGAGATGCTCTACCAACTGAGCTAATCGCCCATTTCGGAACTGCTACGATAAGGTTGAGAATGGTGGGCGATGACGGGCTCGAACCGCCGACCCCCTCCGTGTAAAGGAGATGCTCTACCAACTGAGCTAATCGCCCAATCTCAATTCTTATCTACACTGCGGGTCTACCGAAGTAGATGGTGGGTGATGACGGGCTCGAACCGCCGACCCCCTCCGTGTAAAGGAGATGCTCTACCAACTGAGCTAATCACCCCCGCTGTGTGGAGTCGCATTATAGGGAGAGTTGAAAATGAGTCAACGCATTTTCTAAAGTTTTTATTCGTTCGTCGTAAAATTAGTCAAAACGATCGCAAAACGGACTGTGGCGCATGATTTCTAAACAAAAACAGCAATCTCGAACCGGATAAAGTGATCGACATTGAGGAATCGGCCCACAGTGATAGAATATTGCCCATTGTTTTCTTCCCAGGATTTGCCGATTACCGGCATCTATATAACGTAAGGCCATTTCATGAAAATCAAAACTCGCTTCGCGCCGAGCCCGACAGGCTACCTGCATGTCGGTGGTGCACGTACCGCTCTCTATTCCTGGCTTTTCGCACGCCACAACAAAGGTGAGTTTGTGCTGCGTATAGAAGACACCGATCTGGAGCGCTCAACGCCGGAAGCAATTGAAGCCATTATGGATGGGATGAACTGGCTGAATCTGGCGTGGGACGAAGGCCCCTACTTCCAGACCAAACGTTTTGACCGCTATAACGCCGTCATTGACGAGATGCTGGTCGCAGGCACGGCCTATAAGTGCTACTGCTCCAGGGAGCGTCTGGATGCGCTGCGCGAAGAGCAAATGGCAAAAGGCGAAAAACCGCGTTATGACGGTCGTTGCCGCCATGACCACAGCGAGCATGCTGCTGATGAGCCTTGCGTAGTGCGTTTTGCTAACCCGCAGGATGGCTCTGTTATCTTTGATGATCAGATCCGTGGCCCGATCGAATTCAGCAACCAGGAGCTGGATGACCTCATCATTCGTCGTACTGACGGATCGCCAACCTATAACTTCTGCGTGGTTGTAGACGACTGGGATATGGAAATCACTCACGTGATCCGTGGTGAAGACCATATCAATAACACCCCGCGTCAGATCAACATTCTGAAAGCGCTGAACGCGCCGGTACCGGTGTATGCGCACGTATCGATGATCAACGGTGACGACGGTAAAAAGCTGTCCAAACGTCATGGCGCGGTGAGCGTAATGCAGTACCGTGACGATGGCTATCTGCCGGAAGCGCTGCTGAACTACCTGGTGCGTCTGGGCTGGGCTCACGGTGACCAGGAGATCTTCAGCCGCGAAGAGATGATCGAGCTGTTCTCTCTGAACTCAGTGAGCAAATCCGCCAGCGCGTTCAACACTGACAAACTGCTGTGGCTGAACCATCACTACATCAATACCATGCAGCCAGAATATGTGGCGACTTATCTGCAATGGCACATTGAGCAGGCAAACATTGATACCCGTACGGGCCCGGAACTGGCAGATCTGGTGAAGCTGCTTGGCGAGCGTTGCAAAACGCTGAAAGAGATCGCCGAGAGCTGCCGCTACTTCTATGAAGAGTTTGACGCGTTCGATGCCGACGCGGCCAAGAAACACCTGCGTCCGGTTGCGCGTCAGCCGCTGGAAGTGGTGCGCGACAAACTTGACGCTATTACCGAATGGACGGCGGAAAATGTTCACCACGCGATTCAGGCTACTGCTGATGAGCTGGAAATTGGCATGGGTAAAGTCGGTATGCCGCTGCGCGTTGCGGTGACGGGTGCAGGCCAGTCACCGGCGCTGGACGTGACCGTTCATGCAATCGGCAAATCACGTAGCGTTGCGCGAATCAACAAGGCGCTGGGATTTATTGCTGAGCGCGAAAGCCAGCAGTAATGCTCGTGTAATATAAAAAACGGCAGGGTGACCTGCCGTTTTTTATGCCTGTTATTCAGCAATACCGAGACGCGTGAGAAAACCCTGCAAACCTTCACGAGCGAGCAATGTGCGCAAACGTTCCTGTTCGACAGTCGTCATGTTTTCAAGTGAGTCAATAATTTGTGGGAGCAGGCTGGATGAGGTTGCCACGCCGTAGTGGGAGGGGCTTTCCGCAACATGGTAAACAGCCCGACGGTTACGAATGGCGGGGAGACTTATGATGTGTTCCTTAACGTGCGCATCAATACATATCACCCTCGCTCTTCCGCCTTTTACGCCATTAATACCCTCCGTTTTCCATCCTTTTTGTCGTATCCAGCGATTAACGGTTTGTCGGGCTACACCCAGACTGTCCGCCAGCTCTTCCGTGGTCATTTTACTGCGTAATCTTTTCATATCAGCGTTGGTCGCGAATCCCTAAACGTTGTAACAAACCGGTAATCCCTTCCCGCAGTAACAGCGAAGTCATCTGCTTTTGCTCTTCCGGCGTCATTTCATTCGCCAGCGTCAGGAGCAGGGCGTGAAGTGAACCTTCCTGGTATGCCTTATCTGGCATTTCCGGCGACTCTGTTGCCCTGCGTGCGCTGCGAATAAAGTCGCGCACTTTTTCATTGACGTGTACCAGACGCGCCTTGCCACCCTGAACGCCTGGTTTTGGCGATGTAATCCAACCCTCTTTACGTACCCATTTATTGATGGTCTGTCGGCTATAGCCAGTCAGCAGGGCTAACTCCTCTGGCGTCATTCGTTCCTTGATCATACAATTTCCTGAATATCTGTGGGGTTAATTAGTGGTTCATTTTATAGCACCGTTTTACGTGAAAACGTGACAAGCTTAACTCCTGGCTGCGAGCAGGCTCGCAAAGTGATTCATTTGCATGAATTTTCGGCGGTTGAAAGGGGGAGGCTGAATTTGCCGTTGACACTTTGCGGCGGAATTCATATTATGCCGCCCGTCAACATGACAGCTTTACGACGGGGCTATAGCTCAGCTGGGAGAGCGCCTGCATGGCATGCAGGAGGTCAGCGGTTCGATCCCGCTTAGCTCCACCAAACTCTGAACCCAACAGAGTGCGGTAGTAAAGTAACATGTGGGGCTATAGCTCAGCTGGGAGAGCGCTTGCATGGCATGCAAGAGGTCAGCGGTTCGATCCCGCTTAGCTCCACCAAAATTTAAACCCTCGTCGCAAGACGGGGGTTTTTTTATATCTTGTAAAGTATTTAGACTGTTTTTGTTGCAATTAACGTCGTTTTCTACACCTCACCTCAATCCAAATCAATAAATAAGTCTATAAATAGACCTGAACTTGATTCGAGTAATTAATAAACCTATTATCCATCCGGTCAATGAGACGATGGTAAAATAGATTAACTGGATTAATGAATAGAAAAACTTTACAATAATGTAAAAATATTTATGATTGCCCTGGCACTCAGCCTGATTGCAATACCTTTTTCTCGTTATATCTATCCACGTGCCATCGTCAGCGAAAATGATGTTTATTTAGCGTGGTTGCCCTTAAGTGCCATGCTCGCCATCGTGTTGTTATTTGGACGGCAGGCAATCATTCCTTTGCTGTTAGCATTTAGCGTTACTAATATTTATAATCTTGATTTAGCACCGCTACAATCCGTCGTGTTATTATGCTGTCAGACGTTTACCGTCTTCGCCGCCTGTGGCGTCATGCGTCTGGTGCTGGGCAAGCGCTGGCGGCACAGCATACCGAATAAGTACATTGGCATCCGTATTTTCTGGCTCGGATTTATGGTGCCTGTGGGCATCAAATTATCGATGTATCTGGCGGGATATTTATTTGATTTCCCGGTGACAATCTCCTCCTATTTCGGCGAAGGCTCTGCAATTTATAACGTTATCGATATTCAGAGTCTGATTTGTGCCGCCCTGATTTTCACCATGATGTTCTATTACCCGTTAAGAATGATGATTAATCCTCGCTATGCCCGAACATTCTGGCGGCGAAGCGTGAAGCCCCTCTTTTGTAAGAAAAAAGCGTTATTTATCGTTGTATGGCTGATGCTGTTGGTCTCGATGATCGCTATTCTATGCGCGCCTTTTGAGTCGCAGTTTATTGCCGGTTATTTGATGCCGATCGTTTTTATTCTTTTTACCCTGGGTATTGGTCGTCTGAGCTATGCGCTCATCTCTTTATTCTGGGCGGCGTCGGCGCTCATGCTGTTGACCTATAATTATAATTTTCTCAATGGCGTTGAATCGGGCCATTCGCTCTCCTTTATTCTGTCGGTACTCATCTCTTTCGCCATCTGCCTGCTTTACATGTCGCGGATCTACCAGAAGAGTGAATGGCTGAAACAGGGGTGGCAGGAGAGGACGCTCACCGATCCGCTCACCGGTCTGCCTAACATTCGTGCGCTGGAAGTGTTTCTACAGCACCATCCTGAGGCCAAAGTGTGCTGCCTGCGCCTGGACAATCTGGAATTTCTGAGCCGCCACTACGGCATCCTCATGCGTGTGCACTGTAAAAAGATGATCACCGCGTCGCTGCAACCGTTATTGCAAAAAGACGAGAAGCTCTTCCAGCTGCCAGGCAGTGAGCTGGTGGTGGTCCTGCTGGGGCCGGGCACGGCTGAGCGTTTGCAATATATGGTTGACCATCTGAACAGCCGTAAGATTATCTGGAACAAGACTGAGCTCGACATTGAGTTTGGTGCCTCCTGGGGGGAAGTGCCGGATGGAGAAAGCCTGCATCACACGCTGGGTCAGTTGAGCTGGCTGTCCGAGCAGTCCTGTGCCGGGCATAACGTCCTGGCGTTAACCAACAGTCTGGATGATGTCTCCGGTCAGACGACGGACAGGGTGCTGATGCTGGCCCGCATAAAACGCGCCCTTGATATCGGAGGGCTTCACCTTTACGCCCAGCCAATCCATAACGCGCGCGGAGAAGGGTACTTTGAAATCCTTTCAAGGCTGGAAAGCGATGGCGAAATCATCACGCCTGACCGCTTTATTCCGCTGATTGCTCAGTTCAACCTGAGCCACCGATTTGACCTGAACGTGGTGGAAAAATTGCTGATGTGGATGCGCAGCCATCCGTCCGAACGTGCCGGAACGCGGTTCTCGGTGAATCTGATGCCGCTGACGCTGATGCAAAATGAGATCGCAACTGAAATCATCGCGCTTTTTGAACGTTACGCCGTTGCACCGGAGGATATCGTCATTGAGATCACCGAGGAACAGGCTTTCTCTGACTCGGGAAGCAGCATCAACAATATCCAGCAGCTACGGGATTACGGCTTCCGCATTGCTATCGATGACTTTGGTACTGGCTATGCCAACTTTGAGCGCCTGAAGCGGCTGGAAGCCGATATCATTAAGATTGATGGCTGCTTCGTGAAAGATATCTGCACCGACAGCATGGATGCGATGATCGTCCAGTCCATTTGCAACATGGCCAAAACGAAATCGCTTTGTGTGGTGGCTGAATATGTGGAATCGACTGAACAACGCGAGATGTTGCTGCGATTCGGCGTGGATTATTTGCAGGGCTATTTGATTGGCAAACCACTGCCCCTGACGGCGCTGGAGACATAAAAAAACCGGGAGCGATGACTCCCGGTTTTTATTGCGCGGTATGAATTACAGAACCAGTGCTGCGATAGAGGCAGACAGGACGCTCACCAGCGTTGAACCGTAAACCAGCTTCAGGCCAAAGCGAGAAACGACGTTTCCTTGCTCTTCGTTCAGGCCTTTAATCGCGCCAGCGATAATACCGATGGAAGAGAAGTTCGCGAAGGAGACCAGGAAGACGGACAGGATCCCTTCCGCACGCGGGGAGAGTGTGCTGGCAACCTTCTGGAGATCCATCATCGCCACGAACTCATTGGAAACCAGTTTCGTAGCCATGATACTGCCCACCTGCAACGCTTCGTGAGCGGGCACACCCATCACCCAGGCAATCGGGTAGAAGATGTAGCCGAGGATCCCCTGGAAGGAGATACCGAGTACGGCGGCAAACAGGGCGTTCAGCGCAGCGATCAGCGCGATAAAGCCAATCAGCATCGCCGCCACGATAATCGCAACCTTGAAACCCGCCAGAATGTATTCACCCAGCATTTCGAAGAAGCTCTGTCCTTCATGCAGGTTTGACATCTGAATGTTCTCTTCGCTGGCATCAACACGGTATGGGTTAATCAGCGAAAGCACGATAAAGGTGCTGAACATGTTCAGAACCAGCGCCGCAACCACATATTTTGGTTCCAGCATGGTCATATACGCGCCCACGATAGACATGGAAACGGTAGACATTGCGGTCGCCGCCATGGTGTACATGCGGTTACGGGACATTTTGCCGAGGATATCTTTATACGCAATGAAGTTCTCAGACTGACCCAGGATCAGCGAGCTGACTGCGTTAAAGGATTCCAGCTTGCCCATGCCGTTAACTTTCGATAACAGGAAGCCGATTGCACGGATAACCACCGGCAGAACGCGGATGTGCTGGAGGATACCGATCAGGGCAGAGATGAAGACGATAGGGCAGAGTACCTTCAGGAAGAAGAAGGCCAGACCCTGATCGTTCATGCTGCCAAAGACGAAGTTTGTCCCTTCGTTGGCAAATCCGAGCAGTTTTTCGAACATTTCGGAAAAGCCTTTCACGAAGCCGAGGCCTACGTTGGAGTTCAGGAAGAACCACGCAAGTAAAACTTCAATGACCAGCAGTTGGACAACATAGCGAATACGAATTTTTTTGCGGTCTGTGCTGACCAGCAATGCAAGTGCAGTAACGACAACGAGTGCCAGGACAAAATGAAGGACGCGGTCCATATTTGCTCCAAATATGAGGCAGGTTTAATTTCCGTGCACATTCTATGTAACAAGCACAAAGAAAACGAGATCAAGCCCACACTATAGTTACATCCTGTGACGAGTCTCAAAAATAGTGATCAACAATACATTTTTGTTATGTTAGGTAAATGAGTGAAAAGTTAAGTTTGTGTGCTACGCTTCACAAATGTCTGCGCATTTTCACATTCTGTGACCTTGCTCCACCTGCCTGTCTATCGTTCCTGACTATCAGAGAAATCATGTTAACCGTCACAAATGAACTTGATAATCATTCTCATTTTGATAGCATGAAACATAGCAAAGGCTATATTTCCAGAGGCAGAAATGACGAATAGTCGCGTAGAGAGTAGCAGCGGCAGAGCGGCACGCAAGCTGCGGTTCGCATTAATGGGACCTGCATTCATTGCCGCGATTGGCTACATCGATCCGGGTAATTTTGCGACCAATATTCAGGCCGGGGCCAGTTTCGGCTATAAACTGCTGTGGGTTGTGGTTTGGGCCAATCTGATGGCGATGCTGATTCAGATGCTCTCCGCGAAACTCGGTATTGCCACCGGGAAAAACCTGGCGGAGCAAATCCGCGATCACTATCCACGACCGGCAGTTTGGTTTTACTGGGTTCAGGCGGAAATTATCGCCATGGCCACCGATCTCGCCGAATTTATCGGGGCGGCGATCGGCTTTAAGCTTATTCTGGGCGTCTCTCTGCTTCAGGGAGCCGTACTGACCGGGATCGCTACTTTCCTTATTCTGATGCTCCAGCGGCGGGGACAAAAACCGCTGGAGAAAGTCATCGGCGGCCTGCTGCTGTTCGTCGCCGCCGCCTATATCGTTGAACTGGTTTTCTCCCAGCCGAATCTGGTGCAGCTGACGAAAGGGATGGTGATCCCTTCGTTACCGACCTCTGAAGCCGTATTTCTGGCCGCCGGGGTGCTGGGGGCGACTATCATGCCGCACGTGATTTATCTGCACTCTTCGTTAACTCAGAATCTGCATGGCGGGACAAGCAAAGAGCGCTACTCCGCCTCGAAATGGGATGTGGCTATCGCGATGACCATTGCCGGATTTGTGAATCTGGCGATGATGGCGACCGCCGCCGCCGCGTTCCACTTTAACGGGCATACCGGGGTTGCCGATCTCGACCAGGCTTACCTGACGCTGGAGCCGCTGCTGAGCCATGCCGCTGCCACTATTTTTGGTTTAAGCCTGGTTGCTGCGGGTCTTTCATCTACGGTTGTGGGGACGCTGGCTGGGCAGGTAGTGATGCAGGGGTTCGTACGTTTCCATATTCCACTGTGGGTTCGCCGCTCGGTCACGATGCTGCCTTCCTTTATTGTGATTCTGATGGGGCTGGATCCGACCCGCATTCTGGTGATGAGTCAGGTGCTGCTGAGCTTCGGCATTGCGCTGGCGCTGGTGCCGCTGCTGATATTCACCAGCAACAAATCGCTGATGGGCGATCTGGTGAATTCGACGTGGGTGAAACGCGTCGGGTGGGCCATTGTGATGGTGGTGGTGGCGCTGAACCTGTGGCTGTTGGTTGGCACCGTTGCAGGACAATAAAAAAGGAGCCTCGCGGCTCCTTTGTGGTATTCATTATTAATGTCGGCCATGCCCGTGGCCGCCGCGGCCTTTGCCGTGGCCCCAGCCGCCGCGACGGTCATCGCGGTCATTCCAGCCTTCACGGTAGCCGCGTTCATACGCGTTGTTTTTATACCACCCGCGATGCAGACCATTATCATGCCTGCGCCAGCGGTCGCCACGCCATTCATAATGACGATGCCAGTAATCACGGTCGCGCCAGTAGCCGCCGTCCCAGTATCTGCCGTAGTCATCACGATCGCCAATTTGTAATTTAATCGATGGCAACAGGGTGATTTCGCCAGCGTTGGCGACCAGCGGGGCCGAAGCCAGTAATACCGCTGCAAGAATCAGTGACCTGAACATACTCTTCTCCTTCACGATCGGGGCCGCTGTGCGACCTGTTAACGCAATTTTACGAGTTGGTAAACATTCGTTTCATCGCCTCAACTCCTAAATCATGAAGGAGAGCACTTTTTGCTAAAAGTGACGTTAATCTGAGCTGGACAGGATCGCGTCTATCGTCTTCAGCTCTTCTGCGGAGAACCGACAATTCTCCAGCATGCCCGCAGCATCATCAATTTGCCCGCTTTTGCTGGCGCCGATGAGCACGGATGTCACCGCATCGTGGCGCAGGATCCAGGCCAGTGCCATTTGCGAAAGTTTTTGCCCCCGTTTTTCCGCCAGCGCATTCAGCTTGCGTACCTTTTCCAGCTTTTTGTCGGTGATCTGCTCCGGGTTCAGGAACTTACTGCCGCTTGCTGCGCGAGAATCCGCCGGGATGCCGTTCAGATAGCGATCGGTCAGCTGCCCACCTGCCAGCGGGGAGAAGGGGATGCATCCCACCCCTTTTTGCTGCAACACGTCCAGCAAACCCTCTTCTGGCGCACGTTCAAACATGGAGTACTTCGGCTGGTGGATCAGACATGGCGTGCCCAGATCCTCCAGTATCTCAATCGCCTGTCGTGCCACTTCAGCCGGGTAGTTGGACAGACCGATGTACAGCGCTTTACCCTGACGCACCACATGGTCAAGCGCTTTCATGGTTTCACGAAGCGGCGTTTCTGGGTCGGGACGGTGGTGATAGAAAATATCAACGTACTCCAGTCCCATACGCCTGAGGCTTTGATCCAGGCTGGAAATCAGATATTTACGCGATCCCCAGTCGCCGTAAGGCCCGTCCCACATGGTGTAGCCCGCTTTGGTAGAAATGATCAGCTCATCGCGCCAGGGCAGGAAATCCTCCTGCAAAATACGCCCGAAATTACGTTCCGCCGATCCAGGAGGCGGGCCGTAATTATTGGCAAGGTCAAAATGCGTAATACCCAAATCGAAAGCGCGCTGTAAAAGTTGACGGCTGTTTTCGAGCAGCGTCGCGTCGCCAAAATTGTGCCATAGCCCCAGCGAGATGGCGGGAAGCTTGAGTCCGCTTTGCCCACAGCGGCGGTATTGCATTGTCTGATAACGATTTTTGTCAGGCTGATAACCCATTGGCGAGACCTCTGGCGCTGGAAAGAAAACTTAGTGTATACGTTTACACTAACCTGAAGAAAATGAGCATAGCTCAGCTTTTTTCGTAAAGCATTCTTTCCAGAGCCTGATTGTCGCCAATTCTGGACACGCTTCACGCTTATTTAATACTCAGAGTGAGGTCAACGTCAGAAGGACACCTATAAAATGCGTACCCCCTATTGCGTCGCCGATTACCTGCTGGACCGACTAACAGATTGCGGTGCCGATCATCTGTTTGGCGTGCCGGGCGACTATAACCTGCAATTTCTCGATCATGTGATCGACAGCCCGGACATCTGCTGGGTGGGCTGTGCCAACGAATTAAACGCGTCTTACGCCGCTGACGGCTATGCCCGCTGTAAGGGCTTTGCCGCGCTCCTGACGACATTCGGCGTTGGGGAGCTAAGCGCCATGAACGGTGTGGCGGGCAGCTTTGCCGAACATGTCCCCGTGCTCCACATCGTGGGGGCACCGGGTATGGCGGCACAGCAACGTGGAGAGTTATTGCACCATACGTTAGGCGACGGCGAGTTCCGCCACTTCTATCATATGAGCGAACCCATCACCGTTGCACAGGCGGTGCTTACCGAACAAAACGCCTGTTATGAAATTGACAGAGTCCTGACCACCATGCTGCGGGAGCGTCGTCCGGGCTACCTGATGCTGCCCGCCGATGTGGCGAAAAAAGCCGCTACGCATCCTGTAAGCGCTCTCACTTTGCACCCCGCGCCGGCCGATTCAGCCTGCTTGCAGGCGTTCCGTGAGGCTGCCGAAAAGCGTTTGTCCATGAGCAAAAGCACTGCGCTGTTAGCGGACTTCCTCGTACTCCGCCACGGACTGCGCGCGGCCCTTCAGACGTGGGTGAAAGAGGTGCCGATGGCACACGCCACCATGCTGATGGGCAAGGGCATATTTGACGAACGACAGAGCGGTTTTTACGGCACCTATAGCGGGTCGGCGAGCGCCGCGCCGGTCAAAGAGGCCATCGAGGGGGCTGATACGGTGCTGTGCATCGGTACCCGCTTTACCGATACGCTCACTGCCGGGTTTACCCACCAGCTGACGCCAGCCCAGACGATAGAGGTTCAGCCCCACGCGTCCCGCGTCGGTGACGTCTGGTTTACGGGTATCCCGATGAGGGAGGCTATTGAAACGCTGACAGCGCTGTGTAAAACGCATGTTCGTGATACGCGCGCGCCATCGGATCACAGCGGCTTTGCCTTCCCGACTATCGAGGGGGCGCTGACCCAGGAGAGCTTCTGGCGTACCCTGCAAACGTTTATTCGCCCCGGAGACATTATTCTGGCTGACCAGGGGACGTCTGCTTTCGGCGCTATCGATCTGCGTTTACCGGCGGACGTGAACTTTATCGTCCAGCCGCTGTGGGGCTCGATTGGCTACACGCTGGCAGCGGCGTTTGGCGCACAAACGGCATGTCCGAACCGACGCGTAATTGTCCTGACGGGTGACGGTGCCGCACAGTTGACCATTCAGGAGTTGGGATCGATGCTGCGCGACAAGCAGCGCCCGATTATTCTGGTGCTTAACAACGAAGGGTATACGGTCGAAAGGGCCATTCACGGGCCGGAGCAGCGCTATAACGATATTGCCCTCTGGAACTGGACGCAGATCCCGCAGGCGCTGAGCCTGGCGCCTCAGGCAGAGTGCTGGCGGGTCAGCGAAGCGGAGGCGCTGGCGGAGGTGCTGGATAAAGTGGCACACCATGAACGGCTTTCGCTGATCGAAGTGATGCTGCCGAAAGCCGATATTCCGCCGCTGTTGAGCGCGCTGACCAAAGCGCTGGAGGCGCGCAATAACGCCTGATTACCTGTCGTTTCGCCATCCCATCAGCATCGGTTTGCCCGCCAGCAGGAGCCAGGCGGGCAACATCACGATACAGAGCAGCGGCAGAAGCGTGGTATCCGGCACCACAACGGCCGCCATAAACAGGCTCAGCCACGCATCACGCGTGACCACCAGTACCAGCCCCAGAATGGAACAGGAGACGGTAATCGCCGCAGGGACAGCATCGACATGCTCATGCAGCATCAGCCCCAGCGCGACACCAACAAACACCGCCGGGAAGATACGACCTCCCCGGAAGCCACAGGCCGAAGCGACCACCAGCGCCGCCAGTTTTACCAGCGCGAACAGCAAATAATCCGAGACGCTAAAGACCTGGCTGAAGGCCAGCTGCTGCATCTCGTCCAGACCTTTAAACAACGTAACCGTCCCGCCGATGGCGCCTAATACGCCCAGAATAAAACCGCCCATGCCCAGAATCAGCACCGGATGCTTCAGCCTGTGCATCAGGCGATGCAGACGCGGGAGACACCACACCGCAACCATCCCCAGCGCAATGGCGATCGCGACGACCACGGCACCGCTGAAAATATCGGTGAGATGCATCTGACCGTAATGGGGGATGGGCAGCGAAAAATGGGGATGGAAAAACAGGCTGGTGGTGAGAGCCCCCGCAGCGGCGGCCATCAGCGGCGCGAAAAGTTTATCCCACAGCGGCACCTCATGGTCACTGCTGAGCGTTTGCGAAAAGATGAGCGCAGCCGCGACCGGGGTGCCAAACAGCGCCCCGATGGTGCCTGCTGACGCCAGGATCGTCCAGTCCAGCGCGCCAACGCGCGGGAAAAGACGCCCCCCCAGAAATACCGCCAGCGCGATATTAACCGCCATAATGGGATGTTCAGGCCCGAGGCTTACGCCGCCCGCAAGCCCGACAATCAGCGCGATGATAAGCCCCGGCAGAGCAGAAGGAGAAACCGGCGCGCCAATCAAGGGCTCCAGCGCCGGGTCCGGCCCGGCATGGCCAGGGCTATAGCGGATCACCAGGCCGACGACAATCCCGGTCAGGGTCAGCATCATCATGATCCAGCCCGGCGAGTCAATGCTGATGCCGAGTTTTACCGGAAGCGCGGTCCATAAAATTGTTTGCAGCACCGCCGCCACTTTCATGACAACGATGAGCACCAGGCTCGACGCTACGCCAATAATCAGCGCCGGGACAGCCAATAACAGCATGGTTCTGGCTCGCGGATGGAGCATGATGATTTCCTTGTACAAAACGGCTTAACGTTACTTTGCACAATCAGCATTGTGGCAATAGTGCAAAAGGTGCTGAAACGGTAAAGTTATTATGTGACGAAGATCGATAATCCATGGGCAGTCACCTTCTGGTCGTTGTTGTTATCACGCCTTGAATTTACAGTGTCCCAAAGATTTATTCTGACTTTAGCGGAGCAGTAGAAGAATGACAAAGTATGCTTTGGTAGGTGATGTAGGCGGCACCAACGCGCGCCTTGCCCTGTGCGATGTAAACAGCGGTGAAATTTCTCAGGCGAAAACCTATTCAGGGCTGGATTACCCAAGCCTGGAAGCGGTGGTTCGCGTCTATCTGGAAGAGCATAAAGTGAGCGTGGAAGACGGTTGTATCGCCATCGCCTGTCCGATCACCGGCGACTGGGTGGCGATGACCAACCACACGTGGGCCTTCTCAATTGCCGAAATGCAGAAAAACCTCGGCTTCTCGCATCTGGAAATTATCAACGACTTCACTGCGGTTTCCATGGCTATCCCAATGCTTAAACCAGAGCATCTGATTCAGTTCGGCGGTACAGCGCCGGTTGAAGGCAAACCCATTGCCGTTTACGGTGCTGGCACCGGTCTGGGGGTGGCGCATCTGGTCCACGTCGACAGACGCTGGGTGAGCCTGCCGGGCGAGGGCGGTCACGTGGATTTTGCGCCGAACAGCGAAGAAGAAGGCATTATTCTTGAGGAGCTACGCGCCGAGATTGGACACGTGTCGGCCGAGCGCGTGCTTTCTGGCCCGGGTCTGGTGAACCTGTACCGGGCGATTGTGAAATCAGACGGTCGTCTGCCGGAAAATCTGCAACCAAAAGATGTGACCGAACGCGCGCTGGCCGACAGCTGTATTGACTGCCGCCGTGCTCTGTCGCTGTTCTGCGTCATCATGGGGCGTTTCGGTGGCAACCTGGCGCTGAATCTTGGCACCTTTGGCGGAGTCTATATTGCGGGCGGGATCGTGCCGCGCTTCCTTGATTTCTTTACCGCCTCCGGCTTCCGTGGCGGCTTCGAAGACAAAGGCCGCTTCAGGAGCTATGTCCAGGACATTCCTGTTTACCTGATTGTCCACGACAACCCAGGCTTACTGGGCTCCGGCGCGCATCTGCGTCAGGTACTGGGTCAGATCCTCTGATGCCCGTCCCCCTCTCCTGCGGGAGAGGGAACGCACTACAGGTGCATGAGCTGGCGGAACTCTTTCACTCTGCTGCGGCTTACCGGTACCTGAAAATCCAGATCCTTCAGACGCAAAATATAGGTGTTATTAAACCAGGGTTCGATTTCGCGGATCTTGTTCAGATTAACGCAGAACGAGCGGTGGCAGCGGAAGAAGTGAGCGGCCGGGAGTTTATTGCAAAATTCGGTGATGTTCATTGCCATGACGTAGGATTCACGCCGCGTATAGACAAACGTCATTTTTTCGTGCGCTTCAGCATAGTAAATATCGTCGACAGGCGTGACGATGATCCGTTCGTCTTTCACCAGATTAATGGTGTCGTTTTCCCGCGCTACCGGGCTGGCGCTGGAGGGTAGTGTCTGCTGTTGCCACGCGGTTTCCAGCTTATGCAGCATGCTGATGATCCGCGACTCCTGGTACGGCTTCAGAATATAGTCAAAAGCCTCCAGCTCGAAGGCTTCCACGGCATGCTCTTTCCACGCGGTGACAAACACAATAAATGGCTTGTGGGCGAACTGATTAATATTTTGCGCCAGCAGGACGCCGTCCAGCGACGGAATATTAATATCGAGGAAAATCGCGTCGACCCGGTTATGCTGCAAAAATTTCAGCACGTCCAGACCATCCTCAAAACAGCCAACAATCTCCATCTGGCTGTGGGTTTTGATAAGCCAGCTCAACTCCTGTTGAGCCAGAATTTCATCTTCTACGATGATGACTTTCATCTGTTACTCCGGCCTACGGCAACAAGGGCAGGGGGGCATTAACGGGCGTTCGTTCATTCGGAACATAAAAAGCAATCTCGGTGCCCGGCTCAAGGCGGTGAATGTGCAGACCATCACCGTACAACAGCTTGACCCGATGGTGTACATTCAGCAGCCCAATCTTATTGCCCGGCATTTCGTTTGATTTGACGCGCTCGATGACTTTCGGATCGATGCCGTGCCCGGTGTCGCGCACGGCGATGCGCACGCGGTTACCGCTTTCCGTTACGCTAATTGTTACCACGCCTTTGCCCTTACACGGCTGAATACCGTGAACAATGGCGTTTTCTACCAGCGGCTGGATCAGCAGGCTTGGGATCACGCAGTTGACCTCTTCATCAATATCGTAAATGACCGTCAGCTTATCGCCAAAGCGTGCCTGTTCAATGGCGATGTAATCCTTGATTTGATACAGCTCTTTTTTGATGTCGATCTGCTCGTCGTCTTTTAACTCAATGTTGTAGCGCAGATAACGCGACAGATTAAAAATCAACTGCCGGGCGGTATCCGGATTCAGACGGATAGAGGACGAAATAGCGTTCAGCGCGTTAAACAGAAAATGGGGATTGATTTTGCTTTGCAGGGCACGCAGCTCTGCCTTATTTGCCATCTCACGCAGTTGCTCCGCACGCGAAACTTCGAGTTGGGTGGAGATGATCTGCGACAGGCCAATCGCCATCTCCTGAAGGGTGGAGGTGATTTGGTGCGCATGGCAGTAGTAAATTTTCAGCGTGCCCGTGACCACGCCCTTTTCCCACAGCGGGATCACCAGCATTGAGTGGATCTCTGGCGTTCGATGGGCTTCATCATTGTTTTTAATGATGATTTTTCCGTAATTAATCGCCTGCCTGGTGGTCGGGCTGATGGTATCGTCGCTGTCGCGATAATTGTGCTCACCGACGCCAACGTAAGCCAGCACGTGGTCAATATTGGTGATGGCGACCGCATCGGCGTGAATATCCCGGCGGATGATATCGCAAACCTGACGTAAAGATTCGGCGTTAACGTGTCGGAAAAGCGGCAGCGTTTTGTTGGCAATATCGAGTGCCAGCTTGGCCTGACGCGCGGCGCTGGCCTCTTTTTCGCCTTCCACGCTTTGCACCAGCAGCACGATAAAACCGATACAGACGCTCCCGAGGATCATCGGAATACCGATCTTCGAGACGATATCCAGCCCCAGCGCGATGGTTGGCGCCCAGACGATAACCAGGATCATGGTCAGCGTTTCGCAGATCATCCCCGCGATAATCCCCGCACGCCAGTGCTGCTTTTTCGGGATTTTGCGGTTAAT
The DNA here is from genome assembly GCF_049238105.1 of Enterobacter cloacae complex sp. IR5418. Lineage (NCBI taxonomy): Bacteria > Pseudomonadati > Pseudomonadota > Gammaproteobacteria > Enterobacterales > Enterobacteriaceae > Enterobacter > Enterobacter cloacae complex sp. IR5418. The sequence goes on along the minus strand of NZ_JBMKHS010000001.1, from coordinate 176,035 downwards.
CCAGCCCGAAAGCAGCCCGGCAATAATACTGGTGATAAAGCAGGGGACAGCCGTCACGCCGCCAATATCAATCAGGTATCGATGGGTGCCAGCGATAATGCCTGTGATAATCCCGACCCAGGGGCCAAAGAGGATCCCGCCTGACATCACCGCAATGATGCGCACGTTCACCAGCGAGCCTTCTACTGGCACGCCGGACCAGGTGCTGAACAGGGCAAACATCGAAAAGATAAACGTGACGGCCAGCAGCTCTTTTGGCGAATGGGCAGATTTATGCAAAAGTTCGCGGAACAAGCGGATGCGGATAAGGAAAAAGAGACAGATCAGCATTAATGCCGCGCGGTCGAACACCGCCAGGAGCATATTGAAGATTTCGTGCACGGTCAGGCCTGGGAAAACGGGAAAAATCTATGATAGAAAACATGGGGCCTGATGACCAGCTATCCGTCAGATTTATCAAATGCGGAAAAACCATAATTATCAAAGGGGATTGCTGGCGTTTGCCCGAAAGACGGTGCTTTTCCATTCAGGGGGAAAAGTCAGGTAACAATACTGAAAATACCGTGTTAAATCGTAGCGCTAAAAACTGCCTGTTCGCGATAAGAGTTCCGCTTTTCACTACTATCGCATTCCCGTTTTAGCGCAATATCGTGTTTTGGCGTTATCCTCTCGACAGCGCCTTTTTCTTCAGGTTATTTTCTCAGCATGCCACACAGGTGGCAGCGTCGCTCGGACGGTCCGGGCGCTAACGTGACTCTGAGGAATCTATGGCTGAATTCAGTCCTGAACGCCGTTTTACGCGTATCGATCGTCTCCCCCCTTATGTTTTCAATATCACTGCTGAACTGAAAATGGCTGCGCGTCGGCGCGGCGAAGACATTATTGATTTCAGCATGGGTAACCCTGACGGCCCAACGCCGCCGCATATCGTTGAGAAACTCTGCACGGTGGCTCAGCGTCCTGATACGCACGGGTATTCAACCTCACGCGGCATTCCCCGGTTACGTCGGGCGATCTCTCGCTGGTATCAGGATCGTTATCAGGTGGATATCGACCCGGAAAGTGAAGCGATTGTCACCATCGGCTCCAAAGAGGGGCTGGCCCACCTGATGCTGGCGACGCTGGATCACGGCGATACCGTGCTGGTGCCGAATCCGAGCTACCCGATCCATATATATGGGGCGGTGATTGCCGGCGCGCAGGTTCGCTCTGTCCCCCTGGTGGAAGGCGTCGACTTCTTTAACGAGCTGGAACGAGCGATTCGTGAAAGCTATCCGAAGCCGAAAATGATGATCCTCGGTTTCCCGTCCAACCCAACGGCACAATGCGTCGAACTCGAATTTTTTGAGAAAGTGGTTGCGCTGGCTAAGCGTTACGACGTGCTGGTGGTACACGATCTCGCCTATGCCGATATCGTTTATGATGGCTGGAAAGCGCCGTCAATTATGCAGGTGCCGGGTGCCCGTGATGTGGCGGTTGAGTTTTTCACCCTGTCGAAAAGCTACAACATGGCGGGCTGGCGAATTGGTTTTATGGTGGGAAACAAAACGCTGGTGAGCGCCCTGGCGCGGATTAAAAGTTACCATGACTATGGCACCTTTACGCCGTTACAGGTTGCAGCCATCGCCGCGCTGGAAGGGGATCAGCAGTGCGTGCTTGATATTGCCGCCCAGTACAAACGCCGCCGTGACGTGCTGGTTAAAGGGCTTCATGAAGCTGGCTGGATGGTGGAAATGCCTAAAGCCTCCATGTACGTCTGGGCGAAAATCCCTGAGCCGTATGCGGCGATGGGGTCTCTGGAATTTGCCAAAAAACTGCTTCAGGATGCGAAGGTTTGCGTTTCTCCAGGCATTGGCTTTGGTGACTACGGTGATACCCACGTGCGTTTCGCGCTGATCGAAAACAGCGACCGTATCCGTCAGGCAGTGCGGGGGATTAAAAGCATGTTCCGCGCGGATGGCCTGCTTGCAGGGAAGAGCGTTGCGGAACAACCCGAGTCGTAACGGACACCAAAAAAAACAGGCGCCAACGGCGCCTGTTTTTTTGACTGCATTTTCTTAACTAGATCATCAGAGCAAACGTTCCGGCCCAAACTAAAACAATAACCGAAATGCCCATAAAGAAATATTTCACGTTTCATCGCTCCGCGTATCTTCCGGTACGCATTAAAAAAACAGAGTCCAACTGAGTATAGAGAGTTGAAATCATGCGAAAGGGGAAATCGGAATTATCCCGTTACGTCGCTAACTTCAGCTCTGAATTCTGTGCTTTCCTGTCGCCAGACGGCGCTAATGTACGCCTAAATTTCAGGGGTGACAAGAGGCATTTTTTTAAATAATTTCCTATACTTACGAGTGTCGTGGAACGGCGACAGTTTGATTTCAGCACGCAATAAATGCCTGTTGAGCGACGGTTGATAAAAGCCGTGACGCACTGCGATTACAGGTGTTTGAAAAGGTTAGTTTCTTAGCGAAACTAACCTTCAGGAGGGGTCAGATATAGAGTGAGGCTTCGCCCAGTGGACGGGTTTTAAAGCGGCGGTGCATCCACAGATACTGCTCTGGTGCGCGCATAATCTCAAACTCAATGACCTTATTGATAAAGGTCGCGGCTTCACTCTCATCTTCAGGATAGTTCGCCATTTCTGGGGAGATGTGCAGACGATAGCCTGACTTATCCGCTTTTCTGACCATGGTCACCGTTAACATGGCGGCGCCTGAGAGACGTGAAATCACAAAGGTGCCGTTCGTCGTAGCGACATCTTTAACCGCAAAGAAAGGAGCAAAGCTGCTGCCTTTAGGGCCGTAATCCTGATCCGGAGCAAACCAGACGGCTTCCCCTTTTTTCAGGGCGCCAACCATACCGCGCAAATTGTTACGGCTGATCATCGCCTTATTTGAACGCATGCGACCCCGCGTTTGTACCCATTCCATCAGCGCGCTGTTGTGCGGGCGATAGGTTGCCATCATTGGCTGACAAAGACCCATAACGCGGCCGCCCAGCTCAAGCGACATAAAATGCACACCCACAACCATCACACCGCGTTTTTGCAGCTGGGCACGTTTCAGGTTATCCAGACCTTCCACGTCGAACCATTTACGGACACGCTCGTCAGGCCAGAACCAGGCCATACCGGTTTCAAGCAGCGCCATACCAATAGATTTAAAGTTTTCCGCGATCAGCGTTTCGCGCTGCTGCGCATTGTAATGCGGAAAGCAAAGTTCGAGATTTTTTCGGGCAATGGACTCACGACGCTTAAGGAAGTGACGCGATGCGCTGCCGAGCTTCGAACCCAGGAAACGGATCACGGGATAAGGAAGTTGAACCAGCAGCCAAAGCACGCCAAGGCCGAACCATGTAAACCAGTAGCGCGGGTGCAGAAACGCCCGCTGAAATTTGGATTGAGACAAAATAGTGGAACCTATGTGAAGCCTGTGAAGGTAGCGCAGACTTCGCGATACCACGTGCCATTGAGACCGTAGGACGAGGTCATGGTTGCAGGCTTTACCGTTCTTTACGACGTTGCCTGGCCATTGCTGACTTGGGTGGGCGGCATAATGTAGCACCGTTATACATTATGAGCTATCACTCGTTTTTGATTAAAAAAGCGCCAGTTGCGGAGTGGGTTGATTTTGCTCAGGTAATAAATAATGGAGAACCACGCCACGGAAGAGGGAGAAAGGCAATCGTAGCCGGAAGCAATGTGGGAATCGGTATGCTAAGGACTGGGTGGATCTGAAGAGAGAAGTATAAGGACGAACAGAAGTGTCCCCTGCAGGAATCGAACCTGCAACTAGCCCTTAGGAGGGGCTCGTTATATCCATTTAACTAAGGGGACGAAGCGGCAAGAGTATAGCGTTATTTACACTTTTCGTTAAGCGCATTGCCGCCTGACTGCTCAAAGAGTCACCGTTCACGCCGATTTTTCGGCTGTTTTATCCTTTTTTTCCTGCGCCTTAAGCTCGGCCTTCCGTTTGTTGGACATGTCGTTACGGATTTGCGCATGGCTCAGCAGCGCAAAAATAAAGGTGCCGCCACAAATGTTGCCTGCGAGGGTAGGCAGGGCGAACGGCCAGAAAAAGTCGCTCCAGTGGAGTGTGCCGTTAAATACCAGATAAAGGATTTCAACGGTTCCGACAACAATGTGGGTGGTATCGGCGAGTGCGATAAGCCAGGTCATCAGAATAATCACCACGATTTTCGCGCTGCCCGCTGACGGGAACATCCAGACCATCGTGGCGATGATCCAGCCGGAGATAATGGCATTAGAGAACATTTCAACCGGCGTGTTTTTCATCACATCCATCCCAATCTTGACGAATGCATCACGGGTCGGTTCATCAAATATGGGCATATACTCGAAGGCCCAGGCAGCGATGCCTGTACCGATGAGGTTCCCCAGCAGTACGACGCTCCACAGGCGCATCAGTAAGCCGAAATTACCAAGGGTCGGATTTTGCATGACGGGCAGTACGGCAGTGACGGTGTTCTCCGTGAAAAGCTGCTGTCGCGCCATAATGACGATAATAAAGCCGAACGTGTAGCCTAAATTCTCCAGCAAAAAACCGCCCGGCACGCCTTCAAGCTGAACGTGAAATATCCCTTTTGCGAGCAGTGACGCGCCCATCGACAGACCGGCTGCGATGGCCGACCACAGCAGGGCCATTGCGTCGCGCTCCATCTCTTTTTCACCGTCCTGACGAATATGCTCATGAATAGCCATGGCGCGCGACGGCAGGCGATCTTCATCGACTTCTATCTCTTCTCCCCGGTCTTTCTCCTCACTTTCAATCTCATGTTCCTCTTTGCTTTCGCCAATTTTCTCTTCGCTAATGTCTTTCATAACAACTCCTTCGGGGTAATCGCTCATTTAAGCGTAGCGGCTTTTAGCGCCTTGCCCGTGGGGATGCTCTTAAATTGCTGAAAATGGCAATAAAGGTGAGACATCGCTTTCAAAGCCAATATAAAATTGCCAGCGAAACGAATTCTTAAAGACAGGCTATGCTGAAATTAGCGTGATGACACGAGCGGGTCGTCATCGTCCTCGTAGACATCGGTAAGCGTGCTGTTACAATCACTTGCACGTTTCAGACGGAGCGTCACAGGCTCCGTCACAGATGGCATTCAACGATAGCCATATTGAACAGGGAGAAATTTATGAAGCTTCGGCTGTCGGCGCTTGCGCTGGGCGTAACAATGCTTGTGGGCTGCGCCAGCTCTGGCGAGCAAACGGGACGCTCCAATCCTCTCGAAGGATTTAACCGTTCAATGTACAGCTTTAACTATAATGTGCTGGATCCGTATCTGGTTCGTCCGGTTGCCGTGGCATGGCGTGACTACGTTCCGCAGCCAGCGCGTAACGGGCTGAGCAACTTTACCAGTAACCTGGAAGAGCCAGCGGTCATGGTGAACTACTTCCTCCAGGGCGACCCGTATCAGGGGATGGTGCATTTCACCCGCTTCTTCCTGAACTCCCTGCTGGGTATGGGCGGCTTAATTGACGTCGCAGGCATGGCGAACCCGAAACTACAGCGTGAACAGCCGCACCGTTTTGGCAGCACGCTGGGGCATTATGGCGTAGGTTATGGTCCGTATGTGCACCTGCCATTCTACGGCAGCTTCACCGTGCGTGATGATGGCGGCGACATGGTGGATACGCTCTATCCGGTGCTGTCATGGCTCACCTGGCCGCTGTCGATTGGTAAATGGACCGTGGAAGGAATTGAAACCCGTGCGCAACTGCTGGACTCTGACGGTCTGCTGCGCCAGTCTTCCGATCCTTACATCATGGTACGCGAGGCCTACTTCCAGAACCATGACTTTATTGCCAACGGCGGTAAGCTGAAGCCGGAAGATAATCCGAACGCGAAAGCCATCGAGAATGAATTAAAAGATATCGATTCGGAATAAATAAAAAAGGTGAGCAATGCTCACCTTTTTTAATTGTGTTGGGATTAGAACGCGTAGTTGAAGTTGGTACCAAACAGCCAGGCTTTACCTTCAGAGGTAAACTCGTAAGGGCCTTCCTGGAAGGTTACTTTCTGTCCATGCATGTACGACACACCCGCGTCGATAGAAGCATTCTCGTTGAACGCGTAGGTTGCCCCCGCACTCACCCAGAAACGGTCCTGATCCGGAATCGAGATAGAACGTTTATCTGCCGGTACCGGACTGTCATCAAATGCTACGCCGGTACGGAACGTCCAGTTGTCATCCATATAATAGGTCGTACCGAGCGCGATACGGTAAGCATCATGGAAGCTTTCGTCTTTATAGAACAGCGTCTGGCCGTTGGTGCCGGTGGCTTTCAGCTCCTCGAACTGGCTCCAGCTGGTGTACGCCAGGCTGTAGTGAATTGCCCACTGCGGCGCAACGCGGTTGTAGCCGGAGACTTCCCACATTTCTGGCAGATGCAGCGACAGTGAACCCGGTACAGTTTGATTCGAAGTACCCCATGGAATGGTGGTGCCTGCGCCCGGCACCATGCCGTTGACTGGGCTCAGGATGCCGCTTTTGTAATCGCCATCGAAATCAATTTTCACTTCTGAGCGATAGGTCAGACCCCAGCGGTTGTTTTTATCCAGTTCGTACAGGATACCGGCGTTCCAGCCGTAACCCCATTCATCACCTTTCAGGCTGGCAATTTTATTGCTGTTTTTCGGCAGTGCAGCGGTTTGCTCACCGGAATAACGCTCGATTTTGGCATCGGCGTAGACAGCATCAAAGCCCAGACCAAAGCTCCAGTTATCGTTCAGACGATAAGCGCCGCTCAGGTTAAGGTTCAGGGTGGTCAGGTCGGTTTTACCGCCGTATTCCCCGGCTGGATAGTTGTTATTGAACTCCGTTGCCAGGCCATAGTTAGAGGTAACAGAGGCACCCCAACCAAACTGTTCGTTAATCGGGGCAACAAAGTGCAGGTTAGGCACCCACGCCGTCGGCGCAATGTTATCCGCCTTCAGATCTGCGCCGGTGAACTGTGATTTGCCAGAAATGTTGACATCAGGATCGATGTAAACCGCACCGGCAGAGAAGGTAGGGCGATCAAACATCATGATCAGCGCCGGGTTACGACTCGCATTGCCTGCGTCATCGGCAATCGCACCTTCCCCGGAATACGCACGGCCAAGGCCAGAGGAAGAAAATTCGTTTAACTGGAAGCCCGCTGACCAGGCGGACGTTGAGACGATTGCCACTGCAACTGCTAAAGCAGTTTGTTTGAACAGGGTTTTCTGGCTCATGACCATAACCTCATTGAGTTATTTTTATTCAATAATTGTTACATACCGTAACAGGAGCGCGAAGTGTAGGGTCTGAGGTATGACATACAAATCAGACCAGTGGCGTGAGTATAGGTCTGACCAGCTGTGATGTTGCAAGTTTGTTTATTAATATTTTCAGATATGTTTCTTGAAACGAGATCTGGTTGGCAAAATTGTGACCAGTGCGATTCATCTGAAAAGGTGAATTTTGTTTTAGATCATTTTTTAGTGTGATATTGGTCACTTATCCGATTTTGCGCCATTAACGGCTGGAGGGGGCTCGCGAGGGGGCGTAAAATAGCTGCATCGTGTTTTTCTCGCGCCCTGCGCGAATACAGAGGAAATTGAGCTATGAGTAAATGCAGTGCTGATGAAACCCCGGTTTGCTGCTGTATGGATGTTGGCACCATCATGGACAACACCGATTGCACCGCTTCTTACAGCCGCGTATTCCCTAACCGCGCCGAAGCGGAAGAGACGCTGGCCGCGCTGAGCCAGCGCGCGCGTGAAGTTGAATCCGATCCGTGCGAAATTAAATCCACCTTCACGGAAGTGGAAGGTGGCGTGCAGCTGGATATCGACTTTGTGTTCGCCTGCGAAGCTGAAACGCTGATTTTCCAGTTAGGCCTGCGTTAATTCCTGCGGCCTGGTGCCCTCACCGCAACCCTCTCCCACGGGAGAGGGCGCAAACACTAAAAACGGTAACCTACGGGTTACCGTTTTGCTTTTACCTCGGGGCATTTTCTTTTTCTTCTCTGTGCCTTAGCTCGCAATTTTTCGCTTCCCCGATTGGCTGAATGTAAAAAAATAGTTAAGACTATTATCAGGTCAGACCACTTAGTGTGCGCGCAAAATTTTTTTACAGGGGAGAGTTATGAGTCAGGCATTACCGCTTATCACCCGACACGGTGACCGCATTGCCATTGTCAGCGGGTTACGTACGCCGTTTGCGCGTCAGGCAACAGCCTTTCACGGTATACCGGCTGTCGATCTGGGAAAAATGGTGGTGGGGGAGATGCTGGCTCGCAGCGAGATCCCGCCAGAGGTTATTGAGCAACTGGTTTTCGGCCAGGTGGTGCAAATGCCGGAAGCGCCCAATATCGCGCGTGAAATCGTGCTGGGCACAGGCATGAATGTTCACACCGATGCCTACAGCGTCAGCCGCGCCTGCGCCACCAGTTTCCAGGCGGTGGCGAACGTGGCGGAAAGCCTGATGGCGGGAACCATTCGCGCGGGGATCGCCGGAGGCGCGGATTCCTCATCCGTGCTGCCCATCGGCGTCAGCAAACAGCTGGCCCGCATCCTGGTGGATGCTAATAAAGCCCGCACTACCGGCGCGAAACTCAAACTCTTTTCGCGTTTACGCCTGCGCGATCTCATGCCCGTGCCACCTGCCGTTGCGGAATACTCCACCGGCCTGCGCATGGGGGATACCGCTGAACAGATGGCAAAAACCTACGGTATCACCCGAGAGCAGCAGGATGCGCTGGCGCATCGTTCACATCAGCTGGCAGCGAAAGCCTGGTCGGAAGGCAAACTGACCGACGAAGTGATGACCGCCTATGTGCCGCCTTACCGGGAACCGCTCTCAGAAGATAACAACATCCGCGGCACCTCCACGCTGGCGGATTATGCGAAGCTGCGCCCGGCCTTTGACCGTAAACACGGTACAGTTACCGCAGCTAACAGTACGCCACTGACGGACGGCGCCGCCGCCGTGATCCTGATGACGGAATCCCGGGCGAAAGAGCTGGGCATCACGCCGCTGGGCTATTTGCGCAGCTACGCCTTCACCGCCAGTGATGTCTGGCAGGACATGCTGCTCGGTCCGGCCTGGTCCACGCCGCTGGCGCTGGATCGCGCAGGGTTGACGCTCTCCGATCTCACGCTGATTGATATGCACGAAGCCTTTGCCGCGCAAACGCTGGCAAACGTGCAGCTTATGGCGAGCGAGCGCTTTGCCCGCGACGTGCTGGGCCGCGCACATGCCACAGGTGAAGTGGATCAGAGTAAATTTAACGTGCTGGGTGGCTCCATTGCCTACGGTCATCCGTTTGCGGCAACCGGGGCGAGAATGATCACCCAGACTTTGCACGAGCTGCGTCGCCGTGGCGGCGGTTTTGGTCTCGTCACCGCGTGTGCGGCGGGCGGCCTGGGTGCAGCAATGGTTCTGGAGGCTGAATAATGGAAACGACATCTGCATTTAACCTGGCTGTTCGCCTCGATAACGTGGCCGTTATCACCATTGATGTGCCCGATGAAAAGATGAATACCCTGAAGGCCGAGTTCGGCGTTCAGGTGCGTGCGATGCTCAGACAGATCCGCGAAAACAAAGCCATTCGTGGTCTGGTGTTTATTTCGGGCAAGCCGGACAACTTTATTGCCGGGGCGGATATCAACATGATCGCCCGCGCGACAAGCGCTCAGGAAGCCGAAGATCTGGCGCGTCAGGGACAGCAGGTGATGGCGGAGATCCATGCGCTGTCGATACCCGTTGTCGCCGCGATCCACGGGGCCTGTCTGGGCGGCGGGCTTGAGCTGGCGCTGGCCTGCCACAGCCGCATTTGTACCGACGATGCGAAAACGGTGCTCGGACTGCCGGAAGTACAGCTTGGGTTGCTGCCCGGTTCTGGTGGAACGCAGCGCCTGCCGCGTCTGGTGGGCGTCAGTACGGCGCTGGAGATGATTTTAACCGGTAAACAGCTGCGCGCCCGTCAGGCGTTAAAGGCGGGTCTGGTTGATGAGGTCGTTCCGCACACAATCTTGCTTGAGGCCGCCGTTGAGCGGGCGCTGAAAGGTCGTCAGGCGAAACGTCCCCTGTCGGTGCGCGAGCGTATCCTCGCCGGGCCGCTGGGCCGCGCGCTGCTGTTCAATAGGGTGGGTAAAAAAACCGGGCAAAAAACCAAAGGGAACTATCCGGCAACGACGCGCATTCTGGAGGTGATTGAAACCGGTTTATCCCAGGGGAGCAGCAGCGGTTATGCCGCGGAAGCGAAAGCGTTTGGCGAGCTGGCGATGACGCCGCAGTCGCAGGCGCTGCGAAGTATTTTCTTTGCCAGCACAGAGGTGAAAAAAGATCCGGGCAGCGAAGCTGAACCGGCTCCGCTGCGCGCCATTGGCGTTCTGGGTGGTGGGCTAATGGGCGGCGGCATCGTGTTTGTCACCGCCAGCAAAGGCAAATTGCCCGTACGTATCAAAGATATCAACCCTAAGGGCATCAACCACGCGTTGCAGTACAGCTGGCAGAACCTTGATCGCAAAGTGAAACGCCGCCATATCAAGGCCAGTGAACGCGATAAAACCCTCGCGATGATCACTGGCACTACCGATTACAGTGGGTTCGCACATCGCGATCTGGTTATTGAAGCCGTGTTCGAAGATCTGGCCCTTAAGCAGCAGATGGCGGCGGACGTTGAGCAGCACTGCGCGCCGCACACTATTTTCGCGTCAAACACCTCATCTTTGCCGATCGGCGACATCGCGGCGAAAGCTGCGCGCCCGGAGCAGGTGATAGGGCTGCACTATTTCAGCCCTGTCGAAAAAATGCCGCTGGTGGAGGTGATCCCGCATGCCACAACCAGCCCACAAGCTATTGCCACCGTGGTGAAGCTGGCGAAAAAGCAGGGCAAAACCCCCATTGTGGTCGCGGATAAAGCTGGCTTCTACGTTAACCGCATTCTGGCGCCGTACATTAACGAAGCGATGCGGTTGCTGACGGAAGGGGAGAAAATCGAGCACGTCGACGAGGCGCTCGTAAAGTTTGGCTTCCCCGTCGGTCCAATCCAACTTTTGGATGAGGTAGGAATAGACACCGGCACTAAAATTATCCCTGTGCTGGAAGCGGCTTATGGCGATCGTTTTGCGCCGCCTGCAAACGTTGTTTCTGCAATTTTGAAGGACGATCGCAAAGGCAGAAAAAATGAACGAGGTTTCTATCTTTACGCCGCGAAAGGGCGTAAAAGCAAGAAACAGATCGACCCTTCAGTTTATGCGCTTATTCCTGTTACGGGTCAGGGAAAACTGTCGGCGGTTCAGTGTGCTGAGCGCTGTGTGATGATGATGCTCAATGAAGCGGCGCGCTGCTTTGGTGAGCAGGTTATCAAAAGCGCGCGCGACGGCGACATCGGCGCCGTGTTTGGTATCGGTTTTCCGCCATTCCTTGGCGGCCCGTTCCGGTATATGGATACCCTCGGGGCGGGTGAAGTGGTTGCGATCCTGCAACGTCTGGCCTCGCAATACGGTCCACGGTTTACCCCGTGTGACGAATTATTGCAGATGGCGGAACGGGGTCAGACATTCTGGCCCGCAAGGGAAACTGATTGCGTAAACTGAAGTCAAAAAAGGGTAAATCCTGTGGTGAATGAACCTGTTCTGGCGAAATTGTAAACAGAGATTGACTATACTTACGCCATTGAGGTAAAAAACAGCGTTTCATTCACCGAATGGATCAGGCACAATGCCCGGCCATCGGGTTTTCTACCTCAGAGCATTAATCGCGGGTAGTTAACGCCGGTGATTCTGGTTAACAAAAGCGGTGCAATATGCAAGTTTTTATCATGCGTCACGGCGACGCGGCACTCGATGCCGCCAGTGACTCAGTACGTCCTTTAACCATCTGTGGCTGTGACGAATCCCGTCAGATGGCGACGTGGCTTAAAGGTCAAAAAGTGGACATTGAACGCGTTCTGGTGAGTCCGTTCCTGCGGGCAGAACAGACGCTGGATGTGGTAGGGGAGTGTATGAACCTGCCTTCCAGTGTGGATGTTCTCCCTGAACTCACGCCGTGTGGCGATGTCGGTCTTGTCAGTGCTTATCTTCAGGCGCTGTGCAATGAAGGTGTCGCTTCCGCACTGGTCATTTCCCACCTGCCGCTGGTCGGCTATCTGGTATCTGAGCTGTGCCCGGGCGAAACGCCACCGATGTTCACGACGTCCGCCATTGCCAATGTCACCCTCGACGAAACCGGCAAAGGGGTCTTTAACTGGCAAATGAGTCCGTGCAACCTGAAGATGGCAAAAGCGATCTGACGTGACGTGCGATATGGCGGGGTGCGACGGCGCCTCCCGCCATCCTGTCAGGGCAATTCCGGCGGCTGCCACTCCTCCACTTCAATCAGTACCAGCAATGCGGCATCTCCGCCGTACTCTTTTGGCGCCTGATGAAAAGCCATGACGTGTGGATGCTGAGCCAGCCACAGCGGTGTCTGCTGCTTGAGGATATGTTTGCCGTGGCCGTGCATCACGCAGGCGCAAAAAACATGCTCGCGACGACATGCCGCGATCAGCGCCCCCAGCTCCTGTTTCGCCTGCATCTGGGTCAACCCATGCAGATCGAGGAACAGCTCCGGCGAATAATCTCCCCGGCGTAATTTTTTCAGTTCAAAATGGCTGACGTCTTCGCGCACGTATTTCACCGCACCCTGAGTATTAAGCAGCGGCTGAAACTCATCTGAAAAATAGTGGCTGTTATCGGCCTGCTCCTGAAGCAACCGTTTGACCGGTACCTCGCTGACTTTTTTACGCTGCGGGCGATGGACAATGGTGTCGTGCGTGATTTGACGCGTCCCGGTCATCAGCTGACGGAAGAGAGCCTGATCCTCCTCGCTGAGCGATGTTTTCTTTTTCATTCGTCATTCTCATCTCGTATTTCCGATAGTGTACCCGACTAAACGCATTTTTTAACCTCAAGCGGTACGCGTCATTGCTGATTTATCGCCGTCTTCATGGCAAACTAGCCGCCGAAAATTATGCGAGCATGCCCTGGAGGAAAGAGTGGATAAAATTTTTGTCGATGAAGCAGTAAACGAGCTGCATACCATACAGGACATGTTGCGCTGGTCGGTTAGCCGCTTCAGCGCCGCCAATATCTGGTACGGTCACGGTACGGATAACCCGTGGGATGAAGCCGTTCAACTGGTGCTGCCGTCTCTCTACCTGCCACTGGATATTCCGGAAGACATGCGCACCGCGCGCCTGACCTCCAGTGAAAAACACCGCATCGTTGAGCGCGTGATCCGTCGCGTGAACGAGCGTATTCCGGTAGCTTACCTCACCAACAAAGCCTGGTTCTGCGGCCACGAGTTCTACGTCGATGAACGCGTGCTGGTGCCGCGCTCGCCGATTGGTGAACTGATCAACAACCACTTTGAAGGCCTGATTAACCATCAGCCGCAGCACATTCTCGATATGTGCACCGGCAGCGGCTGCATCGCGATTGCCTGCGCGTACGCCTTCCCGGAAGCGGAAGTGGACGCCGTCGATATCTCCACCGACGCGCTGGCCGTCACCGAACACAATATCGAAGAGCACGGGCTGATCCATCACGTCACGCCTATCCGCTCTGACCTGTTCCGCGACCTGCCGACGCTGCAATACGACCTGATCGTCACCAATCCGCCGTACGTGGATGCAGAAGACATGTCCGATCTGCCGAACGAGTACCGTCACGAGCCGGAGCTGGGCCTGGCGTCAGGTTCTGATGGCCTGAAGCTGACCCGTCGCATCCTGGCCTGCGCGCCGGATTATCTGACCGACGACGGTGTTCTGATTTGTGAAGTGGGCAACAGCATGGTACATCTGATAGAGCAGTACCCGGATGTGCCGTTCACCTGGCTTGAGTTCGACAACGGCGGTGACGGCGTCTTTATGCTGACTAAAGCGCAGCTGCTTGATGCACGCGAATACTTCAGCATTTACAAAGATTAATCCAGCGGGCTTCGGCCCGTTTCACAACGCTCAAACACAAACAACAACATCGGAGCCGTGATGGCAGGAAACAGTATTGGACAGGTATTCCGTGTGACCACCTTTGGCGAGTCGCACGGTCTGGCACTGGGTTGTATCGTTGATGGCGTCCCGCCAGGCATCGAACTGACCGAAGCCGATTTACAGCATGACCTCGATCGTCGTCGTCCCGGTACCTCTCGCTACACCACGCAGCGTCGCGAGCCGGACCAGGTCAAAATTCTCTCGGGCGTCTTTGAGGGCCGTACCACAGGGACCAGCATCGGCCTGCTGATTGAAAACACCGATCAGCGCTCTCAGGACTACGGTGCGATTAAAGACGTCTTCCGTCCTGGCCACGCCGATTACACCTACGAGCAAAAATATGGTTTTCGCGACTATCGCGGCGGCGGGCGTTCTTCCGCACGTGAAACCGCGATGCGCGTGGCGGCAGGGGCGATTGCCAAAAAATATCTCCAGCAGAAATGCGGCATCGTTATCCGCGGCTGTCTGACCCAGATGGGTGACATTCCACTGGTGATCAAAGACTGGGATCAGGTAGAACTTAACCCGTTCTTCTGCGCCGATGCGGATAAGCTTGACGCGCTGGACGAGCTGATGCGCGGCCTGAAAAAAGAGGGCGACTCCATTGGCGCGAAAGTCACCGTGGTAGCCGACGGCGTCCCGGCGGGCTGGGGCGAGCCGGTATTTGACCGCCTCGACGCCGATATCGCCCACGCGCTGATGAGCATCAACGCGGTGAAGGGCGTTGAGATTGGCGACGGCTTCGACGTGGTGGCGCTTCGCGGCAGCCAGAACCGCGACGAAATCACGAAGGCGGGTTTCCAGAGCAATCATGCGGGCGGCATTCTGGGCGGCATCAGCAGCGGACAGCAGATTATTGCCAATATTGCGCTGAAGCCAACATCCAGCATCACCGTGCCGGGCCACACGATTAACCGCGCTGGCGAAGAAGTTGAGATGATCACCAAAGGGCGTCACGATCCGTGTGTGGGGATCCGCGCGGTGCCGATCGCCGAAGCGATGCTGGCGATCGTGCTGATGGATCACTTCCTGCGCCAGCGCGCGCAGAATGCGGATGTGACAACCACCCTTCCACGCTGGTAACTATGAAAAAAACCGCAATCGCGCTGCTGGCGCTGTTGGCCAGTGGAGCAAGCCAGGCCGCCACGCCGTGGCAGAAAATCACTCACCCGGTGGCGGGGAGCGCGCAGTCCATTGGCGCTTTCTCCAACGGGTGTATCGTCGGTGCGCAGGCGCTGCCGTTGCAGTCAGATACGTATCAGGTGATGCGTACCGATCAGCGCCGTTATTTCGGTCATCCCGATCTGCTGCTGTTTATTCAGCGTCTTGGGAACCAGGTGCATAATCTGGGGCTGGGGACGATGCTGATTGGCGATATGGGGATGCCTGCCGGTGGTCGCTTCAACGGCGGTCACGCCAGCCACCAGACCGGACTGGATGTGGATATCTTCCTGCAATTGCCGAAAACGCGCTGGAGCTCGGCGCAGTTGCTGAAACCGCAGGCGCTGGATCTGGTCTCGGCCGACGGTAAACGGGTCGTCGCCTCGCGATGGTCGCCGGAAATTTCCAGCATGATTAAGCTGGCGGCAGAGGATAACGACGTCACGCGGATCTTTGTTAACCCAGCCATCAAGCAGCAGCTTTGCCTCGATGCGGGAACGGATCGCGACTGGCTGCGTAAAGTACGCCCGTGGTTCCAGCACCGGGCGCATATGCATGTTCGCCTGCGCTGCCCGGCGAACAGCCTGGAATGTGAAGATCAGCCGCTGCCACCGCCTGGCGATGGTTGCGGTTACGAACTGCAAAGCTGGTTTGAACCGGCTAAGCCTGGAACCTCTAAGCCTGAGAAGAAGACACCGCCTCCGTTGCCGCCTTCCTGCCAGGCGCTACTGGATGAGCATGTACTTTAATGGATAATTTCGTCGATCTGTTCATGGTGTCACCGCTGCTGCTGGCAGTGCTCTTTTTTGTTGCGATGTTAGCCGGATTTATCGATGCCCTGGCAGGCGGCGGCGGGTTGCTTACCGTTCCGGCGCTGCTGGCGGCAGGCATGAGCCCAGCCCAGGCGCTCGCCACCAACAAACTCCAGGCATGCGGCGGTTCGCTCTCCTCCTCGCTCTATTTCATTCGGCGCAAAGTGGTCAATCTCGCCGATCAGAAGCTCAATATCCTGATGACATTTATTGGCTCGACGGCGGGTGCGCTGCTGGTCCAGCACGTGCAGTCCGATATTTTGCGCCAGATCCTGCCGCTGCTGGTTATCTGTATCGGCCTCTATTTCTTACTGATGCCAAAGCTCGGGGAAGAAGATCGACAGCGTCGTCTTCACGGCCTGCCGTTTGCGCTGATTGCCGGTGGCTGCGTCGGTTTTTACGACGGATTCTTTGGCCCGGGGGCTGGCTCGTTTTATGCGCTGGCGTTCGTGACGCTGGCTGGGTTTAACCTCGCCAAATCCACCGCCCACGCTAAAGTTCTCAACGCGACCTCCAACGTTGGCGGTCTGCTGCTGTTTATCATTGGTGGCAAGGTTATCTGGGCTACCGGCTTTGTGATGATGGCAGGGCAGTTTTTGGGCGCGCGCGCAGGCTCGCGTCTGGTATTAAGCAAAGGGCAAAAGCTGATCCGTCCGATGATTGTTGTCGTCTCGGCGGTGATGAGCGCCAAACTTCTTTATGACAGCCATGGACAGGAGATCCTCACCTGGTTGGGGATGAACTAATGAACAGTACGCATAAATATGAACAGCTGATTGAGATTTTCGATCGCTGTTTTGCTGAAGATTTTAATACCCGTCTGATTAAAGGCGACGACGAACCGATCTATCTTCCTGCTGATGACGAGGTTCCGTATAACCGCATCATCTTTGCCCACGGCTTTTACGCCAGCGGTTTGCACGAGATTTCGCACTGGTGCATCGCGGGGAAAGCGCGTCGCGAGCTGGTGGACTTCGGTTACTGGTACTGCCCGGACGGTCGCGACGCCGCTACCCAGGGCCAGTTTGAAGATGTGGAGGTGAAACCCCAGGCGCTGGAATGGCTGTTCTGCGTGGCGGCGGGTTTCCCGTTCAATGTGAGTTGTGACAATCTCGAAGGCGACTTCGAGCCAGACCGTATCGTCTTCCAGCGCCGCGTGCATGCGCAGGTGATGGAATATCTTGAGAAAGGCATCCCGGAACGTCCGGCGCGCCTGATCGGGGCTTTACAGAATTATTACCACACGCCGGAGATCACGGCGGAATGCTTCCCTTGGCCGGAAGATCTTTAACAGAGGAAAGAAGATGATCGCAGAATTTGAATCACGCATTCTGGCGTTAATTGATGACATGGTGGAACACGCCAGTGACGATGAGCTGTTCGCCAGCGGTTATCTGCGTGGTCACCTGACGCTGGCGGTCGCCGCGCTGGAAGCCGGGGACGATCACTCTGCCGACGCCGTTCACGCGGAAGTCACTCGCAGCCTGGAAAACGCTATTCAGGCAGGGGAACTCTCTCCGCGCGATCAGTCTTTAGTGCTGGGCATGTGGGACAATTTATTCCAGCAGGCTAAACGCTAAGCCGCCGCCTTCTCTTCCCTCTCCCCTTTGGGGAGAGGGTCAGGGTGAGGGGATTCGACCGCACCCTACTTAACCCTTTTCCCCTTCAGCAATTTACGTACCCACAGTCGGTTCGGATTCAGTCCCGCGAGCGTAACCCTGTCCAGTGGAACTGGCTCATCGCTCATTTGCGCGGCCAGCACTTCAGCCAGCAACGGCGCGGAACACAATCCCCGCGAGCCTAAGCCACCCAGCATAAACAGTTCCGGATAAACCGGCGCACTTACCGCCGTTTCTTTGTTGTCTGCAAGATCCTGATAGACTTCAAGCGTGGCGTCATAGTCCGGTACGTTTCCCGCCATCGGCAGGTGATCGCGGGTCGCGCAGCGTACGCCGCAGCGCGCCTGACCCTCACTGACATCCACCTCTTTCGCCCAGGCCGCATGCGGGAAACAATCAATCAGCCGCTGGCGGTTTTGCTGCTGATCCGCTTCGCTGTACTGCATATCTGTTTCACCGCGATGGTAGCTGGCACCGATGCAGTGATGGCCGTTGGACGGATTTTGCGGCGTCAGGTAGCCGTCGTAACACAGCACCTGACGCAGTTTGCTCAGTTGGGGCGCGGCAGGGATATGGCTCACCTGGCCGCCGACTGGATAGACCGGTAATGTTTCTGTCTGCATAAACTGGCTGATGTTGTGCCCGTTTGCCAGCACAACGCTGGCATGCAGCGCCGCTTTGCCATCAGCAAAATGAAGCTCCCACCGTTCTGACCGGCTAAGCGATTCAACCTTGTGGCCATAGCGCACCGCCAGCCCTTGGGACTGGGCCAGGGCCATCACCGCAGCGGTCAGTTCAGCGGGGCACAGCCAGCCGCCAAGTGGATACTGAATACCGCCACAGCCGGTGTCGACGCCAGTGGTCTCAGCAACCTGCTGCGCCGTCACGGCATGGGCGATAGCCTCCGGCAGACCCAGCGACAGCATTTGTGTGATTTTCTGCTGGCTCTTCTCATCCCAGCCGAGCTGCGTCACGCCGCACCAGTCGTGATCAAACGTAACCGGCAGGCTATCGTAAAGGCGACGAGCAAACGTAAACGCCGCCGGGAAGAACTGGAACAGGGCCGGATCGTGTGAACTTAATAAGGGATAAAGTGCGCCCTGGCGGTTGCCTGATGCACCCGTCGCTGGGGCCTCGTCAGCGCAGTAGAGCGTCACCTGCCAGCCACGGTGCAGCAGCGCCAGCGAGAGCAGGGCGCTGGCAATACCGCCGCCCACTATGGCGACCTCACGCGACGTGCTGGGGCGACGGGCAAACCAGGGGGCCTGCGCCGGAATCGCCAGATCCTGTTCCATCACCCCGACCAGCATGTCGCGTTTGCGGCCAAAGCCTTTGGTTTTCCGCATGGTAAACCCCGCCTCCTGCAACCCACGGCGGACAAAGCCCGCGGAGGTGAAGGTGGCAAGCGTCGCGCCCGGGCGCGCCAGACGTGCCATGGCGCTGAACAGATGCGGGCTCCACATATCCGGGTTTTTGGCGGGCGCAAAACCGTCCAGGAACCAGGCATCCACCTTCTGATTCATGGTGTCATCGAGCTTATCGGTCAGGTCGTTAATGTCGCCCAGCCACAGGTCGAGCGTGACGCGTCCGTCGTCCAGAATCAGACGATGACAGCCACCGATGTGAGACGGCCACTGGGCCTGAAGCTGCTCCGCCCAGTGGGCAAGCTCCGGCCAGCGCTGATGGGCACGCCGCAGATCGTGCGCGGTAAGCGGAAATTTTTCGAAACTGATGAAATGTAATCTTTGTAAGGTAGCCTCGGGGTGTGCAGCGCGAAACTGGTCGAACGCCTGCCAGAGTGTCAGAAAATTCAGTCCGGTGCCGAAACCGCTCTCCGCTACGACAAACAGGCTGCGCGGATGAACAGGGAAGCGGGTGCTGAGATGATTTCCTTCGAGGAAGACATAGCGCGTCTCTTCCAGTCCGTTATCATTAGAAAAGTAGACGTCATCAAAATCTCGGGAAACAGGTGTACCCTCAGCGTTGAATTCGAGGTTGGCAGGTTGTATGGCGTTTTGTTTCACGTAAGTTACTCGTCCGACAGGCAGTGGCACGATCTTAACGATGTGAGCCTGTCGGTGCAAATTTCCACAGAAAATGGCTGATCGGACTTGTTCGGCGTACAAGTGTACGCTATTGTGCGACTCGAAACTTTTTATAGTGCGACTTACAGAGGTATTGAATGAAACGTGCAGTGATTACTGGCCTGGGCATCGTTTCCAGCATCGGTAATAACCAGCAGGAAGTCCTGGCATCTCTGCGTGAAGGACGCTCCGGGATCACTTTCTCTGAAGAGTTTAAAGATTCTGGAATGCGTAGCCACGTATGGGGTAACGTTAAACTGGACACCACCGGTTTAATTGACCGTAAAGTGGTTCGTTTCATGAACGATGCCTCTATCTACGCCTATCTTTCCATGCAGGAAGCGATCAAGGATTCTGGTCTGAGCGAAGACGTTTACCAGAACAACCCACGCGTGGGCCTGATTGCAGGTTCCGGCGGTTCCTCTAAAGCGCAGGTGTTCGGTGCTGACGCTATGCGTAGCCCGCGCGGCCTGAAAGCGGTCGGTCCTTACGTTGTGACCAAAGCCATGGGCTCTGCGGTATCAGCGTGCCTGGCAACGCCGTTCAAAATCCACGGTGTGAACTACTCCATCAGTTCCGCGTGTGCGACCTCCGCACACTGTATCGGTAATGCGGTTGAGCAGATCCAGCTGGGCAAACAGGACATCGTATTTGCTGGCGGCGGCGAAGAGCTGGGCTGGGAAATGGCCTGTGAGTTCGACGCGATGGGCGCACTGTCCACCAAATACAACGAAACGCCAGACAAAGCGTCCCGTACCTATGACGCACACCGCGATGGTTTTGTTATCGCTGGCGGCGGCGGTATGGTTGTGGTTGAAGAGCTGGAACACGCGCTGGCGCGTGGCGCGCACATCTACGCTGAGATCGTGGGCTACGGCGCAACGTCCGACGGCGCTGACATGGTTGCTCCATCCGGTGAAGGCGCGGTGCGCTGCATGAAGATGGCGATGCACGGTGTTGATACCCCAATCGACTACCTGAACTCCCACGGTACGTCTACGCCGGTAGGCGACGTGAAAGAGCTGGGCGCGATCCGTGAAGTGTTCGGCGACAACAGCCCGGCTATCTCTGCCACCAAAGCCATGACCGGTCACTCTCTGGGTGCGGCGGGCGTGCAGGAAGCGATCTACTCTCTGCTGATGCTGGAAAACGGCTTTATCGCCCCAAGCATCAACATCGACGAGATGGACGAGCAGGCGGCTGGCCTGAACATCGTGACCGAAACCACCGAACGTGAGCTGACGACCGTTATGTCTAACAGCTTCGGTTTCGGCGGCACCAACGCCACGCTGGTGATGCGTAAGCTGAAAGCGTAAGCGTTTGAAGGTATAGTAGAAGGGAGCCGCGCGGCTCCCTTTTTTTATGCCTGAACACGGAGTTATGCATGAAGGCTGCTACCCCTGAGAAGAGCGCTCCTTCCGGGAACCTTTCCCTTTTCCGCATCGCCTTTGCGGTGTTTCTGACCTATATGACCGTTGGCCTGCCGCTGCCGGTGATCCCCTTGTTTGTTCACCACGAGCTGGGCTATGGCAACACCATGGTCGGTATTGCGGTGGGCATTCAGTTTTTAGCGACGGTATTAACCCGGGGCTACGCCGGTCGCCTGGCGGATCAGCACGGTGCAAAACGCTCGGCGTTGCAGGGCATGTTGGCCTGCGGGCTGGCGGGGGGCGCCTGGCTGCTGGCGGCACTGTTACCGATTGAGGCAGCGTATAAATTCGCGCTGCTGGTAGCAGGGCGCCTGATCCTCGGCTTTGGCGAAAGCCAACTGCTGACCGGCACCCTGACCTGGGGAATGGGGCTGGTGGGGCCTGCACGTTCCGGTAAAGTGATGTCCTGGAACGGGATGGCGATATACGGCGCGCTGGCGGCAGGCGCTCCACTGGGGCTGCTGATCCACAGCCAGTTTGGTTTTGCGGCGCTGGCGGGTACCACCATGGTATTGCCGCTGCTGGCGTGGGCGTTTAACGGTTCGGTGCGTAAAGTGCCTGCCCATAAAGGCGAACGTCCTTCGCTGTGGAGCGTGGTGGGGCAAATCTGGCAGCCGGGGCTAGGGCTGGCGCTTCAGGGGGTGGGCTTCGCGGTTATTGGTACCTTCGTCTCCCTCTATTTCATGAGCCGCGGCTGGGCGATGGCGGGCTTTACGCTGACGGCCTTTGGCGGTGCGTTTGTGTTAATGCGCGTGCTGTTTGGCTGGATGCCGGATCGCTTTGGCGGCGTGAAGGTGGCCGTGGCGTCGCTGGTAATTGAAACCGTGGGTCTGGTACTGCTCTGGCAGGCGCCGTCCGCACCCGTTGCGCTGCTGGGCGCGGCGTTAACCGGCTGCGGCTGCTCGCTGATCTTCCCGGCGCTGGGCGTGGAGGTGGTGAAGCGCGTGGCTCCGCAGGTGCGCGGCACGGCGCTGGGCGGCTACGCGGCGTTTCAGGATATCTCTTACGGCATCACCGGGCCGCTGGCCGGGCTGCTTGCAACGTCGTTTGGCTATCCTTCCGTATTCCTCGCCGGTGCGGTGTCAGCGGTGGTGGGGATTGTGGTGACGCTGGTGGCGTTTCGCAAGCGGTAGTATGTTGCCGGGTAAGGCGTAGCCGCCACCCGGCAGTTTTAAGCAACCAGCCAGAAAATCGCCAGCGCAATCACCAACGCGATAAACATCAATCCCGGACGGGCAGAAAGCGTTTTAAACGTATCGACTACGGGGGCAAACAGCGGGTTGTAGATCGGCTGAATGTTTCGTACTTCCGGCACGCCGCCTTCCCGCTCGGCGCGGCGAACGAAGATCTGATTGAGCACATCCTGCACCTGCGCGGTGGTCAGCACCGTTTGCGGCGTAGCCTGCCAGTTCTGCTGAGCGTAATCCCGAATCATATCGAACTCGTGCGGTTCCAGCGGCTGTTTCAGCGCCGCCTGTACGCTGTGCAGGGTAGGGGCGCTCTGGGTGCTGAGCGTCTGACGCGCCTGGAGCCAGGTGACCAGATGGGTAAACTGTTTTGCCGGGATCATCTCGCCCGCTTTCACGCCGGAAAGTTCCAGCATGGATTGCCAGATGAGCTTTGTTGGCTCGCCGGTGGCGGCAGCCAGCTTAGTGACCATCTGCTTGAGCGTATTATGCTCCGCAGGCTGCAACGGACGCTCTGTCGACGGGCGCTGTTGCGGCTGTGGGATAGAAAGCTGATTGCTTTGCAGCAGGGTCAACACGGTTTTCAGCTGTTCCGGCGAAAGCTGGCTCAGGGCGGTATGACCGTACTGTTGACGGATAAAATCACTCACCGCCTGGCGATTATTCCCCTGGCCCAACAGCTCGGTCAGCTGCGAGATAATCTGACGGGTAGTATGTTGCTGCTGTGCGCTGGCAAGACGCTGGTTCAGGTTTTGTTCAGCGGCAGGGAAATGGCGCGACTGTAGCGGCGCATCGTTTCTGACGCCCAAATCGTGCTTAACGCCAGCCCATACCTCTGCGTTTTGCTGTGAGGTCAACGCAATAAGGCGCGTGATCAGCCGCTCCAGTACGGTGCGTTGCTGCGTGGAGAGCGGTTGTTCGCCTGGGGTGTTGGGCGTTACGGGGCCTTCACCCGGAGGGCGCGGAGGCGTACCTGAAATGGGCTGCATCGTCAAAAATCCTTAAAGTCAAACTCTGCGTAACCGGGCGGAGATATATGCCCGGCGGCGAGATTATGGCACACTTGGCAGGTTTACTTCCTCTCAAACAGGTACTCAGACGTGAAAATCCTCGTTGATGAAAATATGCCTTACGCCCGTGAGCTGTTCAGCCGCCTGGGTGAGGTTAAGGCTGTCCCTGGTCGCCCGATCCCGGTCAGCGAACTGGACGATGCAGACGCCCTGATGGTGCGCTCGGTGACCAAAGTAAATGAGGCACTGCTCTCCGGCAAAGGGGTTAAATTTGTCGGGACGGCAACGGCCGGGACCGATCATGTGGATGACCAGTGGCTTAAGCAGGCAGGGATTGGTTTTTCCGCGGCGCCAGGCTGTAACGCCATTGCCGTCGTGGAATATGTCTTTTCCTCACTATTGATGCTGGCCGAGCGTGATGGTTTTGCGCTGAAAGACCGCACCGTAGGAATTGTGGGGGTGGGCAACGTTGGCGGACGTCTGCAAAAGCGTCTTGAAGCCTGGGGTATTCGCACCCTGCTGTGCGATCCGCCGCGCAAGGACAACGGCGATGAAGGCGACTTCCGCGCGCTGGATGAGCTGGTCGACGAGTGCGATGTCATCACCTTCCACACGCCGCTCTTTAAAGAGGGGCCGTACAAGACTCTGCACCTGGCCGATGAAAAACGGATCCGCCGTCTGAAGGCTGGCACTATTCTGATAAATGCCTGCCGGGGGCCGGTGGTGGACAACGCGGCGCTGCTGAAATGTCTCGACGCGGGACAAGATCTGAGCGTCGTGCTGGACGTCTGGGAGCCAGAGCCGGATCTTAACGTCGCATTGCTGAATAAGGTGGACGTGGGTACCGCGCATATCGCGGGGTATACTCTCGAAGGCAAAGCGCGCGGCACAACCCAGGTGTTTGAGGCTTACAGCGCCTTTATCGGCCATCCGCAGCAGGTGGCGCTGGATACGCTGCTACCCGCGCCTGAATTTGGCCGCATCACCCTGCATGGCCCGCTCGATCAGGCAACGCTGAAAAGGCTGGTACATTTGGTGTATGATGTGCGCCGCGACGATGCGCTGCTGCGTAAAGTGGCGGGGATCCCGGGTGAGTTTGACAAGCTGCGCAAGCATTACGTTGAGCGCCGCGAGTGGTCTTCCCTGTATGTGATGTGCGATGACGCAGCGGCTGCGACGCTGCTGAAAGCGCTGGGTTTTAACGCCGTCCATCACCCGGCGCATTAATGTCTTCTTAATGCTCCCTGTCGGATACTCTGACAGGGACGCTTTTTTATTTCTGGAGTAAACCACCATGTCTGAAGGCTGGAACATTGCCATTTTGGGCGCCACTGGCGCCGTGGGCGAAGCCCTGCTTGAAACCCTTGCTGAGCGTCAGTTCCCGGTGGGTGAGATTTACGCGCTGGCGCGTACCGACAGCGCAGGAGAACATCTGCGTTTCGGCGGGAAATCCGTGATGGTGCAGGATGCCGCCGCGTTTGACTGGACGCAGGCTCAGCTGGCGTTTTTTGCCGCAGGAGCGGAAGCCACGGCGTCTTATATTGAAGAAGCGACCAATTCAGGCTGTCTGGTGATCGACCTGAGCGGCCTGTTCTCCCTGGAGCCGGATGTGCCGCTGGTGGTGCCGGACGTCAACCCGTTTGTGCTGGCTGACTACCGCAACCGTAACGTCATCGCGGTACCGAACAGCCTCACCAGCCAGCTGCTGACCGCGCTGAAGCCGCTGATCGACGACGGTGGTCTGTCGCGTATTTCCGTGACCAGCCTGCTGTCTGCCTCCGCTAACGGCAAAAAGGCTGTTGATGCGCTGGCAGGGCAGAGCGCGAAGCTGCTGAACGGCGTCCCGATCGACGAAGATGATTTCTTTGGCCGCCAGCTGGCGTTTAACATGCTGCCGCTGCTGCCGGATCGTGAAGGTTCGGTGCGGGAAGAGCGTCGTATTGTCGATGAAGCGCGCAAAATTTTGCAGGATGACGGGCTGATGATCTCCGCGAGTGTCGTGCAGTCTCCGGTCTTTTACGGCCACGCGCAGATGGTCGGCTTTGAAGCCCTGCGTCCGCTGGCGGCTGAAGAAGCCCGCGACGCGTTTGGCCGCGGTGAGGACATTGTCCTTTCCGAAGAGAGCGAATTCCCGACCCAGGTGGGCGACGCCACCGGCAGCGCGCATCTCTCCGTGGGCTGTGTGCGTAACGATTACGGAATGCCGGAGCAGGTGCAGTTCTGGTCCGTTGCCGACAACGTGCGTTTTGGCGGCGCGCTGATGGCGGTCAAAATCGCGGAAAAACTGGTGCAGGAGTATCTGTACTGATGTCTGATGTGGAACAGAAGCCGGTCCACAGAATTGCCCTCGGCATTGAGTACGATGGCAGTAAATACTATGGCTGGCAGCGTCAGAATGAGGTGCGCAGCGTCCAGGAGAAGCTGGAGAAAGCGCTCTCTCAGGTGGCGAATGAACCGATAAGCGTTTTCTGTGCGGGCCGCACCGATGCCGGCGTTCACGGCACGGGGCAGGTGGTGCATTTTGACACCACCGCCGTTCGCAAAGACGCGGCCTGGACGCTGGGTGTAAATGCGAATTTGCCTGGTGACATTGCCGTGCGTTGGGTGAAAGCTGTGCCGGATGATTTTCACGCGCGATTCAGCGCGACGGCGCGGCGCTACCGTTATGTCATCTACAACCAGCGCCTGCGTCCGGCGGTGTTAAGCCAGGGCGTGACGCATTTTTATGAACCGCTCGATGCAGAACGTATGCAGCGTGCGGCGCAGTGCCTGATTGGAGAGAATGATTTTACGTCGTTTCGTGCGGTGCAGTGTCAGTCCCGTACGCCGTGGCGTAACGTCATGCACATTAACGTCAGTCGTTATGGCGCGTATGTGGTGGTGGATATCAAAGCCAATGCCTTTGTACATCATATGGTGCGGAATATTGTGGGCAGCCTGATGGAAGTGGGCGCCGGACACCAGCCGGAGAGCTGGATTGCAGAACTGCTGGCAGCGAAGGACAGAACGCTTGCGGCAGCAACGGCGAAAGCGGAAGGGCTGTATCTGGTTTCGGTGGATTATCCGGACCGGTTCGACCTGCCAAAACCGCCAATGGGCCCGCTGTTTTTAGCGGACTAAACAAAGGTGCAATTAGGGCTTAGACAATATGGACGTAATACGTTTTCTGATTGATTTCATCCTGCATATTGATGTTCACCTGGCGGAGCTGGTCGCGCAGTACGGCGTCTGGGTGTATGCCATTCTGTTCCTGATCCTGTTCTGTGAAACCGGTCTGGTGGTGACCCCGTTCCTGCCGGGCGATTCGCTGCTGTTTGTGGCGGGTGCGTTATCCGCGCTGCCAACGAATGATCTGAATGTCCACCTGATGGTCGTCCTGATGATCATTGCCGCAATTATTGGTGATGCGGTCAACTACACCATCGGGCGGGTATTTGGCGAGCGGTTGTTCAGTAATCCGGACTCGAAGATTTTCCGTCGCAGTTATTTAGATAAAACCCATGCGTTCTATGAGCGCCATGGCGGCAAGACCATTATCCTTGCCCGCTTTGTGCCTATTGTGCGTACATTTGCACCGTTTGTGGCGGGAATGGGCCACATGTCCTATCGTCATTTTGCAATGTATAACGTGGTGGGCGCACTGCTGTGGGTGCTGCTCTTTACCTATGCGGGCTACCTGTTTGGCGATCTGCCTGTGGTTCAGGAAAATCTTAAGTTACTGATTGTAGCGATTATTGTGCTGTCCGTTCTGCCGGGGGTGATCGAAATCATTCGTCACAAACGCGCGGCGGCAAAACAAGCGAAGTAAATGCACGCTGGCGGTTCGACCACTTTTTTATCCAAAGTTTCGGGCTGTTATGTTTTAATGTGCAACATTCATGGTCTGTTGGAGGCAAAAATGGCATTATTCGCCTCTTACAGCAAAACTGGCATACGACCAGGTTCAGGCAGAAAGGTTATCAATGAGCTGGATTGAACGAATTAAAAGCAACATTACCCCGACGCGTAAAGCGAGCATTCCTGAAGGGGTATGGACGAAGTGTGATAGCTGCGGCCAGGTTCTGTATCGCGCAGAGCTGGAACGCAATCTTGAGGTGTGTCCGAAGTGTGACCACCACATGCGTATGTCGGCGCGCAACCGCCTGCATAGCCTGCTGGACGAAGGTTCTCTGGTAGAACTGGGCAGCGAACTGGAGCCAAAAGATGTGCTCAAGTTCCGCGACTCCAAAAAATACAAAGATCGTCTGGCCTCTGCACAGAAAGAGACCGGCGAGAAAGACGCGCTGATCGTCATGAAAGGCACCCTGCATGAGATGCCAGTGGTTGCCGCCGCGTTTGAGTTCTCCTTCATGGGCGGCTCAATGGGCTCTGTGGTGGGTGCGCGTTTCGTGCGTGCCGTTGAGCAGGCGCTGGAAGACAACTGCCCGCTGATCTGCTTCTCCGCCTCCGGTGGGGCACGTATGCAGGAAGCGCTGATGTCCCTGATGCAGATGGCGAAAACCTCTGCGGCGCTGGCGAAAATGCAGGAGCGCGGTCTGCCGTACATTTCGGTACTGACCGACCCAACTATGGGTGGCGTCTCCGCAAGCTTCGCGATGCTGGGCGACCTGAACATCGCCGAGCCAAAAGCGCTGATCGGCTTTGCCGGTCCTCGCGTTATCGAGCAGACCGTGCGTGAAAAACTGCCGCCGGGCTTCCAGCGCAGTGAGTTCCTCATCGAGAAAGGCGCCATCGATATGATCGTCCGCCGTCCGGAAATGCGCCTCAAACTGGCCAGCATTCTGGCGAAGCTGATGAATCTGCCAGCGCCGAACCCGGACGAGCCGCGCGAAGGCGTGGTGGTACCGGATCAGGAACCCGAGGCCTGATAACTGAAAAGGGCAGGGCCGAATGGCGCTGCCCTTTTGCTTTCTAACCGTTAATGACAACCGGGCATCATGGAAAATAAAAGCATTCCTCAAGCCACGTCGCCCCTGGCCGCGTGGCTTTCTTATCTGGAAAATCTGCACAGTAAAACTATCGACATGGGCCTTGAGCGCGTAAGCCAGGTTGCCGCGCGTCTTGACGTGCTGAAACCCGCGCCTTTCGTGTTTACCGTCGCCGGCACTAACGGTAAAGGCACCACCTGCCGCACGCTGGAATCTGTCCTGATGGCGGCGGGATACAAGGTTGGCGTATACAGCTCGCCGCATCTGGTGCGCTATACCGAGCGCGTGAGGGTGCAGAACACCGAGCTGGCGGAATCGGCCCATACGGCGTCGTTCGCTGCTATTGAAGCTGCGCGCGGGGAAACCTCATTAACCTATTTTGAATACGGCACCCTGTCGGCGCTGTGGCTGTTTAAACAGGCACAACTGGACGTGGTGATCCTGGAAGTGGGGCTGGGCGGGCGTCTGGATGCCACCAATATGGTGGATGCGGATGTCGCCGTCGTCACCAGCATCGCGCTGGATCACACCGACTGGCTGGGTCCGGACCGCGAAAGCATTGGTCGCGAGAAGGCCGGTATTTTCCGCGCCAACAAGCCCGCCGTGGTCGGTGAGCCGGACATGCCGCACACCATTGCTGATGTCGCAAACGAGAAGGGCGCACATCTGCTGCGTCGCGGCGAAGACTGGCAGTATGAGGTGCAGGACAACGGCTGGCGCTTTAGCGACGCCCACGGCGTGCTGGACAACCTGCCGCTGCCGCAGGTGCCACAGCCTAACGCGGCGACCGCGCTGGCGGCACTGCGCGCCAGCGGATTAGCGGTAAGCGAGCAGGCGATCCGTGACGGCATTCAGAACGCACTGCTGCCGGGGCGTTTTCAGATTGTGAGCGAGTCGCCGCGTCTGATTCTGGACGTGGCGCATAACCCGCACGCGGCGGCGTACCTCGCAGGACGTCTCAAATCGTTACCAAAAACCGGGCGCGTGCTGGCGGTTATCGGTATGCTTCATGATAAAGATATTGGC
Source organism: Enterobacter cloacae complex sp. IR5418 (assembly GCF_049238105.1). Classification (NCBI taxonomy): domain Bacteria; kingdom Pseudomonadati; phylum Pseudomonadota; class Gammaproteobacteria; order Enterobacterales; family Enterobacteriaceae; genus Enterobacter; species Enterobacter cloacae complex sp. IR5418. The sequence goes on along the minus strand of NZ_JBMKHS010000001.1, from coordinate 146,752 downwards.
GGTACGCTGGCCTGCATGGAGAGTGTGGTCGATAGCTGGTATTGTGCTCCTCTGGAAGGGCCGCGCGGCGCGACTGCTGAGCAGTTGATGGAACATCTCGGCAAAGGCGAAATCTACAGCAGTGTGGTTTCGGCCTGGCGTGCTGCGATGGCGGAGGCTAAACCAGAAGATACCGTGCTGGTGTGTGGATCATTCCACACGGTGGCACATGTCATGGAAGTGATGGACGCGGGGAGAACCGGTGGCGAGTAAGTTTCAGAACCGTTTAACAGGAACCATTGTGCTGGTCGCGCTCGGGGTGATTATTCTCCCGGGTCTGCTCGACGGGCAGAAAAAGCATTACCAGGATGAATTTGCGGCCATACCGCTGGTACCTAAGCCGGGCGATCGCGAGGAGCCCGACATGCTGCCAGCGGCAACGCAGGCGCTGCCTGCCCAGCCGCCGGAAGGCGCAGCGGAAGAGGTGCGCGCAGGTGATGCAGCCGCGCCGTCGCTCGATCCTTCGCGTCTGGCGACGAACAATAACATCGAGATTGATCCGGTGCCGGTAGAACAGCCTAAGCCTGTTGAGAAGCCAAAACCGGTGGAGAAGCCGCAGCCGAAACCGCAGCGGGATAAAGCGGCCGAGCAACTGGCAGCCGCCTCAGACACGCCACCGCCAGCAAAACAAGACGCGGCACCGACCGGTAAAGCCTACGTTGTTCAGCTCGGTGCGTTGAAAAACGCTGATAAGGTCAATGAGATCGTGAGTAAACTGCGCGGTGCGGGATACCGTGTTTATACTTCACCCACCACGCCGGTGCAGGGTAAAATCACCCGTATCCTTGTAGGGCCGGATGCGTCGAAGGATAAGCTCAAAGGTTCGCTGGGCGAGCTGAAGCAGATCTCCGGGTTGAGCGGTGTGGTGATGAACTACAGCGCGAACTGATAAGATCTACCCCCCTCACCCTAACCCTCTCCCCAGAGGGGCGAGGGAATGGTTTGCTCCCTCTCCCTTGAGGGAGAGGGCTGGGGTGAGGGGGAATGGCAGGCGTCCAAAGAGACGTAATAAGCCAACGGCGTTGAGCATTTTTTCAGCGCCTTTTTTATTTATGCGTGGGAAGGAAATCCCTACGCAAACGTTTTCTTTTTCTGTTAGAATTCGCCCCGAACTGGATGACAGGGCGTTAAATCGTGGGACACATATGGTCTGGATTGATTACGCCATCATTGCGGTGATTGGTTTTTCCTGTCTGGTTAGCCTGATCCGTGGCTTTGTTCGTGAAGCGTTATCGCTGGTAACCTGGGGTTGTGCTTTCTTTGTTGCCAGTCATTACTACACTTACCTGTCTGTCTGGTTCACGGGCTTTGAAGATGAACTGGTCCGAAACGGAATCGCCATCGCGGTGCTGTTTATCGCGACGCTGATTGTCGGCGCTATCGTCAATTACGTGATAGGTCAGCTGGTCGAGAAAACCGGTCTGTCAGGAACGGACAGGGTGCTCGGCATCTGTTTCGGGGCGTTGCGAGGCGTGCTGATTGTGGCCGCGATCCTGTTCTTCCTGGATACCTTTACCGGGTTTTCCAAAAGTGAAGACTGGCAAAAATCGCAGCTCATTCCGGAGTTCAGCTTCATCATCAGATGGTTCTTTGACTATCTGCAAAGCACGTCGAGTTTCTTGCCCAGGGCATAAACCCTGAGATGTGGCTTAACGAGGAAAAGACGAATGTGCGGTATTGTCGGTATCGCCGGTTTCATGCCGGTAAACCAGTCGATTTATGACGCGTTAACGGTGCTTCAGCACCGTGGGCAGGATGCTGCGGGTATCATCACCATTGATGCAAACAACTGCTTCCGTTTACGTAAGGCGAATGGCCTGGTAAACGATGTGTTTGAAGCCCGCCATATGCAGCGTCTGCAAGGTAATATGGGGATCGGTCACGTTCGTTATCCTACTGCTGGCAGTTCCAGCGCCTCTGAGGCTCAGCCTTTTTACGTTAACTCCCCGTATGGCATCACGCTTGCCCACAATGGCAACCTGACCAACGCCCACGAGCTACGTAAAAAGCTGTTTGAAGAGAAACGTCGCCACATTAACACCACCTCTGATTCTGAAATCCTGCTCAATATCTTTGCCAGTGAGCTGGACAACTTCCGCCATTATCCGCTGGAAGCAGACAACATTTTTGCCGCCGTTGCCGCGACTAACCGCCTGATCCGTGGCGCGTACGCTTGCGTAGCGATGATCATCGGTCACGGTATGGTAGCCTTCCGCGATCCAAACGGCATCCGCCCGCTGGTGCTCGGCAAACGTGACCTCGGCGATGGACGCTCCGAGTATATGGTTGCCTCCGAAAGCGTGGCGCTGGATACCCTGGGCTTCGAATTCCTGCGTGATGTCGCGCCAGGCGAAGCGGTCTACATCACTGAGAAGGGCCAGCTGTTTACCCGTCAGTGCGCCGACAACCCGGTGAGCAACCCGTGCCTGTTCGAATACGTTTACTTCGCGCGTCCGGATTCGTTCATCGACAAGATTTCCGTTTACAGTGCGCGCGTGAATATGGGCACCAGGCTGGGCGAGAAGATAGCCCGTGAGTGGGACGATCTCGACATCGACGTGGTGATCCCAATCCCTGAAACCTCCTGTGATATCGCGCTGGAGATTGCCCGCATTCTGGACAAGCCGTACCGTCAGGGCTTCGTGAAGAACCGCTACGTGGGCCGCACCTTTATCATGCCGGGCCAGCAACTGCGTCGTAAATCCGTACGTCGTAAGCTGAACGCTAACCGTGCCGAGTTCCGCGACAAGAACGTGCTGCTGGTGGATGACTCCATCGTGCGCGGCACGACGTCTGAGCAGATCATCGAGATGGCGCGCGAGGCCGGGGCGAAGAAAGTGTATCTTGCCTCCGCAGCCCCAGAAATTCGCTTCCCGAACGTGTACGGCATTGATATGCCAACCGCTAACGAGCTGATTGCGCATGGTCGTGAAGTGGATGAGATTCGCCAGATCATCGGGGCCGACGGCCTGATTTTCCAGGATCTGAACGATCTGATCGACGCGGTGCGCGCCGAGAACCCGGATATTCAGCAGTTCGAATGCTCGGTGTTCAATGGGATCTACGTGACGAAAGACGTTGACCAGCAGTATCTCGACTACCTTGATTCGCTGCGTAACGACGATGCGAAAGCCGTCCAGCTGCAAAACGATCTCGAAAGTTTAGAGATGCACAACGAAGGTTGATGCGCATGCAGGTGAGGGCGCTCGCCCTCACTTGCAACTCCCCGTAAAATCCTGCACAGTCTGCCCTGAAATCAGCAAGGGCGAAAATCATGAAACGACTCATTGTAGGGATCAGCGGTGCCAGCGGCGCGATTTATGGCGTCCGGCTGTTACAGGTGCTGCGTAACGTTCCAGGCGTAGAAACCCATCTGGTGATGAGCCAGGCGGCGCGTCAGACCCTCTCTCTTGAAACCGATCTCTCGCTGCGCGACGTGCAGGCCCTGGCTGACGTTGTCCACGATGCCCGCGATATCGCCGCCAGCATCTCCTCAGGCTCGTTCAAAACGGCCGGTATGGTGATCCTGCCCTGTTCCATTAAAACCCTCTCCGGCATTGTGAACAGTTATACCGACACGCTGGTGACGCGCGCGGCGGATGTGGTGCTGAAAGAGCGTCGGCCGCTGGTGCTCTGCGTGCGGGAAACGCCGCTGCATCTTGGCCATTTGCGCCTGATGACCCAGGCTGCCGAACTGGGAGCCGTGATTATGCCGCCGGTCCCCGCGTTCTATCATCGCCCGCAGTCGCTGGACGATGTCATTAACCAGACCGTTAACCGCGTGCTGGATCAGTTCGATATCGACCTGCCGGAAGATCTCTTTACCCGCTGGCAGGGGGCGTGAAACTGTGCACACACAAGGTGCATGAAAAGACAATTTGCCCTGTTTCAGGGCAAAACTGCAACCGCGATCATATCCTCGACATTTAATTCGCTTTTTCCCTTTTTCTCTTTCCGGTTCGTTCGGCAGACCTGCTATCTTTCACCATTAAGGCAGTATCGCAACGTTTTATTAACATATTTAACGTCGTAGTTTTTATCCGACGACAATGTGGCATAAGACCTGCAAGAGCAGCCTGCAACACAACACACAACATAAACCATAATAAAATCACGGTTCTTGAGGGTAAATGTATGAAGAAGACGGTTCTGGCTCTGTCTTTGCTCGTGGGCTTGAGTGCAGCAGCAGGCAGCTATGCAGCGCTTCCACAGACAGTTCGTATCGGTACAGACGCAACCTATGCGCCATTCTCATCCAAGGATGCGAAAGGCGATTTCGTAGGGTTTGATATCGATCTGGGAAATGAGATGTGCAAACGCATGGAAGTGAAATGCACATGGGTGGGCAGTGACTTTGACGCGCTGATCCCGTCGCTGAAAGCCAAGAAAATTGATGCCATTATCTCTTCTCTCTCCATCACGGAAAAACGTCAGCAGGAGATCGCCTTCTCTGAGAAGCTCTACGCTGCCGATTCACGTCTGATTGCCGCGAAAGGTTCCCCCATCCAGCCGACCATCGACTCGCTGAAAGGCAAGCATGTTGGTGTGCTTCAGGGCTCGACTCAGGAAGGTTACGCGAATGCCAACTGGCGCGAGAAGGGCGTCGATGTGGTTGCCTACCAGAATCAGGATTTGATCTATTCTGACCTGGCGGCAGGCCGTCTGGATGCCGCGTTCCAGGATGAAGTCGCCGCGAGCGAAGGCTTCCTGAAACAACCTGCGGGTAAAGAGTACGCCTTTGCCGGCCCGTCGGTAAAAGACAAAAAGTACTTTGGCGACGGCACCGGTATTGGCCTGCGTAAGGATGATACCGAACTGAAAGCCGCCTTCGACAAAGCGTTTAATGAGCTGCGTAAAGACGGTACCTACGACAAACTGGCGAAGAAATACTTCGATTTCAACGTCTACGGTGATTAATGGCTGAATGATATGCATCGAATTGGTGCATATCAGGCGGAAATGTTCCAGTATGGTGCAGCACATGCACCATACTGGATCGTTGTGTGCATAGTTAAGCATTTAAAATGCAAAAATTCCCGTTCAGAGGCATTAATCTTTGCCTGAATGAGGGGATTAATGGCACATTAACACTACCCCGTCGTCGTAAAAATCTCGTATTAAGACAGTTTGTTGAGGACAGATATGAAAAAACTGGTGTTGTCACTTTCTCTGGTACTGGCCTTTTCCAGCGCCACCGCGGCATTCGCAGCCATTCCGCAGAAAATTCGTATTGGAACTGACCCAACCTATGCACCTTTCGAATCGAAGAATGCGAAGGGGGAACTGGTCGGTTTTGACATTGATCTGGCTAACGAGCTGTGCAAACGCATTAAAGCGCAATGTACCTACGTTGAAAACCCGCTGGATGCGCTGATCCCGTCTCTGAAAGCGAAAAAAATCGACGTGATCATGTCCTCCCTGTCCATCACAGAAAAACGCCAGCAGGAGATTGCCTTTACGGACAAACTCTACGCGGCAGATTCCCGTCTGGTGGTAGCGAAATCCTCTGACATTCAGCCAACCCTTGAATCTCTGAAAGGCAAACGCGTGGGCGTGTTGCAGGGGACTACGCAGGAAACCTACGGCAACGAGCACTGGGCACCTAAAGGGATTGAAATTGTCTCTTACCAGGGTCAGGAAAACATCTACGCAGACCTTACGGCAGGCCGTATTGACGCGGCATTCCAAGATGAAGTGGCGGCAAGCGAAGGCTTCCTGAAACAGCCTGTGGGAAAAGATTACAAATTCGGCGGTCCATCCATTAAGGATGAAAAACTCTTTGGCGTCGGCACCGGTATGGGCCTGCGTAAAGAAGACAATGAACTGCGTGAAGCCCTGAACAAAGCGTTCGCCGAAATGCGCGCGGATGGCACCTACGACAAGCTGGCGAAAAAGTACTTCGATTTTAATGTTTACGGCGGCTAATCGCCCCGTCTGATAACGTGCGGCCCCTCCCGTTTCGGGAGGGGAAAAGACACGGTTCCACCACTCACGAGACGACAGGGCACGCGGTATGCTGTACGGATTTTCTGGCGTTATTTTACAGGGCGCGCTTGTCACCCTTGAGCTGGCTATCAGCTCCGTGGTGCTGGCGGTGCTGATAGGCCTGGCGGGCGCGGGGGCAAAATTATCCGCCAACAGACCGCTGGCGCTGATATTTGAAGGCTATACCACGCTGATTCGCGGCGTTCCTGACCTGGTGCTGATGCTGCTGATCTTTTACGGTCTGCAAATCGCACTGAATGGCGTGACGGATGCCATCGGCATGGATCAGATCGATATCGACCCCATGGTGGCCGGTATTATTACCCTTGGCTTTATCTACGGCGCCTACTTTACAGAGACCTTCCGCGGCGCTTACATGGCCGTGCCGAAGGGGCACATTGAAGCGGCGACCGCCTACGGTTTTACCTCTTCACAAACGTTTCGCCGGATCATGTTCCCGGCCATGATGCGCTACGCGCTGCCGGGTATCGGTAACAACTGGCAGGTTATTCTCAAGGCAACGGCGCTGGTCTCTCTGCTGGGGCTGGAAGATGTGGTGAAGGCCACCCAGCTGGCAGGTAAAAGCACCTGGGAGCCGTTCTATTTTGCGGTGGTCTGCGGTGTGATCTATCTGGTCTTTACGACCGTCTCCAATGGTGTGCTGCTTCTGCTCGAACGTCGCTACTCCGTGGGTGTGAAGAGGGCTGACCTGTGATTGAGATTATTCAGGAGTACTGGAAATCCCTGCTGTGGACGGATGGCTACCGCTTTACCGGCGTGGCGATCACGCTCTGGCTGCTGATTTCCTCGGTGGTAATGGGCGGCATTCTGGCGGTGTTTCTCGCCATCGGTCGCGTGTCGAACAACAAATTTATCCAGTTCCCGATCTGGCTGTTCACCTACGTGTTTCGCGGTACGCCGCTGTACGTGCAGCTGCTGGTGTTCTATTCGGGGATGTACACGCTGGAGATCGTGAAAGGCACCGAGATGCTCAACGCGTTCTTCCGCAGCGGTCTGAACTGTACGGTGCTGGCGCTGACCCTCAATACCTGCGCCTACACCACTGAGATCTTCGCCGGGGCCATTCGTTCCGTGCCGCACGGTGAGATTGAGGCGGCGCGCGCGTACGGCTTCTCCTCCGTGAAGCTTTACCGCTGTATTATTCTGCCTTCAGCGCTGCGTATTGCACTGCCGGCGTACAGCAATGAAGTGATTTTAATGCTGCATTCCACGGCGCTGGCGTTTACCGCCACGGTACCGGATCTGTTAAAGATTGCCCGCGATATTAACTCTGCCACCTACCAGCCGTTTACGGCGTTTGGCATTGCGGCAGTGCTCTATTTGATCATTTCTTACGTTCTGATCAGCCTGTTCCGTAAGGCTGAAAAACGCTGGTTGCAGCATATAAAACCGTCGACGCACTGAGAATTTATGATGGCTGAGAACAAATTAAACGTAATTGATTTGCACAAGCGCTACGGCGAACATGAAGTGCTGAAAGGGGTGTCGCTGGAGGCTAACGCGGGCGACGTGATCAGTATTATCGGCTCATCAGGTTCGGGTAAAAGTACCTTCCTGCGCTGCATCAACTTCCTCGAAAAGCCGAGCGAAGGATCGATTGTGGTGAGCGGACAGAACATTAACATGGTCCGTGATAAAGACGGTCAGCTTAAAGTAGCGGATAAAAACCAGCTGCGCCTCCTGCGTACGCGTCTGACGATGGTGTTCCAGCACTTCAACCTCTGGAGCCACATGACGGTGCTGGAGAACGTGATGGAAGCGCCCATTCAGGTGCTCGGCTTAAGCAAGCAGGAAGCCCGCGAGCGTGCGGTGAAATACCTGGCGAAAGTGGGTATCGACGAGCGTCAGCAGATCAAATATCCGGTACACCTGTCAGGGGGTCAACAGCAGCGCGTTTCCATCGCCCGTGCGCTGGCGATGGAGCCGGAAGTGTTGCTGTTTGATGAACCGACCTCCGCGCTGGATCCTGAACTCGTTGGCGAAGTGCTGCGCATCATGCAGAAGCTGGCCGAAGAGGGCAAAACGATGGTCGTGGTGACGCACGAGATGGGCTTCGCCCGTAACGTTTCTAACCACGTTATCTTCCTGCATCAGGGCAAGATTGAGGAGCAGGGGCACCCGGATGAGGTGCTGGCGAACCCGCAAAGCCCGCGTTTGCAGCAGTTCCTGAAGGGTTCGTTGAAGTAAGAGGCACAGGCCAATCGCCCGGTGGCGCGTCGCTTACCGGGCCTACGGATTGGGTTGTTCTCCCTCTCCCCGTGGGAGAGGGCCGGGGTGAGGGCATCACACCGTACCACACTCCAGCCGATATCCCCAGTCGTCATACCGCACGCCGTTAATCTCATACGCCTTCTCCAGCACCTGCGTACGTACAAAACCGGCTTTCTCCAGCACCCGCACCGACCCGCTGTTATCCGCCAGCACCCAGGCGTTAATCGCCTTCACGCCCGCCTGGTTAAAGGCGTAATCACACACCGCACGCAGCGCCTCGCTGGCAATGCCTTTGCCCTGCGCGGCAGGCACAACCGTGTAGCCAATATCCGCCTCTTCACGGTTTGCCGGGCTGATTTGCAGGCCAATATCACCCAACGGCGTATTGTCATTCTGGAAACGGATCACAAAGACATGCTCCGCCATCAGGCGCGCGGCAAATACGCGGCGCGTCTCTTTTTCCGGCGTGATTGCGGCCATGTAGCGCATGATGGTGGGGTCTTCACGCAGAGAGCGGAAGAATGCCCAGTCAGAAGGTTCGAAAGGGGTGAGGTGGAGCCGGGGAGTGGTGATGGTTGCCATTGTTACGCCATTCCGATGAATTTGGCTTAATACCTTAACACCGGAATGGAACTGGCGAACAGAATGGATTTTGTTGGTGGGGGTTAGCGTTTGGTCCTCATCAACTTAGAACGATCAACATAGTTGCCATATTGATCGTAATAGCGACTGGGCCAGATCGACGCCGCATCTCTTTCAAGTGCATCCGCGATGATCTTTTCCCCCTTGGGCCACGGCCTGGAGAGCGCGTTTGCAAGCGTAGAAGAACTTAAACCCGCCTGGCGTGAAAGAGCTGCAAGTGACAGCTTACGCTTGTGGAGCATGGCGATGATATCTGCTGGGTGCATGTCCTGATTTCTATTCATACATTTTCCTTTATATATGATTTTGTTCAAATTGCAGATATAAATACTAAGTAATACTTAGTACATTTTCAATAATGGGATACCAGAATCATGACTCTACTTCCAGATTTTGAAGAGTCATCATGCTTCCCCATCGACTTAAAGCGGCGCGACTGAAAGCGGGACTATCACAGCAAAAACTTGGGATCCTTGCGGGGATTGATGAAGCGACGGCTAGCGCACGTATGAACCAGTATGAGAAGGGGATCCACACTCCTGACTTTGCGCTGGCGTGCAAGTTGGCGGAGGTGCTGAATATACCGGCTTGTTATTTTTATACGGTCGAAGATGATTTGGCTGAATATATTGAAAGTTATAAAAAAGCCAACTCGTAAATAGTTGGCTTGTATAATTAACTAGCGGAGATGATCAAGATAAGGTGAGTGAAGATTTAAAAAAATATCTCGCCAGTTTTGAAGAAGGGTACTAAAATCAGTTCCCCATTCTTGCTGTATAAAATTATATGCTTTATATGGTTTATCTTTCGAAGGCGCGTCATAGCCGAGAATATCTTCTATGCAGTTATTAACCATTATTCTACGTGCCTCACCTGTTTCGGCTAAAATCAATGGGTTAATTAATTCCGCTTTTGGTGTTCCTATATCAGAATCGTGTAAAATGATGTAGTCAATTCCTAATGCATTTAGGTATTTAGCCATTGAAATCATAACCGCCTTTCCTCTGGCACGCAAAATCTCGCAATTTCCTATAGCTATAGACTTTTGTTCTGGAGAAAGTCTTTTAATAGTTTCTCTTACCATGACTTCTTCAGTATCACCTTCGACAAATATACATTTATTTGTAAAGAATATTCTAGCAATATAATCATCAATCTTCAGGAGCATTTTAAGATTTAATTTTTCATTCTCTTGTAAACTTGTGAATGCTTGTTCAAGATTAAAAGAATGAGTGGATGTAAAATCATTTTCGCTTACAGAGAATTTAGTGAGGCTTAAGTTAATATCTGATCCTAAATTTATCATGTAAGGCGAATGTGTTGTCGCTACAATTTGACTTATGCCCGATGCGAATTGATAGATTGTATCTCTCATCTGACTTGCAGCAGCAGGGTGTAAATATATTTCTGGTTCTTCGAAGCATAGAATTGTTGATCTTTGGGATTCTTCATGCGTATTCAAATAATCCTGTATAAATCTAATCAATTGAAAAGCAGTGCACCTAATAATTCCATGGCCTTGATAACTTACTGAAGTTCTGACATTGCTTTCCATTTCAACATTAAATAATGGTTTAATTACTTTATCTGCATCATCTAAATTTGCAGTTACATGTATAGATGCATTTGGAAATAAAGAATGTGCCATTATATTCAGATCTTGTATCAATCGTCCGAAATCTGTTTCCCTGTCTTGTGGATTCATTTCTCTGGCAAGTAAAGAAAGATGTTGCTGAGCTTGAGTATAGTTATCAGATCTGTTTCTGACACTTTTGAATAGATCGCCTAATAGACTTAATAGAGCCCCATTTTGGCTAGTTAATTCAGACATGCACGATTCGGCTGGAATGATAATTACTTTTGGCAGTTTAGATATTATATTGCCTGGGATGCCGCCTGGATTTTTTACCCAAGTTGCTGCAGAATCTGCAACAACATCCCATAGTTGCGGTAGTTCGTTTGCTTTTTCTTTATTTGCTTTCGTATTTAGCGATGTATTTAAATTATCAACACCGAAATGATCTGTTAGAAATTTAACTGTAAAATCATCGCCCTCAAGTTCTGCAGGAGTTTGCGCTGCAAGATACTTTTCACTTCTGTTTTTGTTTTTCTCCATTATATAAATTTCAGGTTTTGTGCTTGTAATACTCCACACTTTCCTGTAAACAATTTTATTGTTTGTTTCTCCAGGTAAAGGGTGTTCATTCCTAATAATTCTACCTTTAAACCCTATCCATGTTTCCGCTTCGTCAGGAATATTATGGTATTCCCCTATTATTTCTATAGTCTCTTCTTTTATGTAATCATCACGTTCTTGGTTATAACATTTAGAATAATCGTCTGATGTAGGATTAATATTTTGATGGAGTAATTGCAATGCCCTGAAAACACTGGACTTTCCAGCATTGTTTGAACCAATTAAGAACGTGGCATCTCTAAAGTTTATTGTGCAGTCTTTTAATTTTCTAAAGTTTTTTATAATTAAATTATCCAAACGCATTTTAATTTCCTTATAGGTTTATTTGTCTTCTAGCCAAACAAAATTACTATAAGTCATTAGTTAAAATGCTGTCAGATGTCTCATTATTGGTTTTATCTCACCACATCCCCCAGCGCCTCTTCTAAGTCATACCAGCGGAACGTAAATCCGGCCGCTTCCAGCCGTTTTGGCAGTGCGCGCTGCCCGCCCAGCACCAGCACGGAAGACTCGCCCATCAGCAGCCGGATCGCTGTTGCAGGCACGCGCAGCACTGCCGGGCGATGCAGGGCATGGCCCAGGGCGTGAGCAAACTGTTCATTACGTACGGGATACGGAGATACCATGTTAAACGGCCCGCGCAGGTCGTTATCCAGCAGCCAGAGAATGCCGTTGACCATATCGTCGATATGGATCCACGCCAGATACTGACGGCCGTTGCCGATAGGCCCGCCAAGCCCCATTTTAAACGGCGGCAGCATTTTACCGAGAATACCGCCCTTCGGCGCAAGCACCACGCCGGTGCGCAGCAGGCAGACGCGGGTACGATCGCTCTGCGCCGCGCAGGCGATGCGCTCCCACTGGGCACAAAGCTTATGGGTAAATTCGTTGTGCGGCGGCTCCTCTTCGGTCACCACCACTTCACCGAGATCGCCATAGTAGCCTGTAGCAGAGCCGGATATCAGCACCGAGGGCGGCGTCTCGCTGTTGCGAATCAGCTCCACCAGCTTTTCGGTCATGTTCCAGCGGCTGTTGCATAAACGCTGTTTTTGCTCTTCAGTCCAGCGCCTATCGGCGATAGGTTCACCTGCGAGGTTGATGACGGCGTCAAAGCCGTTCAGATCCTGCCGTTCCGCCAGGCCTTTCCAGATCTCAACCCCAGCGCCCAGCACCTGACGGGCTTTCTCCGGGCTGCGCGTGACCACGGTGATATCGTGATGCAACGCCTGCAAGCGTGGAATGAGATGGCGACCAATCAGGCCCGTACCGCCGGTGAGCAGGATCTTCATACAACCTCCAGGTTTACGCCTGGCGCTGCCAGCTTAACGTCATCGAGACGGAGTCGGCGTAACGCAGGGCGTGAAGTTTATCGATCTCCACTTCAGCATAAGTGACCCAGTGGTGTTCGCGTGCGATGTCGAGCACATCCTGAGTTAATTTTTCCAGTAGCGCAAAACGGTTGTTCTCAACGTACTGGATGATGCTTTTGGTGATCGTGCGATAGTTCAGCGCGTCATTGATGTCCTCGCTGGCGCGCGCCTTGTCTGCCGGGTAGTGGATCACCACATTCACCACGATGTCCTGGCGATTAGCGATCTCCTCCTCTTTGATACCAATGAACGTGCGTAAGCGTAAATTTTTTATACGAATAACAGCGTCATGCTGGGACATTGCAGGTCTTCTCCGTGTCAGTATTTTCGCCTCATCATACATGAGGAGAACACCTGCACCCAACGGGGCGCAGGCTCAAATCTGATGGATTTTTTGCATGGCGCGTTCGGTGGCCGGGCGGGTCCGGATGCGCTCAAACCAGTTGTTCACCGCCGGATAGGAGGCCAGATCGATCCGGTGACGTTCATGGGTGTTGATCCACGGCCAGCAGGCAATATCTGCGATGCTGTAGTGTTCGCCTCCCAGCCACGGTGATTTTTCCAGCCGACGGTTCAGAACTCCGTACAGGCGCTGGGTCTCGACCTGATACCGCTCAATGGCGTAAGGGATCGTCTGCGGCGCATAGGCGGTAAAGTGGTGGTTCTGCCCCAGCATCGGCCCGAGGCCGCTCGACTGCCAGAATAACCATTGCAGCGTGTGATGACGCTCGCGCAACTCCCCGCTCAGCAGCTTGCCGGTTTTCTCCGCCAGATAGAGCAAAATCTCTCCGGACTCAAACAGGCTTAACGGTTTGCCGCCGTCGGAGGGTAGGTTATCAATGATGGCCGGAATTTTATTGTTGGGGGATATGGCCAGAAAAACGGGGCGGAACTGGTCGCCTTTGCTGATATCCACGCGAATGATCCGGTAGTCCACTTCGGCTTCTTCGAGAAAGAGGGTGATCTTATGGCCATTAGGGGTGGGGGCATAATAGAGATCTATCATTCTCAACTCCTGTCAGTGCGAATAGTGTTGCCATGAAAAGACAGTATAGGTGCTTGGTGTAAATCGTGAGTTTTCATCAAGTGACAGCGAGGCAAAGAGATTATATGTTGAGTGAAAACCGATCAGCCGATGAGGATGTTATGAGCCAGCCTGTAATAACGTTGTGGTCCGATGCGAACTTCTTTTCTCCTTATGTCATGAGCGTTTATGTGGCGCTGGCAGAAAAGGGGCTTGCTTTTAGTCTGAAAACCGTTGACCTGGACAGCGGCGAACATCTGAAGCCCCAGTGGCAGGGCTACGCGCTCACCCGCCGTGTCCCTGTACTGGAGATAGACGGTTTTGAGTTGAGTGAATCCTCGGCGATTGACGAGTACCTTGAGGACCGTTTTGCCCCGCCAGAGTGGGAACGCATCTATCCTCACGATCTGCAAAAGCGCGCCCGCGCCCGCCAGATCCAGGCATGGCTGCGTAGCGACCTGGTGCCGATTCGCACCGAACGCTCTACGGACGTGGTGTTCGCAGGCGTCAAAAAGCCCGCCCTCAGCGAAGAAGGCTTATCCAGCGCCCGGAAGCTGATTGATACCGCGTCATCGCTGCTGGCGCAGGGTAATCCAAACCTGTTTGGCGAGTGGTGTATTGCCGACACCGATCTGGCGCTGATGCTTAATCGCCTGATCCTCAACGGCGATGCCGTACCACAGCTGCTGGTGGATTACGCCACATTCCAGTGGCAGCGCGCGTCAGTACAGCGCTATCTGGCACTCTCTGCTAAGCGCGTGGGCTGATAAGACGGGGCGCTTGAGGTATGATAGGGGCAGTCTGAATTCCCGAGGAGTAACTGATGAAACTGATGTTTGCGTCGGATATTCATGGATCGCTGCCCGCGACCGAACGCGTGCTTTCTCTGTTTGCCCAAAGCGGGGCGCAATGGCTGGTGATCCTGGGCGATGTGTTAAACCACGGCCCACGTAACGCGTTGCCGGAAGGCTATGCCCCCGCGCAGGTGGCGGAAAAACTCAATCCTCTTGCCTCACGCATCATCGCCGTTCGCGGCAACTGTGACAGCGAAGTTGACCAGATGCTGCTGCATTTTCCCATCACCGCTCCCTGGCAACAGGTGTTGATGGAAAACAGCCGTCTGTTCCTGACCCATGGGCACCTGTTCGGCCCGGATAACCTGCCATCACTCGCCGCTGGCGATGTCCTGGTTTATGGTCATACTCATATTCCGGTGGCGGAAAAACGTGGGGCGTTTTATCACTTTAACCCCGGGTCTGTCAGCATTCCTAAAGGCGGCAACCCGGCAAGCTACGGCATATATGAAGACGGCACATTAAGCGTTATCGCACTTAATGATCAGCAAGTTATTGCGCAGATAGCGATTAATCCGTAAGTTACACCACAACTGCAAACGCGCCGAAAGAGCGCTTAGACGAGAAGGTTTCCCGATGGTGGAGCAGAATCATTTGGCAAGTACTGAATGGGTTGACATTGTCAGCGAAGAAAATGAAGTGATCGCGCAGGCCAGCCGCGAACAAATGCGTGCGGAGCGTCTGCGTCACCGCGCGACGTATATCGTTGTTCATGACGGCATGGGCAAGATTCTGGTCCAGCGCCGCACCGACACCAAAGATTTTCTTCCTGGTATGCTGGATGCCACAGCGGGTGGCGTCGTGCAGGCCGATGAAGTACTGCTGGATTCCGCACGTCGTGAAGCGGAAGAGGAGTTAGGCATTGCTGGCGTGCCGTTTGCCGAGCACGGGCAATTTTATTTCGAAGATGAACATTGTCGCGTCTGGGGCGGGCTGTTTAGCTGCGTTTCCCACGGACCTTTCGCCTTGCAGGAAGAGGAAGTGAGCGAAGTATGCTGGATGACGCCGGAAGAGATCACCGCGCGTTGCGACGAGTTCACGCCAGATTCCCTGAAAGCACTGGCGCTGTGGATGACCCGCAACGCCAAAAACGAATCCGCTAAACCGGAAAATAAAGCCGAAAAAGAGGAAGAGGCTGAGTAAGCCTTAACAGCTTTCCCGCAGGCACAGGCTGGACGCGATGGGTTTATGGTCGCGCCAGTCTCCATCATTCAGACGTTCCAGTAACGCTTTCCCGGCTTCAATGCCAATCTTGCGATGCGGCACCGCCATCGTCGTCAGCGGCGGCTGACAGACGCGGCTCACGTCGCTATCGCCAAAGCCCACTACCGCTAAATCGTCAGGGACTTTAATGCGCCGACGCTGGCACTCATACAGCGCGCCGCAGGCCAGCTCATCTGAAACACACACCAGCGCATCCAGCTCCGGCCATGCCAGCAGGAACTCAGGCAGCTGTGCCGCGCCCGTCGAAAAGCTTGGCGTCATGGCCGCGTTGATCACCCGGTTCGGCGACAGATGGTGGCGCAGCATCGCTTTGTACCAGCCCTGCAAATGCTGCTGGAAAATCCACTGCTCCTGGTTGGCGCACAGCAGGCCGATATTCTGGTAGCCGCGCTGAATCACCATTTCTGTGAGTTCATACATGGCGGCGACGTTATCGATCCCAATATTCATATCAATCGGGTCGGCGCGCATGGCACCCATTTCCATCACCGGAATCGAGGCATTTTTCAGCCAGTGGCGAACGGTATCCGTGTGCTCGACGCTGAGCAAAATCGCGGCGGCGATATTTGACGCCAGCAGCGTTTCGAGCAGTTTCTCTTCCTGTTCAAGCCGATGCTGAGATTCCGCCAGCATGATCTGATATCCGGCTGGCTGGAGCACCTGCTGTAGCCCGGCGAACATCTCGGAACAGCCCGCTTCAGAAAGATTGGGAACAACCATCGCAATCGTCCATGACGACGCCGATGCCAGTGCGCTGGCGGCAAGATTGGGCATGTAACCCAGCTCCTGCACCGCGGCTTCAATTTTTTCACGCAGTTTATCGGAAACCTGTTCGGGCGTGCGGAGGGCACGGGAAACAGTCATCGTGCCGACTCCGGCAAGCTGTGCGACATCCGCGAGCGTTACTTTTCCAGTACTGCGCCGTTTTCGGGTTAAAGACATACATCTTCCTGCTGACAGGACGCGATTCAGTTTCATCCTTCATTTTACGTGACTGGCAGTATACGCCTTAAATCCCTTTTTTTGCTGTGATTTCACACCATGATAGCAATTTGATAGCGCTATCACAGTTCTGCATGTTAGTCGTTGGTAGCGCTATCTTTGTGATCGCGATCGCAGTCATTGATTGATGGGTTGAATAAAGTTTGCCCATGTCTGGTCTTTAGCGGGAGTGAAAAGTGCTCAAAAAATGGATATATGATACAACCATCACCCTACAGGATAGCGTAGAAAACTGGCCCCAGGCGCTGGAACTGTGCGCGAAACCGCTGCTGGATTTGCAGGTCATTGCGCCGGAATATGTCACGGCTATCATCGAGCAGCACCATACGTTAGGTCCCTACTATGTGCTGGCTCCGGGGCTGGCCATGCCACATGCGCGGCCGGAAGAAGGGGCGAAAGGACATGGCCTGTCATTATTAAAACTGAAACAGGGCGTCTCTTTTGGTGCCGGTGAGTTTGACCCCGTCGATGTGATTGTGATGCTGGCGGCGCCGGACAAACATAGCCATATCGAAATGATATCCGCCTTAGCAGAATTATTTTCCAGCGACGAAGATATGGCTGAATTACATCGGGCGAACACGCTGGAGGAGATAAAAACCGTCATCGACCGCTTCTGATTTAATTATTTAATCCAATTCATCTCAACATTACGCGTCAGCGTGATGGGACGTACTCTACTCAAAAAAGGGGATAACAATGAAAATCATGGCTATTTGCGGCTCCGGTCTGGGCAGCAGTTTTATGGTTGAAATGAATATTAAAAAGGTGCTCAAAAAACTGGAGATTGAGGCCGAGGTTGAACACTCCGATCTCTCCTCGGCCACGCCGGGTGCGGCGGACCTGTTTGTGATGGCGAAAGACATTGCCGCCAGCGCCAGCGTGCCGGAAAGCCAGCTGGTGGTAATCAACAATATCATCGATATCAACGAACTCGAAGCGCAGCTGCGCGCCTGGTTCGAAAGACAATAATCCTGATAAGGCGAGGTGGATATGTTTATCCTTGAAACGCTGAATTTCGTTGTTGATATTTTAAAAGTTCCTTCAGTGCTGGTCGGGTTAATTGCCCTGATTGGTCTTGTGGCGCAGAAAAAAGCCTTTTCGGATGTGGTGAAAGGCACAATTAAAACCATTCTCGGCTTTATTGTACTGGGCGGCGGCGCAACCGTGCTGGTGGGCTCTTTAAATCCCCTGGGCGGTATGTTTGAGCACGCTTTTAATATTCAGGGCATTATTCCCAATAATGAAGCTATTGTGTCGATTGCCCTGGAAAAATATGGTGCTTCCACCGCGCTCATTATGGCCTTCGGGATGGTGGCAAATATTATTGTCGCGCGCTTTACCCGCCTGAAGTACATCTTCCTCACAGGGCACCACACCTTCTACATGGCATGCATGATTGGCGTGATCCTGACGGTCGCAGGTTTCGAGGGGGTAGGGCTGGTCTTTACCGGTTCGTTGATCCTCGGCCTGATTATGGCCTTTTTCCCGGCCATTGCGCAGCGCTATATGAAGCGTATTACCGGCAACGATGAGATCGCCTTCGGTCATTTCGGCACGCTGGGCTACGTGCTCTCCGGCTGGATTGGCAGCAAGGTCGGCAAAGGCTCGCGCTCCACCGAAGAGATGAACCTGCCGAAGAACCTTAGCTTCCTGCGTGACAGTTCAATCTCCATCTCTCTGACCATGATGATTATCTACCTGATCATGGCGGTGAGCGCCGGACGTGAGTACGTGGAGGCCACCTTCAGCGGCGGCCAGAACTACCTGGTGTACGCCATCATTATGGCCATCACCTTCGCGGCAGGCGTGTTCATCATCTTGCAGGGCGTGCGCCTGATTCTGGCGGAGATCGTCCCGGCCTTTACCGGCTTCTCGGAAAAACTGGTGCCCAATGCGCGACCTGCGCTGGACTGCCCGGTGGTCTACCCGTATGCGCCAAACGCGGTGCTGATTGGTTTTCTGTTCAGCTTCCTCGGCGGGATTGTGGGCTTGTTTATCTGCGGTCAGTTTAGCTGGGTGCTGATCCTGCCGGGCGTCGTGCCGCATTTCTTCACCGGCGCGACGGCGGGCGTATTTGGTAATGCCACCGGCGGACGTCGCGGGGCGATGATTGGCGCGTTTGCCAACGGCCTGCTGATCACCTTCCTGCCGGTCCTGCTGCTGCCTGTTCTGGGCGCGATTGGCTTTGCCAATACTACCTTCTCGGACGCTGATTTTGGTGCGGTCGGGATTGTGCTGGGCAACCTGGCACGCTTCCTCTCACCGCTTGCCATCACCGGACTGGTTGTTGTGTTGTTCGCGCTGCTGGTGGCCTACAACGTCTTCGCTAAAAACAAACCTGCGAACGGTAACGCGCAGGAAAACCCCGGAGCCAAATCATGAATGAGAATGAAATAACCGAGCTGGCACGTCAGATTCGCCTTGAGACCCTGAAATCCCTGACGCAGCTGGGCTTTGGCCACTACGGCGGCAGCATGTCAGTCGTTGAAACACTGGCCGTGCTGTATGGCGCAGTGATGAAAATTGACCCGGCCGATCCAGACTGGCCAGAGCGCGACTACTTTGTGCTGTCGAAAGGACATGCCGGCCCGGCGCTGTACAGCACGCTGGCGATTAAGGGCTACTTCCCGACTGAAGAGCTGAGTACGCTGAACCAGAACGGGACGCGTCTGCCAAGTCACCCGGATCGCCTGAAAACGCGCGGCGTGGATGCCACCACCGGTTCGCTGGGGCAGGGGATCTCCATCGCTGGCGGCATGGCGCTGTCGCACAAGCTGGCAGGAAGGCCAAACCGGGTGTTTTGCATCGTTGGCGACGGGGAACTGAACGAAGGCCAGTGCTGGGAAGCCTTCCAGTTTATCGCTCACCATCGACTGAACAACCTGACGGTATTCGTGGACTGGAACAAACAGCAGCTCGACGGCGAGCTGGACGAAATTATCAGCGCCTTCGACCTGGAAGGGAAATTCCGCGCCTTTGGCTTTGACGTGGTGACGGTGAAAGGGGACGACATTTCGGCGCTGCTGGAAGTGACTGCGCCGATCCCTGCGGCCGATGCGCGTCCGCGGGTGGTGATCCTCGACAGCATCAAAGGGCAGGGAGTGCCTTACCTGGAACAGCTCAGTAATTCGCATCACCTGCGATTAACCGAGGAGAGCAAAGCCGCGCTCAACGAGACGATTCGCCAACTGGAGGCTTCACATGATTAAGGTTGCACCGACAGGACAGAAAGATGCCGTTGAGATGCGTAAGGTCTACGCGGGATTTGTGGCAAAGCAGATTGAGGCCGGGAGCGAGATCATTGCCCTCGAAGCGGATCTGATGAGTTCAATGGCGATGGACGGCGTAGCGCGTGATTATCCACAGCACGTCATCAACTGCGGCATTATGGAGGCCAATGTCATCGGCACCGCGGCGGGGCTGTCGCTCACCGGCCGTAAGCCGTTCGTCCATACCTTTACCGCCTTTGCCAGCCGTCGCTGCTTTGACCAGCTGTTTATGTCCCTGGACTACCAGCGCAATAACGTGAAGGTGATTGCCTCGGATGCTGGCGTGACGGCCTGCCACAACGGCGGAACGCATATGTCGTTTGAGGATATGGGCATCGTGCGCGGTCTGGCGCATTCAGTGGTGCTGGAGGTGACCGACGCGGTGATGTTCGAAGATGTGCTGCGTCAGCTTATCGACCTGGAAGGCTTCTACTGGGTGCGCACTATCCGCAAGCAGGCGCCGAGTGTCTATGCCCCAGGCTCGACCTTTACCATTGGCAAGGGCAACGTGCTGCGCGAGGGAACCGATATTACCCTGATTGCTAACGGCATCATGGTGGCGGAGGCGCTGGAGGCGGCGCGCCAGCTTGAACCGGAGGGGGTAAGCGCAGCGGTCATCGACATGTTTACCCTCAAGCCCATCGATCGGATGCTGGTGAAAAACTATGCCGAGAAAACCGGACGCATCGTGACCTGCGAAAACCACAGCATACACAACGGGCTGGGGTCAGCGGTGGCGGAAGTGCTGGTGGAAAGCTGCCCTGTGCCGATGCGGCGAGTGGGTGTGAAAGAACGGTATGGCCAGGTCGGGACGCAGGACTTCTTGCAGAAGGAGTATGGCCTGACGGCACATGATATTGTGTCGGCGGCGCGGGAGCTGCTGTAATAAAAAAGGCGACCGGTTAAGTGGTCGCCTCTCTTGCCGGATGGCGCTTCGCTTATCCGGCCTACAAAACCGTAGGCCCGGTAAGCGCTAGCGCCACCGGGCTTTTTAGCTTACTGCTGCTGCGAAGACTGGATCGCCGTCAGCGCGATGGTGTAGACGATATCGTCTACCAGCGCACCACGGGACAGGTCGTTCACAGGTTTGCGCATACCTTGCAGCATAGGCCCGATGGAGATCAGGTCTGCTGAACGCTGTACCGCTTTATAGGTGGTGTTACCGGTGTTCAGATCCGGGAAGATGAACACGGTAGCGCGACCAGCAACCGGTGAGTTCGGCGCTTTGGATTTCGCCACGTCAGCCATGACGGCGGCATCGTACTGGAGCGGGCCGTCGATCATCAGATCAGGACGTTTTTCCTGCGCAATACGGGTCGCTTCACGCACTTTCTCTACGTCGCTGCCTGCACCAGAGGTACCGGTGGAGTAGGAGAGCATTGCGACACGCGGTTCGATACCGAAGGCAATCGCGGAGTCCGCAGACTGGATTGCGATTTCAGCCAGCTGCTCTGCGGTTGGGTCCGGGTTGATCGCGCAGTCGCCGTAAACGTAAACCTGTTCAGGCAGCAGCATGAAGAACACGGAGGAGACCAGAGAGCTGCCCGGTGCGGTTTTGATCAGCTGCAACGGTGGACGGATGGTGTTCGCGGTGGTGTGAACCGCACCGGAAACCAGACCGTCAACTTCGTCCTGCTCCAGCATCAGCGTACCCAGTACAACGTTGTCTTCCAGCTGCTCGCGCGCAACGGCTTCGGTCATGCCTTTGTTCTTACGCAGCTCAACCAGACGGGCAACGTAGCTTTCGCGAACCACTTCCGGATCAACGATTTCGATGCCTGCGCCCAGCTCAACGCCCTGAGACGCCGCCACGCGGTTGATCTCGTCCGGATTACCCAGCAGCACGCAGGTCGCGATACCGCGCTCTGCACAGATGGCCGCCGCTTTAACGGTACGTGGTTCGTCGCCTTCTGGCAGAACCACGCGTTTGCCCGCTTTACGCGCCAGCTCGGTCAGCTGGTAACGGAAGGCCGGAGGAGACAGACGACGGCTGCGCTCGGAAGTTGCCGTCAGGGATTCGATCCAGTCTGCGTTGATGTAGCCTGCAACGTATTCCTGAACTTTCTCGATACGCTCGTGGTCATCAACCGGCACTTCGAGGTTGAAGCTTTGCAGGCTCAGGGAGGTCTGCCAGGTGTTGGTGTTCACCATGAAGACGGGCAGGCCAGTGGCGAACGCGCGCTCGCACAGCTTGCTCACGCGTGGGTCCATCTCATAGGCACCGGTCAGCAGGATCGCGCCGATCTCCACGCCGTTCATCGCGGCCAGACAGGCTGCAACCAGCACGTCCGGACGGTCTGCGGAGGTCACCAGCAGGGAACCTGCACGGAAGTGCTCCAGCATGTGTGGAATGCTACGTGCGCAGAAAGTGACGGACTTCACGCGGCGGGTGTTGATATCGCCTTCGTTAACGATGGTAGCGTTCAGGTGACGCGCCATATCGATTGCACGGGTAGCAATCAGATCGAAGCTCCACGGCACCGCGCCCAGAACAGGCAGCGGGCTGGAATCCTGCAACTTAGCCGGGTCAACTTTGATGACTTTCGCTTTGGAGGAGTCGTCGAAAATTTCGGACAGGTCAGGACGCGTACGGCCCTGTTCATCGACTGGTGCGTTCAGTTTGTTAACAATTACGCCAGTGATGCTGGTGTTTTTCGCACCACCGAAGCTGCTGCGCGTCAGTTCGATACGCTCTTTCAGCTGCTCTGGGGTATCCGTGCCCTGAGACATCACGAAAACGATCTCTGCGTTCAGGGTTTTCGCGATTTCAAAGTTCAGAGACTGGGCAAACTGGTGTTTACGGGTCGGGACCAGGCCTTCAACCAGCACCACTTCCGCGTCCTGCGCGTTAGCGTGATAGTTGGCGATGATCTCTTCCATCAGCACGTCTTTCTGGTTGCTGGAGAGCAGAGACTCAACGTGGCTCATCTTCAGCGGTTCAGCCGCTGGCAGATTAGAGTTTTTGCGCACGATGGTGGTGGTCTGGTCTGGCGCATCGCCACCGGCACGTGGCTGGGCGATAGGCTTAAAGACGCTCAGACGAACGCCTTTGCGTTCCATAGCGCGGATCACGCCGAGGCTGACGCTGGTCAGGCCGACGCTGGTTCCGGTAGGGATCAGCATAATAGTACGGGACACGGTTTATCCTCTTTCGTTACCGCCGCGACTGGGCGGGTTACAAAACAGCACCGCCAGCAATGCTGGCGGTGTGGAATCAGGCAGTCAGGCGGTGCGCGTCTTGCGCGATGACCAGCTCTTCGTTAGTTGGGATAACGATAGCCGGGCGGGTGCCTTCTTTGTTGATGAAGCCAGACTTGCCGAAGCGGGCAGCCAGGTTACGCTCGTGATCAACTTCGAAGCCCAGAACGCCCAGTTTGCCCAGGGACAGTTCACGCACCATCGCTGCGTTTTCACCGATACCACCGGTGAAGATAACCGCGTCCAGACGACCGTCCATCAGTGCAGTGTAAGAACCGATGTACTTCGCCAGACGGTGGCAGTAAACGTCCATTGCACGTTTAGCGTCTGCTTTTTCTGCGTAGTTGTCTTCAACGTAACGGCAGTCGCTGGTCACTTCGGTCAGACCCAGCAGGCCAGACTCTTTGGTCAGCATTTTGTTGATGTCGTCAACGCTCATGCCCAGGGTGTCGTGCAGGTGGAAGATGATCGCCGGGTCGATGTCACCGGAACGCGTACCCATCACCAGACCTTCCAGTGGGGTCAGACCCATGGAGGTATCAACACATTTACCGTTGCGGATAGCGGAAACAGAACCACCGTTGCCCAGATGGCAGGTGATGATGTTCACTTCTTCAACCGGCTTGTTCAGAACTTTTGCGGCTTCCTGAGTCACATAGAAGTGGCTGGTGCCGTGTGCGCCGTAACGACGAACGCCGTGCTCTTTGTACAGGCTGTACGGCAGGGCATAGAGGTAAGACTCTTCCGGCATGGTCTGATGGAACGCGGTGTCGAACACAGCCACGTTTTTCTCTTTCAGATTCGGGAAGGACTTCAGTGCTTCAGCGATACCGATCAGGTGAGCCGGGTTGTGCAGCGGTGCGAAGGATGCAGAGTCTTTGATGCCCTGAATCACAGAGTCGTCGATCACGACGGAGCTGGTGTATTTTTCGCCGCCGTGGACGATACGGTGACCAATCGCAGTCAGCTGAGCAGACAGTTCTGGTTTTTGTGCCAGAATAGTGTTAACGATAAAGTTCAGCGCTTCACTGTGAGCGGCGCCTGCACCTAAAGCCGCTTCTTGTTTGCTGCCGTCCATCTTCCACTTGATACGTGCTTCAGGCAGATGGAAACATTCGGCCAAACCAGAGAGGTACTCGTCACCGTTGAGCGCATCGATGATGGCGAATTTCAGTGAGGAGCTACCGCAGTTCAGAACCAGTACTAACTTACTCGACATGGAAGTACCTATTATTGATACGTGGCTAAAAAAACGTCAGTGAGTCTAAAAGCGTAACGCATGCTGACCCAGACATTTATGATTAACATCATGCCAAACGAACATTCTGGCAGGATGGAAGAAATACCTATGATTTTAAGCCATTTTGAACATTTTTCAGACAATGGCATAATATGCGATAATTTGACGAGCTAACGCTTATCGTCTACGGCCCTATCAGGCTGGCACAGGATACCCGATACGGGGTAGCGATGACAAAATATTTTGAACGTTGTCATAGCCTGTTGTGGTTTTGCACGAAAATTTTAATTTTTATATGTGAAGTTGAGGTACAGCCATGTCGACACCCGAAATCCCGTCCGTGAACTTCTTCAGTCTGTTTCGCCGGGGGCAGCATTATTCAAAGACGTGGCCAATGGAAAAGCGCCTCGCGCCGATGTTTATTGAGAATCGCACTATCCGCGCCACGCGCTATGCGATTCGCTTTATGCCCCCGATTGCCGTTTTTACCCTGTGCTGGCAGATTGCGTTAGGTGGACAGCTTGGGCCTGCCGTCGCGACGGCGCTCTTTGCGTTAAGCCTGCCGATGCAGGGGTTATGGTGGTTAGGTAAACGTTCCGTCACGCCACTTCCTCCCTCTATTTTACACTGGTTTTATGAAGTGCGTGGAAAACTGGAGGAGGCCGGCCAGGCGCTTGCGCCGGTGGAAGGCAAGCCGGATTACCAGGCGCTGGCGGATACCCTCAAGCGCGCCTTTAAACAGCTTGATAAAACATTCCTCGATGACTTGTGATTGATCATCGAAACGACGACCAAAAGAAGGCACAGTAACACACCGTTACCGTGTCTTTTTTTTACAGTGCAATGCGCTACAGGAGTCGAAAGATGGAAATGACCCATGCTCAACGTCTGATTTTGTCTAACCAGTACAAGATGATGACTATGCTTGATCCCGATAACGCTGCGCGCTACAGCCGCCTGCAAACCATTGTCGAACGCGGCTTTGGCTTGCAAATGCGCGAACTGGATCGCGAATTTGGCGAACTGAAAGAGGAAACCTGCCGTATCGTTATCGACATCATGGAGATGTACCATGCGCTGCATGTGTCCTGGACCAATCTGAAAGACCAGCAGACCATTGACGAGCGCCGCGTGACGTTCCTGGGCTTTGATGCCGCGACGGAAGCGCGCTATCTGAGCTATGTGCGCTTTATGGTGAATACCGAAGGGCGCTACACCCATTTTGATGCGGGTACGCACGGCTTCAACGCCCAGACCCCGATGTGGGATAAATATCAACGGATGCTGAGCGCGTGGCACGCCTGTCCGCGTCAGTACCATTTAAGCAGCAACGAAATTCAACAAATCATTAATGCCTGACGGAGGTGCGTGTGCAGTGTAAAGGTTTTCTGTTTGATCTGGACGGTACGCTGGTGGATTCACTGCCGGTGGTGGAGCGCTCGTGGTGCCATTGGGCCGACCGGCACGGTATTGACCATCAGGACGTACTGAATTTCATCCATGGCAAACAGGCCATTACCTCATTGCGACACTTCCTGGCGGGACGTTCTGAGGACGAGATTCAGGCGGAGTTCCGCTATCTTGAGCAGATTGAAGCCACCGACACCGAGGGTATCACCGCGCTGCCCGGTGCGCGCGAACTGCTGGAGCACCTGAATGAAGCGCAGATCCCGTGGGCTATCGTCACCTCCGGCTCGATTCCCGTCGCGCATGCCCGTCATAAGGCGGCAGGTTTACCGACGCCGGACGTGTTCATTACCGCTGAGCGCGTGAAGCGCGGCAAGCCTGAACCGGATGCGTTTCTGCTCGGCGCGGAACTGCTTGGCCTTGCGCCAGCGGCGTGCGTCGTGGTGGAAGACGCGGCGGCAGGCGTGCTGGCCGGGCTGAACGCGGGATGCCACGTCATCGCAGTAAACGTTCCGGCGGATTCCCCCCGACTGAATGAGGCGGATTTTGTGCTAAACACCCTGACCGCCCTCGACGTCTCGAAGGCTTCTGACGGCATTGTAACCGTCTCGCTAAAAATGTAATCCCATGATATCGCCCCGTATTACCGGGGCTTTTTTATGGCAAAATTGCTTCTCCTCCACTGACAAGGACATGTTGTGAACGGTGAACTGATTTGGGTCCTGAGCCTGCTGTTAATCGCCATCATTCTTTTTGCCACGGGCAAGGTGCGCATGGATGCCGTCGCCCTGTTTGTGATTGTCGCTTTCGTTCTGAGCGGTATGCTTTCCCTGCCGGAAGCCTTTTCTGGGTTTAGCGATCCCAACGTTATTTTGATTGCCGCCCTGTTTATTATTGGCGACGGGCTGGTACGCACCGGCGTGGCGACGATGATGGGGTCGTGGCTGGTTAAGGTGGCGGGCAGCAGCGAAACCAAAATGCTGATTTACCTGATGCTGACGGTCGCCGGGCTGGGCGCGTTTATGAGCTCTACGGGCGTCGTGGCTATCTTTATTCCGGTGGTGCTTAGCGTCTGCATGAGAATGCAGATCTCCCCGTCGCGGCTGATGATGCCGTTGAGCTTTGCCGGGCTTATCAGCGGTATGATGACGCTGGTCGCGACGCCGCCGAACCTCGTTGTGAACAGCGAGCTGATCCGTGAAGGGCTTGAGGGGTTTAGCTTCTTTAGCGTGACGCCGATCGGGCTGGTGGTACTGGTGCTGGGCATTATCTATATGCTTTTGACCCGTTTCGCGCTGAAAGGGGAGAAGCAGGACAAAGCCAAAGAGGGCTGGAAGCGGCGCTCTTTTCGCGATCTGATTAAAGAGTACCATCTGACCGGGCGTGCCCGGCGTCTGGCTATCCGCCCGGGGTCGCCTATGGTGGGGCAGCGGCTGGATGACCTTAAGCTACGCGAACGCTATGGCGCGAACGTCATCGGGGTTGAGCGCTGGCGTCGTTTTCGTCGGGTGATCGTTAACGTTAACGGGGTGTCCGAGTTTCGCGCGCGTGACGTCCTGCTGATTGATATGTCCACGGCGGACGTGGATCTGCGCGAGTTTTGTAGCGAACAGCTGCTGGAGCCGATGGTGCTGCGCGGTGAGTATTTCTCCGACCAGGCGCTGGATGTGGGAATGGCCGAGGTGTCCCTGATCCCGGAATCGGAGTTATTGGGTAAAACCGTGCGTGAAATCGGCTTTCGTACCCGCTATGGCCTCAACGTGGTCGGCCTGAAACGCGATGGGGTCGCCCTTGAAGGGGCGGTGGTGGATGAGCCGATCCTGCTGGGGGATATTTTTCTGGTGGTCGGCAACTGGAAACTGATTAGCCAGCTCGGGCAGAAAGGCCGTGACTTTGTGGTGCTGAATATGCCGATTGAAGAGAGCGATGCCTCACCGGCGCACAGTCAGGCGCCCCACGCGATATTTTGTCTGGTTTTGATGGTCGCGCTGATGCTGACGGACGAGATCCCTAACCCGGTGGCGGCGATCATCGCCTGTCTGTTAATGGGCAAATTCCGCTGTATCGACGCCGAAAGCGCCTACAAAGCGATTCACTGGCCGAGCATCATTCTTATTGTCGGGATGATGCCTTTTGCCCTGGCGCTACAGAAAACCGGCGGGGTGGATTTGATCGTGAAAGGCTTAATGGACGCGGGCGGGGGATATGGTCCGTACCTGATGATGGTTTGCCTGTTCGTCATGTGTGCCACCATTGGTTTGTTCATCTCCAATACCGCCACGGCGGTGCTGATGGCACCCATTGCGCTGGCGATGGCGAAATCCATGGGCGTCTCACCGTATCCATTTGCGATGATGGTTGCGATGGCGGCGTCCGCGGCATTTATGACGCCGGTCTCTTCCCCGGTGAATACGCTGGTGCTGGGACCAGGGAATTACAAATTCAGTGATTTTGTGAAGCTGGGCGTGCCGTTCACCGTGCTGGTGATGCTGGTATGCGTGGTGTTGATTCCGGTGTTATTTCCGTTCTGAGAACTTCGCCGGGTGGCGGCTGCGCCTTACCCGGCCTACATAACTCGTAGGCTCTGCAAGCGCAGCGCCGCTGGGCGAACTGTTAAAGCGGCGAATCCTGGCTGATCTCATCCAGCGACAGATGGAAGCTCGGCACAAATACCTGCATGAAGTAATCCATTTCCTCGCTACGGCGGGCGTCCAGCGTTTTCTCCAGGCGCGATTTCGCCAGCAGGAACTCGTTATTCCCGGCGGATAACTCTTCCAGGCACTTCAGGTAGGCGCACAGCGCATCGGCCTGCTTAACGAGGGATTTTTCCTCTTCCGTATACTGATGCTCGTCGATCAGCGGCTCAAAGATATCACGCAGCTCTTCAGGGACCATGTCGATCAGCTTCTGCTGGGCAATCTTCTCTATGGCCTTATATTCCTGGGCAATCTGCGAGTTGAAATATTTCACCGGCGTCGGCAGATCCCCGGTCAGCACTTCCGATGCGTCGTGGTACATCGCCAGCAGGGCGATACGTTCGGCATTCACCTGCCCGTTGAATTTGCGGTTTTTAATCGCGGCCAGCGCATGAGCGACCATGGCAACCTGCAAACTGTGCTCAGACACATTTTCGGTGCGCACGTTGCGCATCAGCGGCCAGCGGTTGATGAGTTTCAGGCGGGAGAGGTGGGCAAAGAAATGACTCTGACTCATAGGTTACCTTATGTCTTCACTGCGACAGACTGCATTGTGCGGGGAGGGGAGGGAAGATGCAAATTTGCGGATGGTATAGGCCGGGTAAGCGCAGCGCCACCCGGCAGAAAGGCAACGTTACTGATGATACCCGGAGAGGAATCGCCCGAAGCGGCTGATGGCCATTTCGAGATCGTCTTCGCGCGGCAGGGTGACGATACGCACATGATCCGGCCACGGCCAGTTAAACGCCGTCCCCTGAACCAGCAGCACTTTTTCCTGCAACAGGAAGTCGAGCACCATTTTCTGGTCGTCGTGAATATTGAAGCGCTTCGCGTCGATTTTCGGGAACATATACAGCGCGCCGTTAGGCTTCACGCAGGAGACGCCCGGAATATCGTTAATTAATTCCCATGCGCGGTTGCGCTGCTCATACAGTCGGCCGCCTGGGACGATAAACTCGCTGATGCTTTGATAGCCTCCGAGCGCTGTCTGGATCGCATGTTGCGCCGGTACGTTGGCGCACAGACGCATGGATGCCAGCATCTCCAGCCCTTCAATGTAGCCTTTCGCATGTTTTTTCGGCCCGTTCAGCACCATCCAGCCCTGACGGAAACCGGCCACGCGGTAAGTTTTAGACAGTCCGTTAAAGGTGACCGTCAGCAGATCGGGCGCCAGCGCGGCGATAGAGTGGTGCTGCGCCGCGTCGTACAGGATCTTGTCGTAGATCTCATCGGCAAAGATGATCAGGTTGTGCTGGCGGGCGATCTCGACGATCTCCATCAGCAGCTCTTTTGAGTAGACCGCGCCCGTCGGGTTATTCGGGTTAATAATCACGATACCACGGGTGCGTGGGGTGATTTTGGCGCGAATATCATCCAGATCCGGGAACCAGTCAGACGATTCGTCGCACAGGTAGTGCACCGCTTTACCGCTGGACAAGGACACCGCGGCCGTCCACAACGGATAATCCGGGGCAGGAACCAGCATTTCGTCACCGCTGTTGAGCAGCGCCTGCATCGCCTGAACGATCAGTTCCGAGACACCGTTGCCAATGTAGATATCTTCAACGGTGACGTCGCGCATGCCGCGAGCCTGATAGTGCTGCATAATGGCTTTACGGGCAGAGTAAAGCCCTTTTGAATCGCAGTAGCCTTGTGCAGTGGGCAGGTTACGGATCACATCCACCAGGATCTCATCCGGCGCTTCAAAACCAAATGGCGCGGGGTTGCCGATGTTGAGTTTCAGAACCTTATTGCCTTCCTCTTCAAGGCGTTTTGCCTCTTTGAGTACCGGGCCACGGATGTCGTAACAGACGTTGTCGAGCTTGCTGGATTTTTCGATAGGGGACATGAACCTTTAACCTTTTCGCTATTATTGCAACTTCCTGCCGTGGAAGTGAGCACGGAACAATGTACTCCCACCGCGCTTCGTTTTGAAGGGTGCACAGAAGAAGATTTTGTACAACCGGGCAGCACCGCTGTGATCGCTTAATCTAACGAGGGAGTGATTTTGTGCCTGAACTTACCGTAATAAAGGGAATTGCTGGGTTGTTTATGCTGAAAATTTCATATAATGATGAATATTATTCTGGGGTAAATAAAAAGACGATCCTGACTGAAGGATTCGTACCCCTGAGTAATCATTCGTAAAACCTGAATGCTGAGATACCGATTGCCATATTAGCGAAGCCAGGTTAAAAGTTACTCATGTGAAATTAATGTTAAGGGTTATTAATGAATGGCCTGAATCTAAATTAAACTTTATTTATTATTAACGACGAAAATGCAACTTTCGTTAATTTTAATAAAATGAGTGTAGTTGCTTATCATTGGCGGTAAATCCTTAATATTGCAATAAGACTTATAAATATAGTGGATTTGGGTTAAGATGTGTTTCGGGAATGCAGCATAGCGATAGGCCTGTTACGTATAACGCGGTCTGCTTTCCTGTATTAATCGATTGTTATTGTTAAAGTTATCTCTGGCTGATTGGGTAAGTCACATCTTGCTACGTTAGCAACGCTGCGATATAGATGGCAGAAAACATGTCTTACTCTTAATGGTATTTACATCGACCTGCAAACAACGAAATATCCTGAATGCAAGAGAATAAAAATAACGTCATGAAACGTGATTTCTGACTGTTGATATACCGCAGTACAATAACTATCTGTCAGGCAGTCTGCCGGGCCGGGATGCGAGGGAAACTCTTCAGAAGGAATTGCTTAACTGTTACACACAGCTTCAACCCGGGCAGCTCCGCACGAGCAACCTGAAAGTGAAAAGATATGATAAATGCAAATCGTCCGATAATGAATCTCGACCTCGATCTGCTGAGAACGTTTGTTGCGGTCGCCGATCTCAACACTTTTGCAGCAGCTGCTGCCGCCGTTTGCCGTACCCAGTCCGCCGTGAGTCAGCAAATGCAGCGGCTGGAACAACTGGTTGGTAAAGAGCTTTTTGCGCGTCATGGGCGTAATAAGCTTTTAACAGAACATGGTATTCAGCTTCTGGGTTATGCCAGAAAGATACTGCGCTTTAATGATGAAGCCTGTATGTCATTAATGTTTAGCAACCTTCAGGGGGTGTTAACATTAGGGGCGTCAGATGAATCAGCAGATACTATTTTACCCTTCCTTCTCAACCGAATTAGCTCGGTTTATCCGAAGCTTGCCCTGGACGTTAGCGTTAAACGCAATGCCTTCATGGTTGAGATGCTGAAAGAAAACGAGGTTGACCTGGTGGTCACCACGCATCGACCCGGCCAGTTTGACTGCCTGACGCTGCGTACCTCTCCTACGCACTGGTACTGTGCCGCGGAGTATGTATTGCAAAAAGGTGAGCCAATACCCCTGGTCCTGCTGGACGATCCCAGTCCGTTCCGCGATATGGTGCTGGCTGCGCTCAACGAAGCCAGTATCCCATGGCGTCTGGCGTATGTGGCGTCAACGTTACCCGCGGTACGAGCGGCAGTGAAGGCCGGGCTTGGCGTAACGGCCCGTCCGGTGGAGATGATGAGCCCCGACCTGCGTGTGCTGGGTCACTCTGAGGGACTCCCGTCGTTGCCGGATACGGAGTACCTGCTGTGCCACAACGCCGCCAGCAATAACGAGCTGGCGAAAGTGGTATTCGAGGCAATGGAAAACTACCACAATCCATGGCAGTACGCGCCTGTTACTCCCGAAGGAGGGGATGACTCCCTGATCGTGGAAGGGGATTTTGAGTGATCACTCCCTCAAAATTCTCGTAACAAAATGTAAGTGCAAAAAAGAGCCACTCGCATGATTTTTTCCTGCGAGTGGTTTTTTTTGCTATTCATAACCGCGAGTTGAGAAGGGATAAAGCAAATACTGCTTATTTATCAACGTGGAAAATGTTTATGGTTAAGATGTAAACAATAGCTGTTCTAACTTCCCTCATCCCCCGCCGATGTTAAAAAAAGAGGAAATATGTTGCTGTTTTTTTGATTGAATTAACAAAAGCGTGTCTCAGATCAAGAAAATACTCCTATTTGGGGGGAGGAATCGTTGGCAAATCCTGTCAAAATAGGAGGGTTATTTTTTTTACTTCCAAAACGGACACGATTCAACAAGATGCATTTGACGGAAAGTCATGTACCCACCAGGGTTAAAGGGCACCAAATGTTAATGAGAATCGCACGTTGTAATTTAATGTGAAGAAACCTTTGTTAAAGTTGACAAAAGGTTATAGAAAGGAGTAAAAAACCCCATCATTTTGCTGTCTATGTCTCATTTCTGACAGTTAGTGTAAGGTTATTTTGTTCCTCCCCATGAATCGATGTGATGCCCATCTGCCAGCAAGAGCAGTGTCGTTGGTATCACTTTTGATGAGTAAGCAATGAGTATGTCAACATCCACAGAAGTCATCGCTCATCACTGGGCATTCGCAATCTTTCTTATTGTAGCCATTGGCCTGTGCTGCCTGATGTTAGTCGGCGGCTGGTTCCTGGGCGGTCGCGCCCGCGCAAGGCACAAAAACACACCTTTCGAATCAGGTATTGATTCAGTAGGTACCGCTCGCTTACGCCTGTCTGCCAAGTTCTACCTGGTGGCCATGTTCTTCGTCATTTTCGACGTGGAAGCGCTTTACCTCTTCGCGTGGTCTACCTCCATTCGCGAAAGTGGTTGGGTGGGCTTTGTCGAGGCCGCAATTTTCATTTTAGTGTTACTGGCCGGTCTGGTTTATCTGGTGCGTATTGGCGCGCTGGACTGGACACCTGTGCGTTCACGCCGTGAACACATCAACCCGGAAAACAGTATCTCTAATCGTCAGCAGTAACAGCGAGGCAATAAGATGGATTATACGCTCACCCGCATAGATCCTAACGGTGAGAATGACCGTTACCCCCTGCAAAAACAGGAGATCGTAACCGACCCCCTGGAGCAAGAAGTCAACAAAAGCGTGTACATGGGCAAGCTCGAACATGCCATGCACGATATGGTCAACTGGGGTCGTAAGAACTCCATCTGGCCATACAACTTTGGCCTTTCTTGCTGCTACGTTGAAATGGTGACGTCATTCACTGCGGTGCATGACGTTGCGCGTTTTGGGGCCGAGGTACTGCGTGCTTCTCCACGTCAGGCTGACCTGATGGTGGTGGCCGGGACCTGCTTTACCAAAATGGCACCGGTTATTCAGCGTCTTTATGACCAGATGCTGGAGCCAAAATGGGTTATCTCCATGGGCGCATGTGCAAACTCCGGCGGTATGTACGACATTTATTCCGTTGTGCAGGGCGTTGATAAGTTCATTCCGGTGGATGTGTACATCCCGGGCTGCCCGCCGCGTCCAGAGGCCTATATGCAGGCGCTGATGCTGCTTCAGGAGTCAATTGGTAAAGAATGCCGCCCACTCTCCTGGGTTGTTGGCGATCAGGGTGTCTATCGCGCGAACATGCAGTCTGAGCGCGAGCGTAAACGTGGTGAACGTATTGCCGTCACCAACCTGCGTACGCCTGACGAAATTTAATTTGCGCCTGTGGGCCTGGAGAACACCTTCGCATATCACTACTCAAATAGCGCGAAGCCAGGCTTAACAGTCACCACGGACCATTTGCAATGGTGAACAATATGACCGACTTAACCGCGCAAGAAGCCGCCTGGCAGACCCGGGATCATCTCGATGACCCCGTCATTGGCGAACTGCGCAACCGTTTTGGGCCGGATGCCTTTACTGTTCAGGCCACCCGCACCGGGGTACCCGTTGTTTGGGTGAAGCGTGAGCAATTACTGGAAGTTGTCGATTTCCTCAAGAAATTGCCAAAACCTTACGTCATGCTGTTTGACTTACACGGCATGGACGAACGTCTGAGAACGCACCGCCAGGGTCTCCCTGCTGCGGATTTTTCCGTTTTCTACCATCTGATCTCAATAGACCGCAACACGGATATCATGCTCAAGGTGGCATTGTCTGAAAACGACATGCATCTGCCGACGATCACCAAACTTTTCCCGAACGCCAACTGGTACGAGCGCGAAACCTGGGAAATGTTCGGCATGACCTTTGACGGCCACCCGCATCTGACGCGCATCATGATGCCGCAGACCTGGACCGGCCACCCGCTGCGTAAAGACTACCCGGCACGTGCCACCGAATTCGATCCGTTTGAGCTGACCAAAGCCAAGCAGGATCTGGAGATGGAAGCGCTGACCTTCAAGCCGGAAGACTGGGGCATGAAGCGCGGTACCGAAAACGAGGACTTCATGTTCCTCAACCTCGGTCCAAACCACCCGTCTGCGCACGGTGCATTCCGTATTATTCTTCAGCTTGACGGCGAAGAGATTGTCGACTGCGTACCTGACATCGGCTACCACCACCGTGGTGCGGAGAAGATGGGCGAGCGTCAGTCCTGGCACAGCTACATTCCGTATACCGACCGTATCGAATACCTCGGCGGCTGCGTAAACGAAATGCCATACGTGCTGGCCGTTGAGAAACTGGCAGGTATCACCGTCCCGGATCGCGTCAACGTGATTCGCGTGATGCTGTCAGAGCTGTTCCGTATCAACAGCCACCTGCTGTACATCTCCACGTTCATTCAGGACGTCGGCGCGATGACGCCAGTGTTCTTCGCCTTTACCGACCGTCAGAAAATCTACGATCTGGTGGAAGCGATTACCGGTTTCCGTATGCACCCGGCCTGGTTCCGCATCGGCGGCGTGGCACACGACCTGCCGCGCGGCTGGGACCGTCTGCTGCGTGAATTCCTCGACTGGATGCCGAAACGTCTGGCGTCTTACGAGAAAGCCGCGCTGCGTAACTCCATCCTGAAAGGCCGTTCCCAGGGCGTTGCAGCCTACGGCGCGAAAGAAGCGCTGGAGTGGGGAACCACCGGTGCTGGCCTGCGTGCGACCGGGATTGATTTCGACGTGCGTAAAGCCCGTCCTTACTCTGGCTATGAGAACTTCGACTTTGAAGTCCCGCTTGGCGGCGGCGTGTCCGACTGCTACACCCGCGTGATGCTGAAAGTGGAAGAGCTGCGCCAGAGCCTGCGCATCCTTGAGCAGTGCCTCAACAACATGCCGGAAGGCCCGTTCAAGGCGGATCACCCGCTGACGACGCCGCCACCGAAAGAGCGCACGCTGCAACATATCGAAACCCTGATCACCCACTTCCTGCAAGTTTCCTGGGGTCCGGTCATGCCGGCACAAGAATCCTTCCAGATGATTGAAGCGACCAAGGGTATCAACAGCTACTACCTCACCAGCGACGGCAGCACCATGAGCTACCGCACCCGCGTGCGTACGCCAAGCTTCGCGCACTTGCAGCAGATCCCGGCCGCCATTCGCGGCAGTCTGGTCTCCGACCTGATTGTGTATCTGGGTAGTATCGATTTTGTTATGTCAGATGTGGACCGCTAATTATGCACGAGAATCAACAACCACAAACCGAGGCTTTTGAGCTGAGTGAAGCAGAGCGTGCCGCCATTGAGCACGAGATGCACCACTACGAAGACCCGCGTGCGGCGTCCATTGAAGCGCTGAAAATCGTACAGAAACAGCGTGGTTGGGTGCCGGATGGGGCGATCTATGAGATCGCAAAAGTGCTGGGCATTCCGGCAAGTGACGTAGAAGGCGTAGCCACGTTCTACAGCCAGATCTTCCGTCAGCCGGTTGGCCGCCATGTGATCCGCTACTGTGACAGCGTGGTCTGCCACATTACCGGTTATCAGGGCATTCAGGCTGCGATAGAGAAGAAACTCAATATCAAGCCGGGCCAGACCACGTTCGACGGACGCTTTACTCTGCTGCCAACCTGCTGCCTGGGTAACTGCGACAAGGGGCCGACCATGATGATTGATGAGGACACTCACAGCCATCTGACGCCGGAAGCGATTCCTGACCTGCTGGAGCAGTACAAATGAAAACTGTAATTCGTACTGCTGAGACGCATCCGCTGACCTGGCGTCTGCGCGATGACAAACAGCCCGTCTGGCTCGACGAATACCAGAGCAAAAACGGCTATGCCGGGGCGCGTAAAGCCCTCGGCGGCATGGCGCCGGATGACATCGTGAATGCGGTGAAAGACTCCGGCCTGAAAGGCCGCGGCGGTGCGGGCTTCTCCACCGGTCTGAAGTGGAGCCTGATGCCGAAAGACGAATCCATGAACATCCGTTACCTGCTGTGTAACGCCGATGAAATGGAGCCGGGCACCTATAAAGACCGCCTGCTAATGGAACAGCTGCCGCACCTGCTGGTGGAAGGCATGCTGATCTCCGCGTTTGCGCTGAAAGCGTACCGTGGCTACATCTTCCTGCGCGGTGAGTACATCGAAGCGGCGGAAAACCTGCGTCGCGCGATTGCGGAAGCGACAGAAGCGGGTCTGCTGGGCAAAAACATCCTGGGCACCGGGTTTGACTTCGAACTGTTCGTGCACACCGGGGCCGGGCGTTACATCTGCGGTGAAGAAACCGCGCTGATTAACTCCCTGGAAGGCCGCCGCGCGAACCCGCGTTCTAAGCCACCGTTCCCGGCAAGCTCCGGCGTGTGGGGGAAACCGACCTGCGTCAACAACGTCGAAACCCTGTGTAACGTCCCGGCGATCCTCGCGAACGGCGTGGAGTGGTATCAGGGCATCTCCTCAAGCAAAGATGCCGGTACCAAGCTGATGGGCTTCTCCGGTCGCGTGAAGAACCCTGGCGTCTGGGAACTGCCGTTTGGTACCACCGCACGTGAAATTCTTGAAGACTACGCGGGCGGCATGCGCGATGGCCTGAAATTCAAAGCCTGGCAGCCGGGTGGGGCAGGGACGGACTTCCTGACCGAAGCCCACCTTGACCTGCCGATGGAGTTCGAAAGCATTGGTAAAGCAGGCAGCCGTCTGGGTACGGCGCTGGCGATGGCCGTCGACCACGAGATCGGCATGGTATCCCTGGTGCGTAACCTGGAAGAGTTCTTCGCCCGCGAGTCCTGCGGCTGGTGTACACCGTGCCGTGATGGTCTGCCGTGGAGCGTGAAGATCCTGCGTGCTATCGAGCGTGGCGAAGGCCAGCCTGGCGATATCGAGACACTTGAGCAACTGTGTCGATTCTTAGGGCCAGGCAAAACCTTCTGTGCCCACGCACCGGGTGCCGTCGAGCCACTGCAAAGCGCGATTAAATATTTCCGCGACGAATTCGAAGCAGGCATCAAGCAGCCGTTCAGCAATACTCATTCAATCAATGGTATTCAGCCGAACCTGCTGAAAGCGCGCTGGTAAAAACAGAATTTTGATTAACGCTCGGTTTCGACCGAGACAACTGGAAGCATGCTAATGGCTACGATTCATGTAGACGGCAAAGAATACGAAGTCAACGGGGCGGACAACCTGCTGGAAGCTTGTCTGTCTCTTGGCCTCGATATTCCGTACTTTTGCTGGCATCCGGCGCTGGGCAGCGTCGGTGCTTGCCGCCAGTGTGCGGTGAAGCAATATCAAAACGCGGAAGACACGCGTGGTCGCCTGGTGATGTCCTGTATGACGCCAGCCGCCGAAGGCACCTTTATTTCGATTGATGACGAAGAAGCCAAACAGTTCCGTGAAAGCGTGGTGGAGTGGTTGATGACCAACCACCCGCACGACTGTCCGGTCTGTGAAGAGGGCGGTAACTGCCACCTTCAGGACATGACCGTGATGACCGGTCACAGCTTCCGTCGCTATCGCTTTACCAAGCGTACCCACCGTAACCAGGACCTGGGGCCGTTCATCTCTCACGAAATGAACCGCTGCATCGCCTGCTACCGCTGCGTGCGTTACTACAAAGATTATGCAGACGGTCAGGATCTGGGCGTATACGGCGCGCATGACAACGTCTACTTTGGTCGTCCGGAAGACGGTACGCTTGAAAGCGAATTCTCCGGTAACCTGGTAGAGATCTGCCCGACCGGCGTATTCACGGATAAAACCCACTCCGAGCGCTACAACCGTAAATGGGACATGCAGTTTGCACCAAGCATCTGCCAGCAGTGCTCCCTCGGCTGTAACACCAGCCCGGGTGAACGTTACGGCGAACTGCGTCGTATCGAAAACCGTTACAACGGTACCGTTAACCACTACTTCCTCTGCGACCGCGGTCGTTTCGGCTATGGCTATGTAAACCTGAAAGACCGTCCGCGTCAGCCGGTTCAGCGCCGTGGCGATGACTTCATTACCCTGAACGCTGAACAGGCGATGCAGGGCGCGGCAGATATTCTGCGTCAGTCGAAGAAAGTGATCGGCATCGGCTCCCCGCGCGCCAGCATCGAAAGCAACTTCGCGCTGCGCGAGTTGGTTGGGGCGGAAAACTTCTACACCGGTATCGCTCAGGGCGAGCAGGAACGTCTCCAGTTGGTGCTGAAAGTGCTGCGTGAAGGCGGTGTCCACACGCCTGCGCTGCGCGAAATCGAATCCTATGATGCGGTTCTGGTGCTGGGTGAAGACCTCACGCAGACCGGCGCACGCGCGGCTCTGGCGGTACGTCAGGCGGTGAAAGGTAAAGCACGTGAAATGGCAGCGGCGCAGAAAGTGGCTGACTGGCAGATTGCGGCCATTCTCAACATCGGTCAGCGCGCGAAGCATCCTCTGTTTGTGACAAACGTCGACAATACCCGTCTGGACGACATCGCCGCGTGGACCTACTGCGCGCCGGTTGAAGATCAGGCGCGCCTCGGCTTTGCGATTGCCCACGCGCTGGACAACAACTCTCCGGCCGTTGAGCTGGATCGCGACCTGCAAAACAAGGTCGACGTGATTGTTCAGGCCCTGGCGGGTGCGAAAAAACCACTGATTATTTCCGGTACCAACGCCGGAAGCGCTGAGATCATTCAGGCCGCAGCGAACGTTGCGAAAGCCCTGAAAGGCCGCGGCGCCGACGTCGGTGTGACCATGATTGCCCGTGCGGTGAACAGCATCGGTCTGGGTATGATTGGTGGTGGCTCGCTGGAAGAAGCGTTAAGCGAACTGGAATCCGGTGCCGCTGACGCCGTTGTGGTGCTGGAAAACGACCTGCATCGCCATGCTTCTGCCGCGCGCGTTGACGCTGCGCTCTCCAAAGCGCCGCTGGTCATGGTGATTGACCATCAGCGCACCGCCATCATGGACAAAGCGCACCTGGTGCTCTCTGCGGCAAGTTTTGCAGAAAGCGACGGGACGGTGATCAACAACGAAGGCCGCGCACAGCGTTTCTTCCAGGTTTACGACCCGGCGTACTACGACAACAACACCGTGATGCTGGAAAGCTGGCGCTGGCTGCACTCCCTGCACAGTACCGTGCAGAGCCGTGAAGTGGACTGGACGCAGCTCGACCACGTTATCGACGCGGTAGTGGAAAAACTGCCTCATCTGGCGGGCATCAAAGATGCGGCGCCTGAAGCCAGCTTCCGCATTCGCGGTCAAAAACTGGCGCGTGAACCGCACCGTTACAGTGGCCGTACCGCGATGCGCGCCAACATCAGCGTGCACGAACCGCGTCAGCCGCAGGATAAAGACACCATGTTCGCCTTCTCCATGGAAGGGAACAACCAGCCGTCTGCGCCGCGTTCGCAAATCCCGTTCGCATGGGCGCCGGGCTGGAACTCCCCGCAGGCATGGAACAAGTTCCAGGCTGAAGTGGGCGGCTCCCTGCGCCACGGCGATCCGGGCGTACGTCTGATTGAAGCCTCCGACAGCGGTCTGGACTTCTTCACCACCGTTCCGGCGAGCTTCCAGGCGCAGGAAGGTCACTGGCGTATTGCGCCGTACTACCATCTGTTCGGTAGCGACGAGCTGTCCCAGCGTTCACCGGTCTTCCAGACCCGTATGCCGCAGCCGTACATCAAGCTCAACCCGGCAGACGCCGCGAAGCTTGGCGTTAACGCGGGTGCGAACATTGCCTTTAGCTACGACGGCCAGACCATCAGCCTGCCGCTGATTATTTCTGAACATCTGTCAGCAGGGCAGGTGGGTCTGCCGATGGGTATGCCTGGCATCGCGCCGGTTCTGGCGGGTGCGCATCTTGATAACCTTCAGGAGGCAAAAGCATGAGTTGGTTAACGCCGGATCTTATCGACATCCTGCTGAGCATTCTGAAAGCGGTTGTGATTCTGCTGGTGGTCGTCACCTGCGGCGCGTTCATGAGCTTTGGTGAACGCCGTCTGCTCGGT
Source organism: Enterobacter cloacae complex sp. IR5418 (assembly GCF_049238105.1). Classification (NCBI taxonomy): domain Bacteria; kingdom Pseudomonadati; phylum Pseudomonadota; class Gammaproteobacteria; order Enterobacterales; family Enterobacteriaceae; genus Enterobacter; species Enterobacter cloacae complex sp. IR5418. The sequence continues at coordinate 106,257 of NZ_JBMKHS010000001.1, read as the reverse complement.
CTGTTCCAGAACCGTTACGGACCGAACCGCGTGGGCTGGGGTGGTTCACTCCAGCTGGTGGCGGACATGATCAAGATGTTCTTTAAAGAGGACTGGGTTCCGCGCTTCTCGGACCGCGTGATCTTTACGCTGGCCCCGATGATCGCCTTCACCTCGCTGCTGCTGGCGTTTGCTATCGTTCCCGTCAGCCCGACCTGGGTGGTCGCTGACCTGAACATCGGCATTCTGTTCTTCCTGATGATGGCAGGCCTCGCGGTTTACGCGGTGCTGTTCGCAGGCTGGTCCAGTAACAACAAATACTCCCTGCTGGGTGCGATGCGTGCTTCCGCGCAGACGCTGAGCTACGAAGTGTTCCTGGGTCTCTCCCTGATGGGCGTGGTGGCGCAGGCCGGTTCATTTAACATGACCGACATCGTCAACAACCAGGCCGACATCTGGAACGTAATCCCGCAGTTCTTTGGGTTTATTACCTTTGCTATCGCGGGCGTGGCGGTGTGTCACCGTCATCCGTTTGACCAGCCAGAAGCCGAACAGGAACTGGCCGACGGTTACCACATTGAATATTCCGGTATGAAGTTCGGTCTGTTCTTCGTGGGCGAGTACATCGGTATCGTCACCATTTCCGCGTTGATGGTAACGCTGTTCTTTGGTGGCTGGCATGGCCCGTTCTTACCGCCGTTCATCTGGTTCGCGCTGAAAACCGCGTTCTTCATGATGATGTTCATTTTGATTCGCGCAGCGTTACCGCGTCCGCGTTATGACCAGGTAATGTCCTTCGGCTGGAAAGTGTGCCTGCCGCTGACGCTCGTCAACTTGTTGGTAACGGCAGCTGTCATTCTCTGGCAGCAGCCATAAGGGGCTTTGAGATCATGACCTTAAAAGAATTATTGGTAGGTTTCGGCACCCAGGTACGCAGTATCTGGATGATCGGCCTGCACGCGTTTGCCAAACGCGAAACCCGGATGTATCCGGAAGAGCCGGTATATCTGCCGCCGCGCTACCGTGGCCGTATCGTGCTGACGCGCGACCCGGACGGTTCCGAGCGCTGCGTTGCCTGTAACCTGTGTGCGGTAGCGTGTCCGGTGGGCTGTATCTCTCTGCAAAAAGCCGAGACGGTAGACGGTCGCTGGTATCCTGAGTTTTTCCGCATTAACTTCTCACGCTGCATTTTCTGCGGTCTGTGTGAAGAAGCGTGCCCAACCACGGCGATTCAGCTGACTCCAGACTTCGAGCTGGGTGAGTACAAGCGTCAGGATCTGGTGTACGAGAAAGAGGATCTGCTGATTTCCGGTCCGGGCAAATACCCGGAATATAATTTCTACCGGATGGCGGGTATGGCAATCGACGGCAAAGATAAAGGCGAAGCAGAGAACGAAGCTAAGCCTATCGACGTCAAGAGCCTGTTACCGTAAGGAGAGGGCAATGGAATTCGCTTTTTATATCTGTGGCCTTATCGCCATCCTGGCTACGCTGCGAGTGATTACGCACACCAACCCGGTGCATGCGCTGCTGTATTTAATCATTTCGCTGCTGGCTATTTCCGGGGTGTTCTTTGCGCTGGGCGCGCACTTCGCTGGTGCGCTGGAAATCATCGTCTACGCCGGGGCCATCATGGTGCTGTTCGTGTTCGTGGTGATGATGCTGAACCTGGGCGGCTCTGAAATTGAGCAGGAACGTCAGTGGTTAAAACCGCAGGTGTGGATTGGTCCGGCCATTTTGTCGGCCATCATGCTGGCGGTGATTGTTTACGCCATTCTGGGCGTCAACGACCAGGGTATCGACGGGACGCCAATCAGCGCGAAAGCCGTGGGTATCACCCTGTTTGGTCCGTACGTTCTGGCGGTTGAGCTGGCCTCAATGCTGCTGCTGGCGGGTCTGGTTGTGGCCTTCCACGTTGGCCGCGAAGAGCGTGCTGGCGAGGTGCTGAGCAACCGCACTGACGACCGCGCGAAAAGAAAAACGGAGGAACACGCATGATCCCCTTAACACATGGACTGATCCTCGCTGCGATTTTATTCGTTCTGGGCTTAACCGGTCTGGTTATCCGCCGCAATCTGCTGTTTATGCTGATCGGTCTGGAAATCATGATTAACGCTTCCGCGCTGGCCTTCGTGGTCGCCGGTAGCTACTGGGGCCAGACCGATGGTCAGGTGATGTACATTCTCGCCATCAGCCTCGCGGCTGCTGAAGCGAGTATTGGCCTGGCGCTGTTGCTACAGCTCCATCGTCGCCGCCAGAACCTGAACATCGATTCAGTAAGTGAGTTGCGTGGATGAACATGCTTGCCTTAACCATTATTTTTCCGCTGATTGGCTTCGTGCTGCTGGCGTTTTCTCGCGGCCGCTGGTCTGAGAATCTGTCTGCCACCGTTGGCATGGGATCTGTCGGCCTGGCTGCGCTGGTGACAGCGTATGCGGGTATCGACTTCTTTAACAATGGACGTCAGGCCTACAGCGTACCGCTGTGGAACTGGATGTCGGTCGGTAACTTCAACATCGGTTTCAACCTGGTGCTGGATGGTCTGTCTCTGACCATGCTCTCCGTCGTCACCGGCGTGGGCTTCCTGATCCACATGTTCGCCTCCTGGTATATGCGCGGTGAAGAGGGTTACTCCCGCTTCTTCGCCTACACCAACCTGTTTATCGCCAGCATGGTTGTTCTGGTGCTGGCCGATAACCTGCTGCTGATGTATCTGGGCTGGGAAGGCGTGGGTCTGTGCTCTTACCTGCTGATCGGTTTCTACTACACCGATCCGAAGAATGGCGCAGCGGCCATGAAAGCGTTCGTCGTGACCCGTGTGGGTGACGTGTTCCTCGCTTTCGCGCTGTTCATTCTCTACAACGAACTGGGCACGCTGAACTTCCGCGAAATGGTGGAACTGGCGCCGGCGCACTTCGAAGCAGGCAACAACATGCTGTGGTGGGCAACGCTGATGCTGCTGGGTGGCGCTGTGGGTAAATCCGCACAGCTGCCGTTGCAGACGTGGCTGGCCGACGCGATGGCGGGTCCAACCCCTGTCTCCGCGCTGATCCACGCCGCGACCATGGTCACCGCCGGTGTTTACCTGATTGCGCGTACTCATGGCCTGTTCCTGATGACTCCGGAAATTCTGCATCTGGTGGGTATCGTTGGTGCGGTCACGCTGGTGCTGGCAGGCTTTGCCGCGCTGGTGCAGACCGACATCAAACGCGTTCTCGCGTACTCCACCATGAGCCAGATTGGTTACATGTTCCTGGCGCTGGGCGTTCAGGCGTGGGACGCAGCCATTTTCCACCTGATGACGCACGCGTTCTTTAAAGCGCTGCTGTTCCTCTCATCCGGTTCCGTCATTCTGGCCTGCCACCACGAGCAGAATATCTTCAAGATGGGCGGACTGCGTAAGTCCATCCCGCTGGTCTATGTCTGCTTCCTGGTGGGCGGCGCGGCGCTGGCGGCACTGCCGCTGATCACCGCGGGCTTCTTCAGTAAGGACGAAATCCTTGCGGGCGCCATGGCGAATGGTCATATCAATCTGATGGTTGCGGGTCTGGTCGGTGCGTTCATGACCTCCCTGTATACCTTCCGTATGATTTTCATCGTATTCCACGGTAAAGAACAAATTCACGCTCACGCAGGGAAGGGGATTACCCACCACCTGCCGCTGATTGTGCTGCTGGTCCTCTCCACCTTCGTTGGCGCGATGATTGTGCCACCGTTGCAGGGCGTGCTGCCGGCGACAACCGAGCTTGAGCACGGTCGCGTTCTGACGCTTGAAATCACCTCTGGCGTTGTGGCTATCGCGGGCATCCTGATCGCCGCATGGCTGTGGCTGGGCAAACGTACGCTGGTGACCGCCGTTGCCAACAGTGCGCCGGGCCGTCTGCTGAGCACCTGGTGGTACAACGCATGGGGCTTCGACTGGCTGTACGACATGATCTTCGTCAAGCCGTTCCTGGGCATCGCGTGGCTGCTGAAGCGCGACCCACTGAACAGCCTGATGAACATCCCGGCGATCCTCTCTCGCTTTGCAGGTAAAGGTCTGCTGTTCAGCGAGAACGGTTATCTGCGCTGGTATGTGGCGTCCATGAGCATCGGTGCGGTTGTCGTACTGGCGCTGCTGATGGTGTTGCGTTGATTTGAGCTGTGTGGTTGTCGGGTGGCGCTAGCGCTTACCCGACCTACGGACTGTAGGCCCGGTAAGCGAAGCGCCACCGGGCAAAAAGGCCCCGCACTCAAACGTGAATGTAGTCGAATTCGTTGAAAATCGGTCCCTTAGGGACTTTAACAAGGAATAAAAATCGCCATGTTATTACCCTGGCTAATATTAATTCCCTTCATCGGCGGCTTCCTGTGCTGGCAGACTGAACGCTTCGGCGTGAAGATGCCGCGCTGGATCGCGCTGATCACCATGGGATTGACGCTCGCGCTTGGCCTGCAACTGTGGTTGCAGGGTGGCTACTCACTGACCCAGTCTGCGGGCCTTCCGCAGTGGCAGTCTGAGTTTATCCTGCCGTGGATCCCGCGTTTTGGCATTACGATCCACCTGGCGATTGACGGTCTGTCGCTGCTGATGGTGGTGCTGACCGGTCTGCTCGGCGTTCTGGCGGTACTCTGTTCCTGGCGAGAAATCGAAAAATACCAGGGCTTCTTCCACCTGAACCTGATGTGGATCCTGGGCGGCGTAATCGGCGTGTTCCTTGCCATCGATATGTTCCTGTTCTTCTTCTTCTGGGAGATGATGCTGGTGCCGATGTACTTCCTGATCGCGCTGTGGGGCCACAAGGCCTCCGACGGTAAAACGCGTATCACGGCGGCCACCAAGTTCTTCATCTACACCCAGGCGAGTGGTCTGGTGATGTTGATTGCCATCCTGGCGCTGGTGTTTGTGCATTACAACGCCACCGGCGTCTGGACCTTCAACTATGAAGATCTGCTGAAGACCCCGATGTCCCACGGCGTGGAATACCTGCTGATGCTGGGCTTCTTCATCGCCTTCGCGGTGAAAATGCCGGTCGTACCGCTGCACGGCTGGCTGCCAGACGCGCACTCACAGGCACCTACGGCGGGTTCCGTTGACCTGGCGGGTATCTTGCTGAAAACGGCGGCCTACGGTCTGCTGCGTTTCTCCCTGCCGCTGTTCCCGAACGCCTCCGCTGAGTTCGCGCCGATTGCCATGTGGCTGGGTGTGATCGGTATCTTCTACGGTGCGTGGATGGCCTTCACGCAGTACGACATCAAACGTCTGATTGCTTACACCTCCGTTTCCCACATGGGCTTCGTGCTGATTGCCATCTACACCGGCAGCCAGCTGGCGTACCAGGGGGCGGTGATCCAGATGATTGCGCACGGCCTGTCCGCGGCTGGTCTCTTCATCCTGTGTGGTCAGCTGTATGAACGTCTGCACACCCGCGACATGCGTATGATGGGCGGCCTGTGGGGCAAAATGAAATGGCTGCCAGCGCTCTCCATGTTCTTCGCGGTGGCGACCCTGGGGATGCCGGGTACCGGTAACTTCGTCGGCGAGTTTATGATCCTGTTCGGCAGCTTCAACGTGGTACCGACGATCACCGTCATTTCCACCTTTGGTCTGGTGTTCGCTTCCGTGTACTCACTGGCGATGCTGCACCGCGCTTACTTCGGTAAAGCGAAGAGTGAAATTGCTGCACAAGAACTGCCGGGGATGTCGCTGCGTGAGCTGTTCATCATCCTGCTGCTGGTCGTACTGCTGGTGCTGTTGGGCTTCTATCCGCAGCCGATTCTGGATACCTCGCACTCCGCGATGGGCAACATCCAGCAGTGGTTTGTTAATTCTGCTTCTACTACAAGGCCGTAATTCGCCATGACAATAACTCCACAACAACTGATCGCGCTGCTACCGCTGCTGATCGTCGGATTGACGGTGGTGGTTGTGATGCTCTCCATTGCGTGGCGACGCAATCACTTCCTGAATGCGACCCTGTCCGTTCTGGGTCTGAACGCTGCGTTAGTCTCCCTCTGGTTTGTTGGCCAGGCGGGAGCGATGGACGTCACGCCGCTGATGCGCGTTGACGGCTACGCCATGCTCTACACCGGTCTGGTGCTACTGGCGAGCCTGGCAACCTGTACCTTTGCGTACCCGTGGCTTGAAGGGTACAACGACAACAAAGAAGAGTTTTACCTGCTGGTACTGATTGCCGCACTGGGTGGCATTCTGCTGGCGAACGCGAACCACCTGGCCGCGCTGTTCCTCGGTATTGAGCTGATCTCACTGCCGCTGTTCGGCCTGATTGGTTATGCCTTCCGTCAGAAGCGCTCTCTGGAAGCGGCAATCAAGTACACGATTCTGTCTGCGGCCGCGTCGTCGTTCCTGCTGTTCGGTATCGCGCTGCTGTACGCACAGACGGGTAACCTTTCCTTCATGGCGCTCGGCAAGAGCCTTGGCGATGGCATGATGCATGAGCCGCTGCTGCTGGCGGGTCTGGGCATGATGATTGTTGGCCTTGGCTTTAAACTCTCTCTGGTGCCGTTCCACCTGTGGACGCCAGACGTATACCAGGGTGCGCCTGCACCGGTCTCTACCTTCCTGGCGACGGCGAGCAAAATCGCTATCTTCGGGGTGGTCATGCGTCTGTTCCTGTGCGCACCGGTGGGTGACAGTGAAGCGGTTCGCGTGGTGCTGGGCATCATCGCGTTCGTCTCCATCATCTTCGGTAACCTGATGGCGCTGAGCCAGACCAACATCAAGCGTCTGCTGGGCTACTCCTCTATCTCTCATCTGGGCTACCTGCTGGTGGCGCTGATTGCGCTGCAAAGCGGTGAGATGTCGATGGAAACCGTGGGTGTGTATCTGGCCGGTTACCTGTTCAGCAGCCTCGGCGCGTTCGGCGTGGTGAGCCTGATGTCCAGCCCGTACCGTGGCCCGGATGCAGATTCCCTGTTCTCCTACCGTGGTCTGTTCTGGCACCGTCCAATCCTCTCTGCGGTAATGACCGTGATGATGCTCTCGCTGGCGGGTATCCCGATGACGCTGGGCTTTATCGGTAAGTTCTACGTGCTGGCCGTCGGTGTGCAGGCGGGTCTGTGGTGGCTGACTGCCGGTGTCGTTATCGGCTCCGCGATTGGTCTCTACTACTATCTGCGCGTCGCGGTGAGCCTGTACCTGAGCGCGCCGCAGCAGCTCAACCGTGATGCACCAACCAACTGGCAGTACAGCGCCGGGGGTATCGTGGTGCTGATCTCCGCGCTGCTGGTGCTGATCTTCGGTGTCTATCCGCAGCCGCTGATTGAGATTGTGCAGCGCGCGATGCCGCTGATGTAAGGTGAAAGCAAAAAACCCGCCTCGGCGGGTTTTTTATTGCCGGGTGGCGCTGCGCTTACCCGGCCTACAGGACCGTAGGCCCGTGCAAGCGTAGCGCCGCCGGGCAAAGCAACCGGCGACTAAGCCAACTGCTTCCTGCTTATAAGCGGCCCCTCAATCTTCTTCATCGAGCGGTCCAGCACCTCTTCAATTACCGACGACAGCTCGTTCAGCTCAAACTTCGCCACATAGCCGTCCGCCTTCACTTTGCGAATATGATCTTCATTCGCATTGCCGGAAAGAGACGAGTGGATCACCACCGGAATATCTTTCAGTACCGGGTCGGTTTTGATTTTGCGCGTCAGCGTAAAGCCATCCATCTCCGGCATTTCGAGGTCGGTTAATACCAGGGCAATCTTATCGGTAACGGGAACGCCCTCAGCCTGAGCCTGCGCGGCCAGCTGAGTGATTTTCTCCCACGCGTCTTTGCCGGTGATATGCAGCTGAGCCGGGATCTCCATCGCCTGCAATCCCTTCTCCAGCATTGATCGCGCCACTTTCGAGTCTTCTGCAACAATCGCGACAGAGCCTGGCTTGATGTTGAATTTGGTGGTTTCCAGATGGGTAGCGTGCAGATCGTGATTCGCCGGGGTGATGTCATACAGGATCTGCTCCACGTCCAGCACCATCGCCAGATCGTTGGTATCGGTCTTCTCATCCAGGCAGGCAATGCTGGTGATGTAGCGACCGCTGACGGCGGTTTCCGCGGCGTGCACCTGCTTCCAGTCCAGACGCATGATGTTTTCCACCGATTCCACGGCAAACGCCTGCACGCTGCGGGCATATTCGGTGATCAGCAGGATGTTCAGCCCGGTGGCTGGCTTGCAGCCAGCGACAGCGGCCAGGTCGATCACCGGGATCACCTGGTCGCGAATGTTCACCATCCCCATCAGCGGAGACTTCATTCCCGCCGGTTTGGTGAAGGTCGGCATCGGCACAATTTCGCGCAGTTTGAACACGTTGATGCCGAACAGCTCGGATTTATTTTCGTTCAGAGAGGTGCCAAGACGGAACAGCAACAGTTCAAAACGGTTGGACAGGGTCAGGTTCGCCCTGTCATCAATATCTTTCTGGAAATTATCCATTCTACCCTCAAGTGAAATGCTGGCCTTTTAATCGTTATCGGCACGCTGAGGGAAAAATGAAGGACTAAACGCTGACCTGAGCGAAATCTTCCGCCAGCTCGCATGCGGGGAACACCTCCCGGCACTCTGCCAGCAGGCTTTCGCAGCCGCGGACGTCATAGCGTGAACTGACGTGCGTGACAATCAGTTTCCCAACGCCAGCCTCGCGCGCCAGCTGTGCCGCCTGACGCGTTGAGCAGTGCCCCCGGCTGTTGGCTTTCTCTTCCATCGCCGCTTCCAGCGTCGTCTCATGCACCATCACATCCACGCCCTCAGCAAGCCTGAGCGCTGAAGGGCAGGGGGCGGTATCCCCAAAGATAGCCAGTTTTTTGCCCGGTTGCGGCGGTGCGAGATACTCCTGACCGTTGATAACGCGCCCGTCTTCCAGCGTGACGGTCTCACCCTGCTTCAGACGCTGGAACCACGGGCCAGGCTTCACCCCATCGGCCTGTAACGCAGCGGCGTTCAGCGCGCCGGGCTTATCATGCTCCTGGACACGATAGCCGTAGCATTCCACCGGATGGTTAAGCGGGTAAGCGCGCACCTGATAATCCCCGTCGTCGAACACCAGACCTTCGCCGATCTCCACCACCTCCAGCGGATAATCGGTCCATGAGCCGCTCAGGCGCAGCGTGGTTTCAACGAATTCCTGAATACCCACAGGGCCATAAATGGTCAGCGGGTTAGCGTTACCAGCCATCGAACGGCTACACAGCAGGCCCGGCAGGCCAAACAGGTGATCGCCATGCAGATGGGTGATAAAGATTTTGTCCAGCTTGCCGGGGTGATACGCGGTATGCAGCAGCTGATGCTGCGTGCCTTCACCGCAGTCAAAAAGCCACAGCCCGCCGCGGGTGGGGTGCTTAAGATCCAGCAGAATTGCCGTCACGTTTCGTGAGCGGGTTGGCACGCCAGCGGACGTACCCAGAAAAATCAGTTCCATAACGCAATCAGCCCTTTGCCGAATGGGAAGGGGTTTAGTATAACGTGATGAACCCCAGGAAGGAGAAACACATGATCCAGTGGCAAGATCTGCACCACAGCGAGCTGACCATTCAGTCGCTCTACGCTTTGCTCAAACTGCGCTGCGAAGTTTTTGTGGTTGAGCAAACCTGCCCGTATCAGGATATCGACGGCGATGACCTGGTCGGCGAGAACCGGCACATCCTCGGCTGGCGTGATAACGAGCTGGTGGCGTATGCGAGGATTCTGAAAAGCGAAGACGATTTTGCCCCGGTCGTTATTGGCCGCGTCATTATCAGCGGCCGCGCGCGCGGTGAAAAGCTGGGCTATCAGCTGATGGAAAAAACGCTGGACGCATGTCAGAAACAGTGGCCGGACAAGGCGTTATACCTGGGGGCGCAGGCGCATTTGCAATCATTCTATGGCCATTTTGGTTTTACCCCGGTCACGGACATTTACGACGAAGACGGGATCCCACACATCGGCATGGCGCGCGAAGCGAAACAGGCGCAATAGCAAGACGTTGTCTATAGTTACCGGACTGGTGTACTAACATGGAGAAAAATATGTCATTTCAATCCTGGGATACCCGAGTCGACGACGACCTGACGCTGCTAAGCGAAACGCTGGAAGAAGTGCTGCGATCTTCAGGCGATCCCGCCGATCAGAAGTACATTGAGCTGAAAGCCCGCGCCGAGCAGGCGCTGCATGACGTGAAAAACCGCGTCAGTAATGCCTCCGACAATTACTACTACCGCGCAAAACAGGCGGTTTATCGTGCCGATGATTATGTGCATGAAAAACCGTGGCAGGGCATTGGGGTCGGTGCGGCCGTAGGGCTGGTGCTGGGTCTGCTGTTAGCCCGTCGTTAAGCCGGTAAACCACTCCCTACACGTGGGTACTGCTATTTATCGTCAGTACCCCGTATAATATAAGGCTTTAACAGGGAGAGGTCCGCGTGCACTCGATTTTCCTCGCGCTGCAAAGCCTGCGCACTCATCTTGCGCAAGGGTTGCCTGCTACACCCGGTTTACGCCATTTCGATGTCTCTTTCCCGTTAAACGACGCCTTCGATCCCCTGGCCTGGCTGGGTGTGCAGCGGTGCTATCCCCAGTTTTACTGGCAACAGCGCAGCGGCGATGAAGAACTTGCCGCGCTCGGAAGCCTCACCCAGTTTGATTCTCTGGCCTCGGCCTCACGGTTTTTGCATACCCATGACGTGGCACATGACACCCGTATCTGCGGCCTGAACGCCTTCAACCCGGCGCAGGGAGTGCTGTTTTTACCGCGCCTTCTCTGGCGACGGTCTGCCGGGGTCGCCACGCTGCGTCTGCAACTGTGGAGCGAAACGTCGCTGCGTGAAGATGCCCGTGAAGCCCTGAATTTTATCGACAACCTACGCGACGCCGCGCCAATCCGCCCGTTGTCCGTGCAGATTGTGCAGGAAACCCATCATCCGGAAAAACCGGAATGGCTGGCGTTGATCCGTCAGGCGACAGAAACCCTTGCCCGCGGCGAGTTTGAGAAAGTGGTGCTCGCACGTGCCACTGATGTGCAGTGTCAGCAGCCCGTGAATGCCATCGCGCTGATGGCCGCCAGCCGCGCGCTGAACCTTAACTGCTATCATTTTTGTATGGTCTTTGACGCCAGCAACGCGTTCCTCGGCTCGACGCCCGAGCGGCTGTGGCGGCGACGCGGCACGCTGCTGCGCACGGAAGCGCTGGCTGGCACCGTCGCCAGCCATTCTGACGATAAGCAGGCCCAGCGTCTGGGCGACTGGCTGATGAACGACGACAAAAATCAGCGTGAAAATATGCTGGTGGTGGAAGATATCTGCCAGCGTCTTCAGCACTATACCCGGACGCTGGAAGTCCTGCCTGCGCAGGTGCTGCGTCTGCGCAAGGTGCAGCATTTACGGCGCTGTATCTGGACCGAACTTATACAGCCTGACGACGAGCAGTGTTTGCATATTCTGCAACCGACGGCAGCGGTGGCCGGGCTGCCACGTCAGGCTGCGCGAGAATTTATTGCGAACGTGGAGCCGTTTGACCGGGAGTGGTACGCCGGATCGGCGGGTTATTTATCGCCCGATCAAAGTGAATTCTGCGTGGCATTACGCTCCGCCCGTGTTCGCGATGACGCGCTGCGTCTTTATGCCGGGGCGGGCATCGTCAGTGGCTCCGATCCGGAGCAGGAGTGGCAGGAGATTGAAAACAAAGCCGCCGGGCTGCGTTCCCTTCTCCTGAGGGATTAATACTGATTCGTGCAATCCCGATTCATATCAAAATTCTGACTTTTTCTATTATTTATACTGTGTCGCATTCTTGATACTGGACAATCTCATGTCAGTAAGTTCTTTTAACCGACGCTGGGCGACGGTGATCCTTGAAGCCCTGACCCGTCATGGTGTCAGGCATGTGTGTATTGCCCCAGGCTCTCGCTCCACGCCGCTCACCCTTGCGGCGGCGGAAAACCGGGCTTTTATTCATCACACCCATTTTGATGAGCGTGGTCTGGGCCATCTGGCGCTCGGGCTGGCGAAAGTCAGCAAAGCGCCCGTGGCGGTGATAGTCACCTCCGGCACGGCGGTGGCGAACCTCTATCCGGCGCTGATTGAAGCGGGATTAACCGGCGAAAAGCTGATCTTACTCACCGCCGATCGTCCCCCGGAACTTATTGACTGCGGTGCAAACCAGGCGATTCGTCAGCCTGGCATTTTTGCCTCGCACCCTGCACAGACGGTCTCGTTGCCGCGCCCCACCCAGGATATTCCCGCCAGCTGGCTGGTCTCCACCCTCGATCACGCCATGAACGCTCTGCGCAGCGGCGGGCTTCACATTAACTGCCCGTTTGCCGAGCCATTGTACGGCGAAATGAACGAGACCGGTCTCGCCTGGCAACAGCAGCTGGGCGACTGGTGGGAGAGCGAAAAACCCTGGCTGCGCGAGCAGACGCATCTGGAAAGCGCTAAACAGCGCGACTGGTTCTTCTGGCGCCAGAAGCGCGGGGTGGTGATTGCCGGGCGGATGAGTGCGGCGGAAGGCAAGCTGGCGGCGGAGTGGGCACAAACGCTTGGCTGGCCGCTGATTGGTGATGTGCTTTCCCAGACGGGCCAGCCGTTGCCCTGCGCCGACCTCTGGCTGGGGAACGCGAAAGCGGTCACCGAGCTGGCGCAGGCGCAAATCGTCGTCCAGCTGGGATCGAACCTGACGGGTAAGCGTCTGCTCCAGTGGCAGGCCACCTGTACGCCAGAAGAGTACTGGCTGGTGGATCCGCTCGAAGGACGCCTTGACCCGGCGCACCATCGCGGCCGCCGCCTGGTGAGCGACATTGACAGCTGGCTGGAATTGCATCCGGCGGAAAAACGCCAGCCCTGGGCGGTGGCGATCCCGGCGCTGGCACGTCAGGCGTGGGAACTGACCACAGCACAGTGCGAGGCATTCAGTGAAGCCGGGCTGGCGCACCGTATCCGTAACTATCTTCCCGCGCAGGGACAACTTTTTGTTGGAAACAGCCTGGTGGTGCGCCTGATTGACGCCTTCTCGAAGCTGCCAGCGGGTTATCCGGTGTACAGCAACCGGGGCGCGAGCGGCATTGACGGCCTGATCTCCACCGCGGCTGGCGTACAGCGGGCCAGCGCAAAATCTACGCTGGCGATTGTGGGGGATCTCTCCGCCCTCTACGATCTCAACGCGCTGGCGCTCCTGCGTCAGGCGTCGGCCCCGTTCGTGCTGATTGTCGTTAACAATAACGGCGGGCAGATTTTCTCCCTGCTGCCGACGCCGCAAAGCGAACGTGAGCGCTTCTATCTGATGCCGCAAAACGTGCAGTTCGAACACGCCGCCGCCATGTTCAGCCTGAAGTACCATCGCCCGGAAAACTGGGAGGCGCTGGAAACGGCATTGAACACCGCCTGGCGGCAGCCTGGCGCGACGCTGATAGAGCTGGTGGTAAACGATTCTGACGGCGCGCAGAAGCTGCAACATCTGCTGGCGCAGGTGAGCCACCTGTGATCCTCGCAGGCGTCTCCCGGCCCGGAAAATCAGGCTACCCCTGGCTGGTTTTCCTGCACGGTTTTTCCGGCGACAGTCGCGAATGGCAGGCTGTCGGGACGTCGCTGCATGACTATCCCCGGCTCTACCTTGACCTGCCCGGGCACGGTGGGTCAGCGGATACGGGCGTGACGGGGTTTGCAGAGGTGAGCGGTTTGCTTAATCGCACCCTTATTAGTTACAACATACTAAGCTACTGGCTGGTGGGGTACTCCCTCGGCGGCCGCATTGCGATGTTTCATGCCTGCCAGCATCCTGCGGGGTTAGAAGGGGTGATTGTGGAAGGTGGGCACCCGGGCCTGCAAGATACCGATGCGCGCCAGGCGCGGCTGAACTCTGACCGCCGCTGGGCGTCACGTTTTCGCATTGAGCCGCTGGAAGCCGTCTTTGCCGACTGGTATCAACAGCCGGTCTTTGCCTCCCTCACGGATGAACAGCGCAACGCGCTGATCGCGCTGCGCAGCCGGAACAACGGCCCGAAGCTGGCAGAAATGCTGGAAGCCACCTCGCTTGCCGTTCAGCCTGATTTACGTCCCGCGCTAACCGCGCGTGATTTTTCTTTTGATTATCTTTATGGCGAACGTGACGGGAAGTTTGCAGCCATCGCCGCTGAACTTAACGCCACGCGTCATGCTATCCCTCACGCCGGACACAACGCCCACCGGGACAACCCGGATGCGGTTGCCGCGAGTCTGGCTCAGATACTGCGTCATCGAACAAAGGACACGCTATGATCTATCCTGATGAACACATGCTTTACGCGCCGGTTGAATGGCAGGACTGCTCCGAAGGCTATACCGACATTCGTTACCATAAATCCGCCGATGGTATCGCCAAAATCACCATCAACCGTCCACAGGTGCGCAACGCGTTTCGTCCGCTGACCGTAAAAGAGATGATCCAGGCGCTGGCGGATGCCCGCTACGACGACAATATTGGCGTCATCGTCCTGACCGGCGAAGGCGAGAAAGCCTTCTGCTCCGGCGGCGATCAGAAAGTGCGCGGTGACTACGGCGGATACCAGGATGATGCGGGTACCCACCACCTGAACGTGCTGGATTTCCAGCGCCAGATCCGTACCTGCCCAAAACCGGTGGTCGCGATGGTGGCCGGTTATTCCATCGGTGGCGGCCATGTGCTGCACATGATGTGTGACCTGACGATCGCGGCGGAAAACGCCATCTTCGGTCAGACTGGCCCGAAAGTCGGCTCCTTCGACGGCGGCTGGGGCGCATCCTACATGGCGCGCATTGTCGGCCAGAAAAAAGCCCGCGAAATCTGGTTCCTGTGCCGTCAGTACAACGCCCAGGAAGCGCTGGACATGGGGCTGGTTAACACCGTGGTGCCGATCGCCGATCTGGAAAAAGAGACCGTGCGCTGGTGTCGCGAAATGCTGCAAAACAGCCCAATGGCGCTGCGCTGCCTGAAAGCGGCCCTCAACGCCGACTGTGACGGTCAGGCGGGCCTTCAGGAGCTGGCGGGTAATGCCACCATGCTGTTCTATATGACCGAAGAAGGTCAGGAAGGGCGCAACGCGTTCAACGAAAAACGCCAGCCAGATTTCAGCAAATACAAACGGAACCCGTAATGCTTCGCGCGCAGGTTTACCGCTGGCAGATACCCATGGACGCGGGCGTGGTGCTGCGTGAACGGCGGTTAAAAACCCGTGACGGCCTTTTCGTGCATCTCCGGCAGGGCGAGCGGGAAGGATGGGGCGAGATTGCTCCCCTTCCGGGCTTCAGCCTGGAAACGCTGGACGAGGCCCAGGCGGCGCTGATGGCCTGGACGCACGAATGGCGTGAGGGGGCTGATCCGGTGCTGCCGGACGTTCCTTCCGCCGCGTTCGGCATCAGTTGTGCGCTGGCAGAGCTGGACGGCAGTTTACCGGATGCGGCGAACTATCGCGCCGCGCCGCTCTGTACCGGCGATCCGGATGAACTGTTCGCCCTGCTCTCCGGGATGCCCGGCGAGAAAGTGGCGAAAATTAAGGTCGGCCTGTACGAAGCGGTGCGCGACGGAATGGTGGTAAACCTGTTACTGGAAGCCATTCCCGATCTGCATCTGCGCCTGGACGCCAACCGCGCCTGGACACCGCTCAGGGCACAGCAGTTTGCGAAGTACGTCAACCCGGCATACCGCAGCCGCATCGCGTTTCTCGAAGAGCCGTGCAAAACTCGCGACGATTCTCGCGCCTTCGCCCGGGAAACGGGCATTGCTATCGCCTGGGATGAAAGCCTGCGCGAAGACGGGTTTACGTTTGCCACCGAGCCGGGCGTCAGTGCTGTGGTCATTAAGCCGACGCTGACCGGCGGCCTCGACAAAGTACGCGAGCAGGTTGCGGCGGCTCATGCCTCAGGGCTGACGGCGGTGATCAGTTCTTCCATCGAATCCAGCCTCGGGCTAACGCAGCTGGCGCGCATCGCGGCATGGTTAACGCCGGACACCGTCCCCGGTCTCGATACGCTAAACCTGATGCAGGCCCAGCTGATTCGCCAGTGGCCGGGCAGCACCTTGCCGTGCCTTGACGTTGGGGCGCTGGAGCCACTGCGATGAGTTTTACCGACTGGCCGTGGCGGCACTGGCGTGCCCGGTGTGCCAATAAATCCGCGCTGCGTTTAGACGATGTCACGCTCAGCTGGTCGCAACTGTGCGAGCGTATCGATCGTCTGGCCGCCGGTTTTCAGTCTCAGGGCGTTACGGACGGTGACGGCGTGATGCTGCTTGCGCACAACCATCCCCGGACGCTGCTGGCCTGGCTGGCGCTGCTTCAGTGCGGCGCCCGCATTTTGCCGGTAAACCCTCAGCTTCCGCGTCCGCTGCTGGACGTCCTCCTGCCGCAGATGACCCTGCGCTTTGCGCTGGTGCTTAACGGTGAGTATGACGGTCTGCCCGCGCTGGCGTTAAGAGAGCGCGAGGGGCAGGACGGCGTGACGTGGCGGGCAGACCGGCTGGCCTCGATGACGCTCACCTCCGGTTCGACCGGCTTGCCAAAAGCGGCGGTGCACACCTGTGCCGCCCACCTTGCCAGCGCAAAAGGCGTGCTGGCGCTGATGCCTTACGGCGATGGCGACGACTGGCTTCTGTCTCTGCCGCTGTTTCACGTCTCCGGTCAGGGGATTTTGTGGCGCTGGTTGCAGGGCGGGGGCCGTCTCACCGTGCGTGAAAAACAGCCTCTGGAGCAGGCGCTACAGGGCTGTACCCACGCCTCGCTGGTGCCGACGCAGCTGTGGCGGCTGCTTAATTCGCACCATCCCGTCGCGCTGAAAGCCGTGCTGCTCGGCGGGGCGGAAATCCCCGTTGCGCTAACCGAACAGGCGCGCGAACAGGGGATCCGCACGTTCTGCGGCTACGGCCTGACCGAGTTCGCCTCCACCGTCTGCGCCAAAGAGGCGGACGGCGCGCCGGACGTGGGCAGCGCGCTGCCGGGCAGAGACGTTCAGGTGGTGAACGGTGAAGTCTGGATCCGGGCGGAAAGCATGGCGGCGGGATACTGGCGAGACGGCGCATTATTGCCGCTGGTCAATGAGCAGGGCTGGTTCGCCACCCGCGATCGCGGCGCGTGGCATAACGGACGCCTGTCCATTCTGGGCCGAATGGACAATCTCTTTTTCAGCGGCGGAGAAGGGATCCAGCCGGAAGCGCTGGAGCGCGTTATCGTCACCCATCCGCAGGTCAGCCAGGCGTTTGTCGTGCCGCTGGAGGATGCCGAGTACGGGCAACGTCCGGTGGCGGTAGTGGAATGTGAGCCGGGCACGGATATCACATTGTTGCCGGAGTGGGTTCAGGGCAGGCTGGCGCGCTTCGAGCAGCCGGTACACTGGCTGGCGCTGCCGTCAGAACTGAAAAATGGCGGGATTAAAATCTCCCGCCAGGCGTTAAAGCAGTGGGTCAATGCTCTGTTGAGGGGTTAATCAGCCGATATCCGGCTGCGGTTTGTGCTGGCGTCGGCGGACCCAGCGCAGCACCGGTGGTACAACAATCACCATAATCGCCATGGCCAGCAGGATCTTCGTCACGCTGCTCTCCCACAGGATCCCCATGTTGCCGTTGCTGATGGAGAGCGCGCGGCGCAGGTTCTGCTCCAGCATTTCCCCTAACACAAACCCTAAAATCAGCGGCGACATCGGGAAGTGCATCTTGCGCAGAATGTAGCCCAGCACCCCAAGCAGCACCATTAAGACCAGGTCAAAGGTGGTGCTGTGCACCGCGTACACCCCAACCGCAGAGACGGCGGCAATCGCCGGGACCAGGAACCACAGAGGAATGGTCAGCATACGGGTGAACAGGCCAATCAGCGGGATGTTCATCACCAGCAGCATCACGTTGGCGATCAGCAGGGCGGCAATCAAACCCCAGACGATATCGGGCTGTTCGGTAAACATCGCCGGACCCGGAGTGATGTTATAGAGCGTCAGCGCGCCCATCATCACCGCCGTGGTGCCGGAACCCGGCACGCCAAGGGTCAGCATCGGGATAAACGAGCCGCAGGCCGAAGCGTTATTCGCTGCTTCCGGCGCCGCCACGCCGCGAATATCGCCTTTACCGAAGCTGTCGCTGTTACCGCTCAGCTTCTTCTCGGTCATGTAGGTGATGGCGCTGGCGATAGTGGCCCCCGCGCCGGGCAGAATGCCGACGAAGAAACCGATCACCGACGAACGTAAGGTGGCTCCCACACACTGCGCCCCCTCTTTGGCACTAAAGAGCATACGTCCGGTTTTGCGCACCAGCGTCTGCCCGCTGCTGGTATGTTCCAGCATCAGTAAAATTTCCGATACAGAGAACAGACCAATCACCACGACGATAAACTGCACGCCGTCGGAGAGGTGAACGCTGTCGAAGGTAAAACGATAAACCCCGGTGTTGGCATCCACGCCGACGGTGGCTAACCCTAAGCCAATCAGCGCGGATAAAAACGACTTGAGCGGATTCTGCGCCATCATGCTGCCGAGGCAGGCGATGGCGAACACCATCAGTGCAAAGTACTCGGCTGGGCCAAAGGCCAGCGACCACTGGGCCAGCGCCGGTGCGAACAGAATGATGCCGCCAATGGCGATCATGGAGCCGACGAACGAGCTGACGGCAGAAATAGAGAGCGCCACGCCGCCGTGCCCCTGCTGCGCCATCGGGTAGCCATCCAGCGCGGTCATAATGGCGGCGGCATCGCCGGGCACGTTAAGCAGAATCGAGGAAATACGCCCCCCGTATTCGCAGCCGATATAAACCGTCGCCAGCAGGATCAAAGCCGATTCAGCAGGCAGATGCAGCGCAAAGGCCAGCGGCAGTAAAATCGCCACGCCGTTGATAGGCCCAAGGCCCGGCAGCAGCCCGACGATCGTCCCGACGAAACAGCCGATCAGGGCGATCACCAGGTTTTCCGGGGTCATCGCTACCGCGAACCCCTGAGAGAGATAGATCCAGGTATCCATAGCGTGCTCCGTTAGTTAAACCATGCGCCGAGCGGCAGGGTCACGTCCAGCAGGCGGTCGAAGGCGTACCAGAGTAAAATGCCCAGTACGACCCCGGAGATCCCCGCCGCAGGCAGCGAGGCGTTAAACAGTATGCCAATCACCATCGTCAGCAGGGCGGTGGCGATCGGGAAGCCGAGCCACTCAAAGCCCCACGCGTACATCAGCAGGATAATCACCATCACCAGCAGACGTTGCAGCGTGCGGCGTGGCGGCCACTCTACCGTATCCGGGTGGCGCAGCAGCAGCGCCACCGAACAGAGCAGCATCAGGCCGACAATGCCCATCGGGAAGGGGCGTGGCCCTACGGGTTCATAGCTGTATTCACTGTGGATCTGCCAGGCGACGAACATTCCGCCAATGCAGAGCAGCAGCCATATCCCGGCAAATATGCGATCGCTCATAGCGCCTCCGGTTTATTTCGCCAGACCAAAGGCTTTCGCCTTTTCGCGGTAGTCATTCACCTGCTTTTTGACATACTCGTCCAGCTGTTTACCGTTCAGGTTGAACTCAAACAGTCCGCGCAGATCGCGCTGCTTTTTGAACTCGTCGGTTTGCTGGAGTTTTGCGAAGGTATCCACCCACCACTGGTACTCGGCGTCGGTCACTTTTGGCCCGACAAAGAAGCCGCGAATGATCGGCCAGACCAGGTCATAACCCTGCTCTTTGGCGGTGGGGACGTTAGCCAGCTGGCCCGGCAGACGGTTTTCCGAGAAGACCGCCAGCACGCGGATTTTATCCCCGCTGAGGTAGGGCACCATTTCGCTGAGATCGCCCGAGACGGCCTGGACGTGATTGCCCATCAGCGCCGTCACCGGCTCGCCGCCGCCCTCAAAGGCCACGTAGCGCATCTTGTGCGGATCCACCTTGGCCTGCTGCGCCAGCAGCGCGGCCTTCATCCAGTCCTGGCTGCCAATTGAGGCGCCCGCGCCAATCACCACGCTGTTCGGATCTTTTTCCATGGCGGTCAGCAGATCTTTCAGGGATTTCCACGGGGAGTCCGCGCGCACGGCGATCATGCCGTAATCGGTGCCCACGGTGGCGAGCCAGCGCACGTCATTCACGTCATAACGACCAAATTTCCCCTGCGACAGGTTCAGCAGCGAGCCGCCGGAGAAAGCCACCACGGTGCCTGCTTCGGCAGGGCGCTGGGCGACAATGGCGTTATAGGCTACCGCGCCCACGCCGCCGGGCATGTAGGTGACGCGCATCGGTTTCTCAATGGCCTTCGTCTCCAGCAGGCTGACCTGAATCAGCTTACAGGTCAGGTCGAAGCCGCCGCCGGGTTTGGCCGGGGCGATACATTCGGTGCGGGACGGTGCGTCCTGCGCCTGGACGACAGAGGCACTCAACAGCAATACGCTTGCAGCAAGGGTAGAAAGTAATTGTTTTTTCATCGTTTATCCTCACGCCGGAGAACCGGGAGTACGGGTACGGGTGTCTTTTTTCTGATTATGTGAACCACCTTGTAGCGGTTCCGTTGCGTGATTGTTAAAACAATAACCTTTCATTTCCCTTTCATTGCGACACCAACTTTACAGGATGTGATATGCGTCTCTTACTGGCGGAAGATAATCGTGAGCTGGCTCACTGGCTGGAAAAAGCGCTGGTACAAAACGGATTTGCCGTGGATTGCGTCAACGACGGACGCGCGGCGGATCACCTTTTGCAGGGGGAAAACTATGCCGTCGCGATCCTTGATATCGGCATGCCCGGCTTCGACGGGCTTGAGGTAGTGCATCGTCTGAGAAAGCGCGGACAGACGCTGCCGGTGCTGTTTCTCACCGCCCGCAGCAACGTGGCAGACCGGGTGAAGGGGCTGAATGCCGGAGCGGATGACTACCTTCCGAAGCCGTTCGAGCTGGAGGAGCTTGATGCCCGCCTGCGCGCGCTGCTGCGCCGCAGTGAAGGGCGAACCCAGGAGCGTCAGCGGCTGGGGGAACTGGAGTACGATGATGAAGGCTTCTTTCTGCTGCGAGATGAACCCCTTTCCCTCACGCCGCGCGAACTCTCCCTGCTGAAGGTGCTGATGCACCGCCGCACCCGTCCCGTCTCCCGGCAACAGCTTTTCGATCAGGTGTTCAGCCTGAACGACGACGTCAGCCCCGAGAGCATCGATCTCTATATACACCGCCTGCGTAAGAAGCTGACCGGCAGCGGCGTGCGGATCACCACCCTGCGTGGGCTAGGCTACGTGCTGGAGTGCGGCGATGAAGTGGGTTAAGCCGCAGTCGCTTTACCTGCAACTTTTGCTCTTTCTGGGTTTGCCGCTGCTGTTGTTATGGGGGCTTTCGGCCTTCAACAGCTACGTGAGTGCGCTACAGGCGGCGACGCAGGCTTATGATCGTACGCTGTTATCCTCGGCACGAACGGTGTCAGAGCGGCTGGAGGTGCACAACGGTAAACTCCAGGTAAATGTGCCCTGGGTGGTGCTGGACAGCTTCGAGCTGAACATGAACGATCGCCTCTATTACAAGGTGGTTGACCCGGACGGACGTGTCATTTCCGGCTACGACGATCTGCCGAATATGCCTCCCTCCACGTCGCGCACGACACACTATCCGGCGCTGGCGTGGTTTTATCATACCGAGTATCGTGGGCAGGCGATCCGCGTGGCGAAGCTGCTCCAGCCGGTTAACGAAGACAATGTGTCCGGGATGGCGGAGATCTACGTCGCCGAAACGTTGCAGTCGCGGCGCTATTTGGCCACTCAGCTGCTGTTTTCCTCGCTCGTGTCGCAGGGGTTGCTGGTCCTTCTGACGCTGGTCTTAACCGCCTGGCTGCTGCGCCGTGTGCTACGCCCGATGCGACAGCTCTCGTCCCTGATGGTACGTCGCGAGCCGGGGCTGCTGGCGCCGCTGCCGGAGTTACTGCCCTGGTCGGAAACGCGGCTGCTGATTGTGGCATTTAACCGCTATATCGACAGGTTACGCGGCGTGCTTTCGCGGCAGGAGCGCTTCAATGCCGATGCCTCACACCAGCTCAAAACGCCGCTGGCGGTGCTGAAAACCCAGGTGTCCGTTGCCCTGACGCGAAACGATCCGGCGCTGTGGCAGGAGAGTTTACGGGCGATGAACGTCACGCTGGATAACACCATCGTGCTGACCGAGAGGCTGTTACAGCTGTCAGCGGTGAAGCGGAAAGAGCAGGGGGAGCGACAGTTTTCCCCTGTCGATCTGGTACAGGTGGTGCAAAACTGCTGCTTTTCCCGGCTCACGCAGGCGCGAAGTAAAGGTATCGATCTCGGTTATGACGGCGTACAGCAGCCGGTAATTATTGAGGGGGATGACGTGCTGCTGGGCGAACTGTGCGCTAACCTGCTGGAGAACGCGATCAAATACACGCCGGAGCAGGGGATCGTGACGGTGTACCTGCGCACGGATAACGATGCCGTTGAGCTGAGCGTGGAGGACAGCGGCCCGGGCATTGCTGAAGACCAGATTTCCCAGGCCATGCTGCCGTTTCATCGGCTGGATAACGTGGGCGACGCCGCCGGGTCCGGCATTGGCCTCGCGCTGGCCAACGATATCGCCCGCCTGCACCGCAGCCATCTTCAACTGATGCCCAGTGAAAATCTGGGTGGGCTGCGCGTAAAAATGCGCTTTCTGAGGTTGGTATAAATGCCGATATTATCAAATCGTTACAAACTAATTGCCCGCCGCACGTGGAGTCCATTGATCCCACAGACAGTCAGGTTAAAATCTCGCGGTTTTTGGACATTTCTGAATAAATTGTGCGGGATCACGACAATGAAAAAAGTGGCATTAATGGGCTTAGGCCTGATGTTTGTATCGGCAGCAGCCAACGCTATTTCCTTCAACGGCTCGGCGGGCGAAGAGTATACTCACCTGGGCTTTGGTCTTGGCACGGATAGCGCAGGCCTGGCGATGACCGGCGGCTGGACGCATAACGACGACGATGGTGATGCGGCAAGCCTGGGCCTAGGTTTTAACGTACCGCTTGGTCCTTTCCTGGCGACCATCGGCGGTAAAGGCATTTACACCAACCCGAACGACGGCGACGAAGGCTACGCGGCGGCAGTGGGCGGCGGCTTGCAGTGGAAAATTGGCGACAGCTTTGGCCTGTTCGGTGAGTACTACTACTCTCCGGATTCCCTCTCCAGCGGTATCGACAGCTATCAGGAAGCCAATGCTGGCGCGCGCTGGACCATCATGCGCCCGATCACCATCGAAGCGGGTTATCGCTATCTGAACCTGGCCGGTAAAGACGGCAACCGCGACAACGCCCTGGCAGACGGCCCGTACGTTGGCGTGAGCGCCGGTTTCTAATCCTTTCGGCGCGGCGTTCAGTCGCGCCAGTTTCTCTCTTCCCCCGCTCTTCGATTGCGCTATAGTGTTTTGACCATTGAAATGGGAGAACACAATGATAAACGTGGAAATGTTATCCACTGGCGACGAAGTGCTGCATGGGCAAATCATTGATACCAATGCCGCCTGGCTCGCCGATCTCTTCTTTGAGCAAGGATTACCGTTAACGCGCCGCAACACCGTAGGTGACAATCTTGAGTCGCTGGTCAACGTTCTGCGCGAGCGCAGCGAACACTGTGACGTGCTGATTGTGAACGGCGGGCTGGGGCCAACCAGCGACGATCTCAGCGCACTGGCTGCCGCTACGGCCAAAGGCGAAGGCCTGGTCCTGCACGAGGCGTGGCTGGCGCAGATGGAACGCTTTTTCTCCGAACGTGGCCGCGTGATGGCACCCAGCAACCGCAAGCAGGCTGAAATTCCCGCCAGCGCGGAACTGATTGATAACCCGGTCGGCACCGCCTGCGGGTTTGCCGTTCAGCTGAACCGCTGCCTGATGTTCTTCACTCCGGGCGTGCCGTCGGAATTTAAGGTGATGGTCGAACAGCAGATCCTGCCGCGCCTGCGTGCGCGCTTCACGCTGCCTGAACCGCCCCTGTGCCTGCGTCTGACCACGTTTGGCCGCTCGGAAAGCGATCTGGCCCAGAGCCTCGATCACCTGCAACTGCCTCCCGGCGTGTCGATGGGCTATCGCTCCTCCATGCCGATTATTGAACTGAAGCTGACCGGACCGGCGTCAGAGAAAGCCGCCATGCTGGCGCTGTGGCCGGAAGTGCAGCGCGTCGCCGGGGAAAGCCTGATTTTCGAAGGCACGGAAGGGTTGCCTGCGCAGATCGCCGCGCATTTGCAGTCCCGCCAGCTGAGCGTGACGTTAAGCGAGCAGTTTACCGGTGGGCTTCTGGCGCTTCAGCTTACCCGGGCGGGTGCGCCGCTGCTGGCCAGTGAAGTGGTGCCGTTCCAGCAGGAGTCGCTGGCGCAGACGGCGCGCTGGGCGTCCGAGCGCAGAGTGAAGCATTTCGCGGGGCTGGCGCTGTTTGTGGGCGGGCTGGATGAGGAGCACCTTAACTTCGCCCTGGCAACGCCGGAAGGGACGCACGCCCTGCGGGTGAAGATGAGTATTACCCGCCACAGCCTGGCCGTGCGTCAGGAGGTATGTGCGATGATGGCGCTGAACATGCTGCGCCGCTGGCTGAACGGGAAAGAGGTCGCCAGCGAGCACGGCTGGATCAACGTGGTGGAATCGCTGTTCGTGGAGTGAGAACGTGCCGGGGCAGCGGCCCCGGCAACGGTTACGCCAGCGCTTTTGCCAGCAAGGTAATGGGATGTTCGCAGCGTTTGCTGGTGGACATCTCGATCTGCCATTTACAGGTTTCGCAGTCCGTCACCACCATATCCGCACCGCTCTCTTCAATCTGCCGGAATAACGGCGCACCAATGGCCTGTGACGTTGGATAATTTTCGCGCTTGAAGCCATAGGTGCCTGCGATGCCGCAGCAGCGCGAGTCCAGCACCGTCAGCTCCAGCCCCGGGATCAGCCGCAGCAGTTCAAGCGTATAAAGCGACCAGCCCATCTTCTCCATATGACATGGGGTGTGATACACCACCTTCAGCGGCAATTTGCCCAGCGGTAACGTCTGCCCGCTGTCCAGTTTGCGCCAGAGAAAACGGGTCGCCAGCTCAATGTGCTCGCGCAGGCCGGTGTTATCCACGTCCAGCAGATGGGGATATTCATCGCGCAGCGTGAAGGTACAGGTTGACGATGTCGCCAGGACCGGTATGCCTTTGTCGACGATCGCCTCGCGTAAAGAGGTGACGTTGCTTCTCGCCTGCTTGCGCGCTTTGTCGGTGAAACCGTTGGCAATCAGCGGAACGCCGCAGCACTTCTCTTTGCTCAGAAGCTGAACCCCCGTTCCCATAGCGTTCAGCACTTTCAGCAGGTCTTTCCCCAACTGCGGATGGTTGTAGTTCACGTAGCAGCCGTGGAAGAAAGCGACCTGCTCAGCGAACTGCGCCTGTTCTGCCGCCACGGATTTATACCAGCGGCGGAAGGTGCCGTGAGAATATTTCGGCAGACTGCGGTGGTGGTCGATTTTGAGCGTCGCATCCAGCAGCCTGCGTACCGGCTTCAGGGCGGTGGCGGCATTGACGACCGGTGCGAAAGGCGTCGAAAGGCTGCCCATCAGATCGGTGTGGCTCAGTATCGCGTCACGCAGCGTCGGTTTTTGCGAACTGTAGCGGGCGCGGGCGCGCTGGATGATATCGCCAATTTTCACGTCCGACGGACAGGCGACTTCGCAGCGTTTGCAGTTGATGCAGTATTTCAGCGCCTCGTCGTAGAGCGCGCCGTCCTTCAGGCGCAGGCGCTCCCCGTCGGGACCCGCCTGTTTCGGGCCGGGATAGCGCGGATCGACGCCGCTGACCGGGCAAACCGTGGTGCAAACCGTGCATTTGATACAGCTTTCAAATCGGGTGTCATTCATTTTGCTCCCTCCCGGCGCTGGATAATCTGCTCCGCGACATGCAGTGCGGTAACGGCGCAGACGCCGCCACCGCAGCCCTGCGCCACGGGATCGTATCCGCCCAGAACCGAGCCGATGGCGTAAAGATTTTCAACCGGTACCCCGTTCAGCTGCGGGCGTAGCTGGCGGTCGACGATCACGCCGAACTGCTGCCAGGGCTGTGGGGTGAAGAAATCGCTCTGATACCAGTCCGCGCGGGAGGCGCTTTGTCGAACGTCCAGCCCGAGGATCGCCTCACGCACGCCATCCCGACTGCTCAGCAGACCGTTGCTGAAGAAACTGCCGCTTGCCAGCACCGTATAGCGTGCACGAAGCGGGATATCACCGTGGTTGCGGGTCCAGATTTCGCTTGCCGCGCCTTCTGTCAGGGTGATTTTTTTGACCTCGTCGCCCGCCATCCAGATGCCACCCTGCGCCACAAACTGGCGCTGAAGCTGGGTATGCAGACGAATGCCGGGCACGGAAGGGGGAAGCGTCGGCAGTAAACCGAGCGTACAGGGCAGGCGCGCCGAGAGCCAGCGCCAGAGACGGTTGTCCGTTAAGCCAAAACAGGCGGGCATAAACAGGGCGTCGCAGGCCTCGCCGAGCGGCCGAAGCGCCGCGTACAGCTGCGGCCAGTAGCGTTCGTTATCCAGCAGGCGGGCAATGTTCACCGCACGAAACTCGCTGGGGTTTTCACGCAGCACATCGAGTTCGGGGAGATCAATCTCCGCTGTATCCACCTGAACACCCTGTTGTCTGAGAGACGCGGCGGCCAGATGCGGCTGGAAATCGAGAAAACCGCTGATCCCCACCACCCGCACGCGCTCGGCAGCGATGGGGGCGACAGGCACCTCTTCCGGGCTAAGCCAGGCGGCACGCAGGGTGCCGAGCGGCGTGACGCGCTGATGATTTTGCTCGGCGTCACCCTGCATGCATGCGCCGCAGGCGGTGAGCAGGTGTTCGGTTTCACAGGCAAAGCGGGCCATATTCTCTGCGCCCGTCAGGCGGTAGGGATGTTCAGGCGGCAGATCGGCGAACGAGAGCGCGCCCAGTAAATCCAGCGAGCCGGAGGAGAAGTGCAGGGCACTCTGACCGCGAGTGACAATGGCGCAGCGCAGACCCCGCTGCGTCAGTTTGAGGCCGCACAGCAGGCCCGCCAGCCCCCCACCGACAATCACGGTATCAAATTTCATGGTTGTGCTCCTTCTCCAGACCGCAAAGCCCCTGATAGACCCAGCGGGTAAACTCGCTTTCGCGCAGGGCATCCCCCCACGCGACGGGCTGTATGCCTTTCCAGCGCTCGTTTAAAAAATCGCTGAGCTGGGCAAGCGACTGGGTTGACGTCGTGGCGTGAAAACGTTGCAGCAGCCCGGCGGCACGGCAGGCGCACAGCTCCCCCTGACAGGTGCCCATCCCGACGCGCGTACGGCGGCGTAAATCGAGCAGGTTGTTCACCGTCAGGTTTTCCACGGCATATTGCACCTCGCCTGCGGTCACGGCTTCGCATTCGCACACCAGGCTGCGGCTGAGTCGGCCTTCACCGAGCCAGGTCGGCGTGCGGTCGCCGTGGCGGTAAATTGCTGAACCGCGAAGCGGGGCAGGGAGTGAAATGATTTTGTGCAGCGTTTTTTCTGTCGATTGCTGCGAGCCGGGCAGGGCCTGTTCCGCCGTCACGCACGGCATGGTGTTGCCGAGCTTACGGCAGACGGCATCGGTGGCCCACTGGGCCATCAGCCGGTAGGTCATCAGCTTGCCGCCGGTGATGGTGATAAATCCGTCCATGCCGTCACGTTCAGCGTGATCGAGCAGCACGATGCCGCGGCTGACGTTACGCCCGCTCGGATCGTTATCGCTGGCGACGAGGGGACGCACGCCCGCGTAGGCACGCAGAATACGCGTCTGCGCCATCACCGGGGCCAGCTTTTCCCCTTCGCGCAGCAGAATGTCGACCTCTTCGGCGGTGACCCGGTTAACGTCGATATCGCTGTAGTCAACGTGCATTGACGTGGTGCCAATCAGGGAAATGGTGTCGCCCGGCACCAGGATGTCGGCATCGGACGGCTTGCGGCAGCGGTTGATAACATGGTTATTGATGCGGTGATCGAGGATCAGCAGCGAGCCTTTCGCCGGGAACATGCGGATGGATAAATCGGCATATTCCGCGATGCGCTGGCCCCAGATCCCTGCCGCATTGACCACGACGGCGGCATACAGCTCGCGGTGTTCGTTGTACTGCGCATCAAACACGCGCACCCCGCGCACCGTATTACCTTCACGAATAAGCCCGGTGACGTGATGCCCGGTCAGGATCTGTGCGCCATGTTCCCGCGCGTCGAGCATATTGGCGGCGGTCAGGCGGAAGGGATCAACGGTGCCGTCAGGCACTTTCACCGCGCCCAGTAACGCCGGGTTCACGGAGGGTTCAAGACGGCGCGCCTGCGCAGGATCGATCGCTTCAGCCTGAATGCCTGCCGCCGTACAGGCGGTGATAAAGGTTTGCTGAAAGGCGAGGTCATCTTCGGGAAGGGTAATAAACAGGCCGTTGGTGGGTTCAACGCAGTGGCGGGCGATGCGTCTGAGGATCTGGTTTTCAGCGATACACTCGCGCGCGGATTCCGCGTCAGTGACCGCATAGCGCGCACCGCTGTGCAGCAGGCCGTGATTACGCCCCGTTGCGCCGGTGGCGATATCGTGGCGCTCCAGAAGCGTGACGCTCAATCCCCGCAGGGCGCAGTCGCGTGCGATGCCGGCACCCGTTGCGCCACCGCCAATGATAATCACATCGCTGAAGCGTGGATCGTGAATTGTCATTGCCTTTCCTCTATGTTCGTTTTTTAGCATTTAGCCACATTGATCGTGTGGTTTGTTTGATTTCGAACATAAACGCGCGAAATTCGAAAGTGAAACGTGATTTCATGCGCTTTTTTGCGCATTCTGTCATATTTCTGTAACAATCTGTGCGTTGATTCACAGTAACATTCACCGTGATTTCTTAACATCGCCGCCTCTGTAGCCGGGCGCGAGATGCCCGGCCATTTTTGAAAGGCCACGGAGGCTGTTATGCTCAGTATCTTTAAACCTGCGCCACACCGGGCGCGACTGCCAGAGGCAGAGATTGATCCTCTCTACCGCCGTCTGCGTTGGCAAATCTTCCTCGGGATCTTCTTCGGGTATGCGGCGTACTATCTGGTACGTAAAAACTTCGCGCTCGCCATGCCGTACCTGGTGGAACAGGGCTTCTCTCGCGGCGATCTGGGGTTCGCGCTGTCGGGGATCTCCATCGCGTACGGTTTTTCGAAGTTCATTATGGGGTCGGTGTCGGATCGTTCGAATCCGCGCGTGTTCCTCCCTGCCGGTCTGATCCTCGCGGCAGCGGTGATGCTGTTCATGGGCTTTGTGCCGTGGGCAACCTCCAGCATTGCCATTATGTTCGTGCTGCTGTTCCTCTGCGGCTGGT
Source organism: Enterobacter cloacae complex sp. IR5418 (assembly GCF_049238105.1). Lineage (NCBI taxonomy): Bacteria > Pseudomonadati > Pseudomonadota > Gammaproteobacteria > Enterobacterales > Enterobacteriaceae > Enterobacter > Enterobacter cloacae complex sp. IR5418. Next base: position 77,055 of record NZ_JBMKHS010000001.1, on the reverse strand, counting down.
TCCAGGGGATGGGGTGGCCGCCATGCGGACGCACCATGGTCCACTGGTGGTCACAGAAAGAGCGTGGCGGCATTGTATCGGTCTGGAACTGCGCGCATAACGTCGGGGGCGGGCTGCCGCCGCTGCTGTTCCTGCTGGGGATGGCCTGGTTTAACGACTGGCATGCCGCGCTCTATATGCCAGCCTTTGGCGCCATTCTGGTGGCGATTATCGCCTTCGCCCTGATGCGCGACACCCCGCAATCCTGCGGTCTTCCGCCGATCGAAGAGTACAAAAACGACTACCCGGATGATTACAGCGAGAAGCACGAAGAAGAGCTGACGGCAAAGCAGATCTTCATGAAGTACGTGCTGCCAAACAAACTGCTGTGGTACATCGCGGTGGCGAACGTGTTCGTTTACCTGCTGCGCTACGGCATCCTCGACTGGTCCCCGACCTACCTGAAAGAGGTGAAGCACTTCGCGCTGGATAAATCGTCCTGGGCCTACTTCCTGTATGAATACGCGGGCATTCCGGGCACGCTGATCTGCGGCTGGATGTCGGATAAAGTGTTTAAGGGTAACCGTGGGGCAACGGGCGTGTTCTTCATGACGCTGGTGACCATCGCGACGGTCGTTTACTGGCTCAACCCGCCGGGCAATCCGGGTGTGGATATGGCCTGTATGATCGTTATCGGCTTCCTTATTTATGGTCCGGTTATGCTGATCGGTCTGCACGCGCTGGAGCTGGCGCCGAAGAAAGCGGCAGGCACGGCGGCAGGCTTTACCGGTCTGTTTGGCTACCTTGGCGGTTCAGTGGCGGCGAGTGCAATCGTCGGTTACACCGTCGACTTCTTCGGCTGGGACGGCGGCTTTATGGTGATGATCGGCGGAAGCGTGCTGGCGGTTCTGCTGCTGATTGTTGTGATGATCGGTGAAAAACGTCACCACGCCGAAGTGCTGGCGCGTCGTCAGTAAGGAGCATTGCGATGAAATTAAATCAGTTAGCGACAGGCCTGCTGCTGGCGGGCCTGATGACAGGCTCCGCGCTGGCGGCGGATAAAATCGTGATCGCCCACCGCGGCGCCAGCGGCTATCTGCCGGAGCATACGCTGCCGGCGAAGGCGATGGCCTATGCCCAGGGTGCGGATTATCTGGAGCAGGATCTGGTGATGACGAAGGACGACCAGCTGGTCGTCCTGCATGACCACTATCTCGACCGCGTCACGGACGTGGCGGAACGCTTCCCGGATCGCGCCCGTAAAGATGGCCGCTATTACGCCATCGACTTCACGCTGGCGGAGATCCGTTCGCTGAAGTTTACCGAGGGCTTCGAGATAGAGAACGGTAAGAAGGTGCAGGTCTATCCGGGACGCTTCCCGATGGGCAAATCTGACTTCCGTATTCACACCTTCCAGGAGGAGATCGAGTTTGTTCAGGGGCTGAACCACTCGGCCGGGAAAAATATCGGTATTTATCCTGAAATCAAAGCGCCGTGGTTCCACCATCAGGAAGGGAAAGACATTGCCGCGAAGACGCTGGAGGTACTGAAACAGTACGGCTACACCAGCAAGAAGGACAAAGTTTACCTGCAATGTTTTGATGCGGCGGAGCTGAAGCGCATCAAAACCGAGCTGGAGCCGAAGATGGGGATGGATCTCAATCTGGTACAGCTGATTGCCTATACCGACTGGAACGAAACCCAGGAGAAGCAGCCGGACGGGAAGTGGGTGAACTACAACTACGACTGGATGTTTAAGCCGGGCGCGATGAAGCAGATTGCGCAGTATGCCGACGGCATCGGGCCGGATTACCACATGCTGGTGGCGGAAGGCTCAACGCCAGGCCACGTGAAGCTGACGACGATGGTGAAAGAGGCGCATGCGAGCAAGATGCAGGTGCATCCGTATACCGTTCGTGCAGACCAGCTGCCGGAGTATGCGACGGACGTGAATCAGCTTTACGAGGTGTTGTATAACCAGGCGGACGTAGACGGGTTGTTTACGGATTTCCCGGATAAAGCGGTGAGCTTTTTGAAGGATAAACGCTGAAATTGCCGGGTGGCGGCTGCGCCTTACCCGGCCTACGAACTGCGGTTTTGTAGGTCGGGTAAGCGAAGCGCCACCCGACATAATCACATCTCAATCTCAATATCGCCTTTTGCCCGACAGCAGCAGGGCAAAATTTCCCCTTCACTGATAAAGGCCAGCGGTTCGGTCAGCCAGTCCACCTGGCCTGCGACCAGACGGCAGCGGCAGGAGCCGCAATAACCTTCGCGACACTGGTACTCTACCTCCACCTGATGCGCTTCCAGCGCCACCAGCAGGGAAGGGTGCTCTTCCTGGCACAGCACTTCGGTGCCAGAAAGACTCAGCGTTACGCGGCTCATCAGAGCTGGAAGTCGCTCAGGTCGTCGGTGTTGACTTCAGAATCAATCTGACCGACCAGATAAGAACTCACTTCCACTTCCTGCGGCGCAACCTGCACGTTATCGGACACCAGCCAGGTGTTGATCCATGGGATTGGGTTAGAGCGCGTCTGGAACGGCAGATCGAGACCCACAGCCTGCATGCGGATGTTAGTGATGTACTCAACGTACTGGCACAGGATGTCTTTGTTCAGGCCAATCATGGAGCCGTCGCGGAACAGATAGTCTGCCCACTCTTTCTCCTGCTGGGCGGCCTGCACGAACAGGTCGTAGCACTCCTGTTTGCACTCTTCGGCGATTTCCGCCATTTCCGGATCGTCCGTACCGCTGCGCAACAGGTTCAGCATATGCTGGGTGCCGGTCAGGTGCAGGGCTTCATCACGGGCGATCAGGCGGATGATTTTGGCGTTGCCTTCCATCAGCTTGCGCTCGGCAAAGGCGAAGGAGCAGGCGAAACTCACGTAGAAGCGGATTGCTTCCAGCGCGTTAACGCTCATCAGGCACAGGTACAGCTGCTTTTTCAGGGTCCGCAGGTTTACGGTAACGGTTTTGCCGTTCACGTTGTGTGTGCCTTCGCCCAGCAGATGCCAGTAGCTGGTCATCTCGATCAGCTCGTCATAGTAGTGCGCAATGCCTTCGGCGCGCTTCTGGATCTGTTCGTTGGTGACGATATCGTCAAACACCACCGCCGGATCGTTCACGATGTTGCGGATGATGTGGGTGTAAGAGCGGGAGTGGATCGTCTCGGAGAACGCCCAGGTCTCTACCCAGGTTTCCAGCTCGGGAATGGAGATCAGCGGCAGCAGCGCCACGTTCGGACTACGACCCTGAATAGAGTCCAGCAGCGTCTGGTACTTCAGGTTGCTGAGGAAGATATGCTTTTCGTGTTCCGGCAGTGCCTGGAAATCGATACGGTCGCGTGAAACGTCAACTTCTTCCGGACGCCAGAAGAAGGAGAGTTGCTTTTCAATCAGCTTTTCGAAGATGTCATATTTTTGCTGATCGTAGCGTGCCACGTTGACCGGCTGGCCGAAGAACATCGGCTCTTTGAGCTGGTCGTTTTTCGTCTGTGAAAAGGTGGTATATGCCATGAGTGTGTCCTGTGGTGTTATTTTCCCCTCACCCTAACCCTCTCCCCTGAGGGGAGAGGGAACCGTTCGGAGCAATTTTTTCACCCTCGCCCCTGTGGGGAGAGGGCCGGGGTGAGGGGGGTATTATTAGATCTTACATGCGCCGCTTTCGCAGCCATCGTCCTGAATTGACGGCGCCAGGTCGTCCTGGGCGTCTTCCGCACCATCACGGGTGTTGTGATAGTACAGCGTTTTCACGCCAAATTTGTAGGCGGTGAGCAGGTCTTTCAGCAGCTGCTGCATCGGAACCTTGCCTGACGGGAAGCGCGTCGGGTCGTAGTTGGTATTGGCAGAGATCGACTGGTCGATAAACTTCTGCATGATACCCACCAGTTGCAGGTAGCCGTCGTTGTTTGGCATTTCCCACAGCAGCTCGTAGTTGTCACCCAGCGTCTCGTAATCCGGTACTACCTGACGCAGCACGCCGTCTTTCGACGCTTTGATGCTGACGTGGCCGCGCGGTGGCTCAATACCGTTGGTGGCGTTGGAGATCTGCGAAGAGGTCTCGGACGGCATCAGGGCAGAGAGCGTGGAGTTACGCAGGCCGTGCGTTTTAATGGACTCGCGCAGGCCTTCCCAGTCGAGGTGCAGCGGCTCGCTGACGATCGCATCCAGGTCTTTCTTGTAGGTGTCGATCGGCAGAATGCCTTTCGCGTAGGTGGTTTCGTTGAACCACGGGCAGGCGCCTTGTTCTTTCGCCAGTTCGTTGGAGGCCTTCATCAGGTAGTACTGAATTGCTTCGAACGTCTGGTGCGTCAGGTTGTTGGCGCTGCCGTCGGAGTAACGCTTACCGTTTTTCGCCAGCCAGTAGGCGAAGTTGATCACGCCGATACCTAAAGTGCGACGACCCATCGCACCGCGTTTAGCGGCCGGGATTGGGTAATCCTGGTAGTCCAGCAGGGCATCCAGCGCACGAACCGCCAGCACGGCCAGCTCTTCCAGTTCGTCCAGGCTCTTAATCGCACCCAGGTTGAACGCAGACAGCGTACACAGGGCGATTTCGCCGTTTTCGTCGTTTACATCGTCCAGCGGTTTGGTCGGCAGGGCGATCTCGAGGCACAGGTTGGACTGGCGCACTGGCGCCACCACCGGGTCGAACGGGCTGTGGGTGTTGCAGTGGTCAACGTTCTGGATATAGATACGACCGGTAGAGGCACGTTCCTGCATCATCAGGGAGAACAGGTCTACCGCCTTCACGCGCTGTTTGCGGATGCTGTCGTCTTTTTCATATTTGGTGTACAGACGCTCGAACTCGTCCTGATCGGCGAAGAATGCGTCGTACAGGCCCGGAACGTCGGACGGGCTGAACAGGGTGATGTCTTCACCTTTCAGCAGGCGGGTGTACATCAGCTTGTTGATCTGTACGCCGTAGTCCATGTGACGCACGCGGTTACCTTCCACGCCGCGGTTGTTCTTCAGGACCAGCAGGCTTTCTACTTCCAGGTGCCACATTGGGTAGAACAGGGTCGCAGCACCGCCGCGCACGCCGCCCTGAGAGCAGGATTTTACCGCCGTCTGGAAGTGCTTGTAGAACGGAATACAGCCGGTATGGAACGCTTCACCGCCGCGGATCGGGCTGCCCAGCGCACGAATACGACCGGCATTGATGCCGATACCGGCGCGCTGGGAGACGTATTTCACGATGGCGCTGGAGGTGGCGTTGATGGAATCCAGGCTGTCACCGCACTCGATCAGTACGCAGGAGCTGAACTGACGGGTAGGGGTGCGCACGCCAGACATGATTGGCGTTGGCAGAGAAATTTTGAACGTGGATACCGCATCGTAGAAACGCTTCACGTAGTCCAGACGGGTTTCACGCGGATAATTAGAGAACAGGCAAGCCGCCACCAGAATATAGAGGAACTGGGCGCTCTCGTAGATCTCACCGGTCACACGGTTCTGAACCAGGTATTTGCCTTCGAGCTGCTTCACCGCCGCGTAGGAGAAGTTCATGTCGCGCCAGTGATCGATAAACCCGTTCATCTGCTCGAACTCTTCTTCCGTATAGTCTTCCAGCAGATGCGTGTCGTATTTGCCCAGCTCGACCATTTTCACCACGTGATCGTAAAGCTTCGGCGGCTCAAACTGGCCGTAGGCTTTCTTACGCAGGTGGAAAATCGCCAGACGTGCAGCGAGGTACTGATAATCCGGTGCGTCGCGGGAGATCAGGTCTGCCGCTGCTTTGATAATGGTTTCGTGGATATCAGACGTTTTGATGCCGTCGTAGAACTGAATGTGAGAACGCAGTTCAACCTGGGAGATAGATACGTTGTTCAGTCCTTCTGCTGCCCAGTCGAGAACTCGATGGATTTTGTCCAGATTGATACGCTCGGTGGTACCGTCGCGCTTTGTCACCAGCAGACTCTGATTCATGTGGGTTTTTACCTGTCCGTGAAATAAAAAAATATCCCCCGCTTATCCACAGAACCGTCTTGTGACTAACTCTGTGGATAAATACTACATATAGGGGTTTTGCGATAAGAAGAACGCTATATGGTGAGTATTCTAGTAAGGATTCTTTTCAGTACAAGGGTTGATTTTGAGGTTAAATTGAGGTTGTGAAAGGGTAAAAAAGCGTAAGTCCTCGTACCGTAAGGCCTGGAAGAGATGTCAATAATTTAGAAAAAAAATTCAAAATTTGATCGAGTGCTGATTTCTTCAACGGGAGGTCAGAATTGCGCAACATGATGTCGCGCAATCATTATAAGAATAACGGATGACGTTAGTCGTTTTTGGCGGTTGTATGCAACATATAGTTAACATCCACGCCCGGAGCAAGTTTGAATTTATCCGTCAGTGGGTTGTAATGCAGGCCCGTCATGTGTTGCTCCTTAAGCCACGTCTGGTCAACCCAGCCCAGCAGTTCGGCAGGCTTGATGAACTTCTTCACGTCGTGTGTGCCTTTCGGCACCATGCGCAGCACATATTCTGCGCCCACCACGGCCATCAGCCAGGCTTTGCCGTTGCGGTTGATGGTCGAGAAGAAGACCTGTCCACCCGGTTTCACCAGTTTTGCACAGGCGCTGACGACCGACTGCGGATCGGGAACGTGCTCCAGCATCTCCATGCAGGTCACCACATCATACTGGTGGGCATGTTTTGCCGCGTGCTCTTCCACGGTTTCCTGGACGTATTCTACCTGAACACCGGACTCCAGCGCATGAAGGCGGGCAACCTGTAGAGGCTCAAAGCCCATGTCCAGACCGGTGACGGTGGCCCCTTCGCGCGCCATGCTTTCCGCCAGGATGCCGCCGCCGCAGCCGACGTCGAGCACTTTCTTACCGAACAGACCGCCGGAACGCTCCGCGATATAGCCCAGACGCAGCGGGTTAATACGATGCAGAGGTTTGAACTCACCTTCGAGATCCCACCAGCGGGACGCCACCGCTTCAAATTTGGCAATCTCTTCGTGGTCAACGTTGTGAGCCACCGGGGATTTTTCGGCATTCATGGGCGCTTTTACTCCTTATTTAGCAAGACAAATGAGTATATCAGGCAATCCCTGTGAATAAAGCGTATAGGTTTACCTGTATCACCGCGGCTGTGTTATAATTTGCGACCTTTGAATCCGGGATACAGTAGAGGGATAGCGGTTAGATGAGCGACCTTGCGAGAGAAATTACACCGGTTAACATCGAGGAAGAGCTGAAAAGCTCCTATCTGGACTATGCGATGTCGGTCATTGTTGGCCGTGCGCTGCCGGACGTCCGCGATGGCCTGAAGCCGGTACACCGTCGCGTACTATACGCCATGAACGTATTGGGCAATGACTGGAATAAAGCCTACAAAAAATCTGCCCGTGTCGTTGGTGACGTAATCGGTAAATACCATCCCCATGGTGATTCCGCGGTGTACGACACCATTGTCCGTATGGCGCAGCCCTTCTCGCTGCGTTACATGCTGGTAGATGGTCAGGGTAACTTTGGTTCTATCGACGGCGACTCCGCCGCGGCAATGCGTTATACGGAAATCCGTCTGGCGAAGATTGCCCATGAGCTGATGGCTGACCTGGAAAAAGAGACGGTTGATTTCGTTGATAACTACGACGGCACGGAAAAAATCCCTGACGTTATGCCAACGAAGATCCCAAACCTGCTGGTGAACGGTTCGTCCGGTATCGCCGTCGGTATGGCAACCAACATTCCGCCGCACAACATCACGGAAGTGATCAACGGCTGCCTGGCCTACATTGACGATGAAGACATCAGCATTGAAGGGCTGATGGAACACATTCCTGGCCCGGACTTCCCGACGGCGGCAATCATCAACGGTCGTCGCGGTATTGAAGAAGCGTACCGTACCGGTCGCGGCAAGATTTACATCCGTGCCCGCGCCGAAGTGGAAGCGGACGCTAAAACCGGCCGTGAAACCATTATTGTTCACGAGATCCCGTATCAGGTGAACAAAGCGCGTCTGATTGAAAAAATCGCCGAGCTGGTAAAAGAAAAACGCGTCGAAGGTATCAGCGCGCTGCGTGACGAGTCTGATAAAGACGGTATGCGCATCGTGATTGAAATCAAGCGCGACGCGGTAGGTGAGGTTGTGCTGAACAACCTGTACTCCCAGACTCAGCTTCAGGTCTCCTTCGGTATCAACATGGTTGCACTGCACCATGGCCAGCCGAAGATCATGAACCTGAAAGAGATCCTGAGCGCGTTCGTGCGTCACCGCCGTGAAGTGGTGACTCGCCGTACCATCTTCGAACTGCGCAAAGCGCGTGACCGTGCCCATATCCTTGAAGCACTGGCCGTTGCGCTGGCGAACATCGACCCGATCATCGAGCTGATCCGCCGCGCGCCGACGCCAGCAGAAGCGAAGGCGTCACTGGTTGCGCGTCCATGGGATTTGGGCAACGTGGCGGCGATGCTGGAACGTGCGGGCGATGACGCTGCACGTCCTGAGTGGCTGGAACCGGAATTCGGTGTGCGTGACGGTCAGTACTATCTGACTGAACAGCAGGCCCAGGCGATTCTGGATCTGCGTTTGCAGAAACTGACCGGCCTTGAGCATGAAAAACTGCTCGACGAGTACAAAGAGCTGCTGGAGCAAATTGCTGAGCTGCTGCATATCCTCGGTAGCGCAGAGCGCCTGATGGAAGTGATCCGTGAAGAGCTGGAACTGGTTCGCGATCAGTTCGGCGATGAGCGCCGCACCGAAATCACGGCCAACAGCTCTGATATCAACATTGAAGATCTGATCAACCGCGAAGACGTGGTAGTGACGCTGTCTCACCAGGGTTATGTGAAGTATCAGCCGTTGACCGACTACGAAGCACAGCGTCGTGGCGGTAAAGGCAAATCTGCGGCACGTATTAAAGAAGAAGACTTCATTGACCGTCTGCTGGTGGCCAACACCCACGACACGATCCTCTGCTTCTCCAGCCGGGGCCGTCTGTACTGGATGAAGGTCTATCAGCTGCCGGAAGCGAGCCGTGGCGCACGTGGTCGTCCTATCGTCAACCTGCTGCCGCTGGAAGCGAACGAACGTATCACCGCCATTCTGCCGGTACGCGAGTACGAAGAGGGCGTGAACGTCTTTATGGCAACCGCGAGCGGTACCGTGAAGAAAACCGCGCTGACCGAGTTCAGCCGTCCACGTTCTGCCGGGATCATCGCGGTGAACCTGAATGAAGGCGATGAGCTGATCGGTGTGGATCTGACCTCCGGTTCCGATGAAGTGATGCTGTTCTCTGCGGCCGGTAAAGTGGTGCGCTTTAAAGAGAACGCCGTGCGCGCAATGGGTCGTACCGCGACCGGCGTACGTGGTATCAAGCTGGCGGGTGAAGACACCGTGGTTTCCCTGATCGTTCCACGTGGCGAAGGCGCAATCCTGACCGTCACCCAGAACGGTTACGGTAAACGTACCGCGGAAAGCGAATACCCGACCAAATCTCGCGGCACGCAGGGCGTTATCTCCATCAAGGTCACCGAGCGCAACGGTTCCGTTGTGGGCGCGGTGCAGGTGGACGACGCGGACCAGATCATGATGATCACCGATGCCGGTACGCTGGTGCGTACCCGCGTGTCTGAGATCAGCGTGGTGGGTCGTAACACCCAGGGCGTGATCCTCATCCGTACTGCGGAAGATGAAAACGTCGTCGGTCTGCAACGCGTTGCTGAGCCGGTGGATGACGAAGAACTCGACTCTATCGACGGCAGCGTCGCGGAAGGGGATGATGAAATCGCCCCGGAAACGGACACCGATGATGAAGCAGCGGATGACGCTGACGAGTAACGTCTCCTGACGCATAAAGGGCCGGTTTCCGGCCCTTTTGTTTTGCGTAAGCAGACAAGTGAACGTTGCGACAAGCCGCGTTTACCGCTACCTTAACCACATTCTTTTTGACCCCGACGGCGGAGCCTCGCCCCTTTGAAATACCTCGTCTCCTTTCGTACCACGCTAAAAGTCTCTCGCTATCTGTTTCGGGCGCTTGCGCTACTGCTATGGTTGCTGGTGGCACTGCTCTCGGTGTTTTACATCGTTAACGCATTGCACCAGAAAGAAGCGGAGATCCGCCAGGAGTTTAACTTAAGCTCGGATCAGGCCCAGCGCTATATTCAGCGCACGTCTGACGTGATGAAAGAGCTGAAGTATATCGCCGAGAATCGGCTGACGGCGGAAAACGGCATTCTTGCCATCCGTAGTCGGGATGAAAAAACCGAAGTACCTGATTTCGAACCACTCTTCCCGGACTCCGATTGTTCCGCCATGGGCAAAGCCTGGCGTGGCTCACTGGAGTCCCTGTCATGGTTTATGCGCTACTGGCGCGATAACTTCTCGGCCGCCTACGATCTGAACCGCGTCTACCTGATTGGTAATGAAAATCTCTGCATGGCGGATTTCGGCCTGCGGGATATGCCCGTCGAACGTGAAGACGCGCTGAAAAGCCTGCATGAGCGCATCGTGAAATACCGCAATGCGCCGCAGGAAGAGCGCGGGAACAACATCTTCTGGATAAGCCAGGGGCCGCGCATGGGCGTCGGCTATTTCTATGCCCTGACTCCGGTTTACCTCGGAAACCGCCTGCAAGCGCTGCTGGGGATTGAACAAACCATCCGCATGGAAAACTTCTTTACGCCGGGCAGCCTGCCAATGGGCGTGACCATTCTGGATGAAAACGGCCACCCGCTCATCTCCCTGGCCGGGCCTGAAAACCGCCTGAAGGTGGAACCCAGCTGGATGCAGGAGCGGTCATGGTTTGGCTATACCTCCGGGTTCCGCGAGCTGGTGCTGAAGAAAAGTTTACCGCCATCGTCGCTAAGCATCGTCTACTCGCTGCCGGTGGACAAGGTGCTGGAGCGCATTCGCATCCTGATCCTTAACGCCATTTTGCTGAACATCGCGGTAGGCGTCGCGCTGTTTATGCTGGCGAGAATGTATGAGCGGCGGATCTTTATTCCGGCGGAAGCGGATGCTCAGCGTCTGGAGGAGCACGAGCAGTTTAACCGTAAGATTGTCGCCTCGGCGCCGGTGGGGATCTGTATCCTGCGTACCCAGGACGGGACGAATATCCTCAGTAACGAGCTTGCCCATAACTACCTGAACATGCTTACGCATGAAGACCGCCAGCGGTTAACGCAGATCATCTGTGGGCAACAGGTAAACTTTGTGGATGTGCTGACCAGCACCCACACCAACCTGCAAATCAGCTTCGTCCATTCGCGCTACCGCAATGAAAACGTGGCGATTTGCGTGCTGGTGGACGTCTCTGCGCGCGTGAAGATGGAAGAGTCATTGCAGGATATGGCGCAGGCGGCGGAGCAGGCCAGTCAGTCGAAATCGATGTTCCTCGCGACCGTCAGCCATGAGCTGCGCACGCCGCTGTACGGGATTATCGGTAACCTCGATCTGCTCCAGACCAAAGAGCTGCCGAAAGGGGTCGACCGTCTGGTGACGGCCATGAACAACTCCTCCAGCCTGTTGCTGAAAATTATCAGCGATATTCTCGACTTCTCTAAAATTGAATCCGAGCAGTTGAAAATAGAACCGCGCGAGTTCTCTCCGCGCGAGGTGATGAACCATATCTGCGCCAACTATCTGCCGCTGGTGGTGCGTAAACAGCTTGGGCTGTACTGCTTCATCGAGCCGGATGTGCCGCTGACGCTGCATGGCGATCCGATGCGTCTGCAACAGGTCATCTCAAACCTGCTGAGCAACGCCATCAAATTCACCGATATCGGCTGTATTGTGCTGCACGTCTGTCGGGCAGGGGAGTATCTGACCATTCGCGTGCGCGACACGGGGGTGGGTATTCCGGCGAAAGAGGTCGTTCGCCTGTTCGATCCGTTCTTCCAGGTGGGAACCGGCGTGCAGCGTAATTTCCAGGGGACCGGGCTAGGTCTGGCGATTTGCGAGAAGCTTATCAGCATGATGGACGGGGATATCTCCGTCGATACTGAGCCAGGCATGGGCAGCCAGTTCACCATTCGTATTCCGCTCTATTCGGCGCACTATCCGGCGAAAACCACCGTCGACGGGTTGAGCGATAAACACTGCTGGCTGGCGGTGCACAACGCCTCCTTACATGATTTCCTGACGTCAATGCTGACCAGCAGCGGCGTGCGGGTTTCGCGCTATGAAGGCCAGACGCCGGACGCGGATGACATGCTGATCACCGACGTTGAGCCGGAACAGGCATGGGCAGGGCGCGGCGTGGTGATGTTCTGCCGCCGTCATATCGGTATTCCGATTGAGCGTTCGCCTGGGATTTGGGTGCACAGCGTGGCGACACCGCACGAGCTGTTGGGCTTGCTGGCGCGCATTTACAGCGTGCAGCTTGAGGACAGCGATGGCGCGACCGTGCTGGCTTCCCCTGATGAGCTGGCGTCGGTGAACGACGATATGATGATTCTGGTCGTCGACGATCATCCGATTAACCGTCGTCTGCTCGCAGACCAGCTTGGCTCTCTGGGCTATCAGTGTAAAACGGCCAATGATGGCGTGGATGCCCTGAATGTCTTAAGTAAGAACCATATTGATATTGTCCTCAGCGATGTGAACATGCCTAACATGGACGGCTACCGTCTGACGCAGCGTATTCGACAGCTAGGGCTGACGCTGCCGGTGGTGGGGGTGACAGCCAACGCGCTGGCGGAGGAGAAGCAGCGCTGTCTGGAGTCGGGAATGGACAGCTGCCTGTCGAAGCCGGTCACGCTGGATGTTCTGAAACAGACGCTGTCCGTGTATGCGGAGCGGGTACGAAAAGCGAGACAATAAAAAAAGGCCCGAAAGGGCCTTTTTTATGTGTCCGGCGGCGCGGGGCTTGCGCGGGCCGACGGGGTCTGTAGGCCGGGTAAGCGCAAGCGCCACCCGGCGTAGACAGCGAAGATTAATCTTTGTCCGTTGCGCTCAGCGTCACGGAAGAGAGATAGTTCAGCAGGGCGATATCGTTATCCACACCCAGCTTCATCATCGCGGATTTTTTCTGGCTACTGATGGTTTTAATACTGCGGTTCAGCTTCTTGGCGATTTCAGTCACCAGGAAACCTTCAGCGAACAGACGCAGAACTTCACTCTCTTTTGGCGAGAGACGTTTGTCGCCATAGCCGCCCGCGCTGATTTTTTCGAGCAGGCGAGAAACGCTCTCAGGCGTGAATTTCTTCCCTTTCTGTAGCGCCGCCAGCGCTTTTGGCAGATCGGTCGGTGCGCCTTGTTTCAGCACAATCCCTTCAATATCGAGATCCAGAACGGCGCTCAGGATCGCCGGGTTATTGTTCATGGTCAGAACAATGATCGAAATGTCCGGGAAGTGGCGTTTAATATATTTGATGAGCGTAATCCCATCACCGTATTTATCTCCAGGCATGGAGAGATCGGTAATGAGCACGTGCGCATCAAGTTTAGGGAGGTTGTTAATGAGGGCTGTGGAATCTTCAAATTCACCGACTACATTCACCCACTCGATCTGTTCAAGTGATTTGCGAATACCGAACAGTACAATCGGATGGTCATCGGCAATAATTACGTTCATATTGTTCATGTATAAGGCTACCTTGCTACAGCAAGCTCTTGACGTAAGCGTCAATGTCGCTGATGTATTTTTCAATGCCAGAGGCATCTTTCTCACGAATTAGATGTTCCAGCGTTTCACATAACTGCTTGCCGGGAACCAGATTAAGCATGGCAAACACCCCTTTAAGCCGGTGTGCTGTCTGTGCCAGCGCTGCAAAATCCTGCGCAGCGGACTCAGTATACAACCGCTTAACATCATCTGGTACTGTATCAACGAAGAGCGAATAATATCCGCTGGCATGGAGTTCGGCATTTTCATCGCCGCCTAACGGTGACTCCAGGATCTCTTCCTGCGCCAGATTCTCTTCAATCAGTTGTAATACAGCTTCCTGCATTGCATTGCTCATATTAAAGTTGACGCGCAGCTGCCCAGGGCCGATTTTCCGCACGCCTGGCTCATCATCGCTTAAAAGCAAGCCTGAGGCAGTAAGATTAGACGGATTATCAGTTAAAAATAGATCAAATTCTTGACTCGCGAGTCTTTCGTCCGGGGTAATGCAGGACGCCCCCCAGTTTTCTAACTGACGAACGACAATATTACGGATCTCACTGGAGGTGACATCCACCATCACCACCACATCGTCCAGCAGACGCTCTTCATCTTCTTCCTGCGGATTCGCCGCCATTTTAACGTGTAAGGAGTAGCGGGTGCCGAGGGATTCGCGGGCCTTAATGTTCAGATGACCGCCCAGCTTACGCGCCAGCTGATCGCAGAGCCAGAAGGTGAGGGCATTTGCCTTACCGTAGTGGTCGCGCTGGGTATCGTTCAGGAACGGGAAGTGCAGATTGTCAATTTCGCTCACGGTGACGCCTTCGCCCGTATCCAGAATGCGGAACGTCAGACGATCGTCGGTGGATTCATCGGTGCTCACTTCAAGGGTGATCTTGCCGATCTGCGTCGTGGTGACGGCATACTGAATCAGCATCATCAGGATGCGACGCAGGGCATCGCGATCGCCGTGTCGTTCGTCGTTGGCCGGTAAATGGTTGTTGATCAGCAGCTGAAGCCCTTTGCGCTTGATCACTGGCAGCACTTCCGGCACCACTTCATCAATCAGATCCTGGATAGAGAAGAGCGTAGGGGTGCCTTTCCAGATGTCATTCTCCAGCATGTTCGCAAGCTGGATTTCGTCTACCAGACGAACCAGGGAGTCTGCCTGGCTGCTCAGCTGTCGGCTTTCCGGCGTGCTCAAATCAGCAATCTGCGTGGCGAGTGACTTCAGCGGCTGTTTGAAGGCATCACCGATATTTTGCATAAACGCGGCGCGGCCATGCTGGTTTTTCTCATACAGCCTCTGCGCCTGCTTGAGCTTTTTATTCACCAGCACTTCGCGGTCCTGATCGCGGATGATGAAGATTTGCGTGCGCGAGGCGACCTGACTGCGGAACTGACGGATCTCATACAGTTCGTTATTAATGGTGGCCTGAATGACGCCCTGGTGCTGGTCCGCCATGGCCGTAATATTTTGCAGGTTTAGATGCGGCAGAAGGTGATCGGCAATTTTATTGCTCATTACCGTGCGGTTTGCGTCCTGATCGTGAACGAGCACCCCAAGCGGCAGCACGGAAATAATCTCTTCGTTTAAGGCGCGCAGGACGCGCAACTCGTTGCTGGTCCCGGCTGATACCGATGTCGAGTCGCTCTGGCGGCCCGACTGGAAACGGAAGGTGCTGTAACCAAACAGCGCCAGCGCCAGCAGGCCGATATTCAGCAGCAGCGGCAGCAGAATGTTTTGCAGCGTATCAAGCATCAGGGTGCCAAAAGGCACCTGCCACACCAGACGCATACCGGTTGAGTTGAGCGATGAGGCAATCTCAATCTTTGAGCCATTAAAGGAGATGGCTACGCTGTCCGCACCTTCTTTGTCCGACGGTGTGCGCATGTTTTGGGTGCTGTTGTCTGGCTCCAGACGGAAACTGTCCAGCGGCATATCCGGTGGGATCAGGTCATTAATCGGCAGGTCGAAGGCAACCACGGTCGCCAGATGGCCCGGCTGGTTAAAGGTGGTTCGCAGCGTAAAGTAGTGGCCATTCTGCCAGGCAAGGCGGCGTAATGACGAGAAACTTTCGCGCTCGTCCAGCGCGTTGGCCTGTTGCAACATTTCCGCCCGGCGGGAATCGACAATACTGCCAACGGTGGTCTCTTTAAAGCCGGACGAGAGATCCTTCAGCGGCAGGGTCGAGACCAGGATCATGCTGTTGTCCTGACCGTTCAGATAATACATAGACCACGGCACGGTCTCGGCGCCCCACAAGGTGTCCAGATAGGAGGAGATCCGCTGCGTCATCTCAAGCGTTGCGCTGTCGTGCGAGCCGAAAATCAGGGCTTCCGTCTTACGCTGCGGTTTTTCAAGGTAATACACATCCTGCTTAAGGCGCGTTTCCTGCAATCCTTCGCCTGACGAGGTGGCAGGCGCGGCAGCGATATTGTCGTAGATTTGCCAGGTCGCATAGCGCCACGTATCAATGCGCTTGTGCACCGCATGGGTGATATCGACGATTTGATAGCTTTTATCTTTCAGCCAGGTATTAACGGCGCTCTGAACCATCACCCCCATTGTGACTAACAGCACAACGATCAACAGAAGAAAGAAACGGGTGATGCTGCCCGGTAGAAGGGAGAATTTGCTCGGGGCGGTAGTTTCAGTCTGACTCATTGATGTGTTTAACCCGTAATGGCCGCGCGGTAATGGGATAGGGCAGTATAAAGGGTAATAACTGAATTTCCAGCGCCGTTAGCGGTATGACATTGACTTTTTATCTGTGCAACCGGCTTCAGCCTCCCGGGAGAAAGGTGTACAAAACCCCGTCAAATGTATAAATACCCTGTCGCATCGGCAGGAAAATAGCACGAATAAACAAGAAATTAATTTCTATAACAAGAAAAGAATTCAGTGACAGCCGGAGGCTGGATTTAATTAATAGCCGTTATCATTACTGAGGGGTAGCACATAAAATGTCGACTGACGTAAAGAAAGGTAAAAAAAAACCGAATGCGAAGCATCCGGTTCAATTAGGGATAAACAGACATTCAAAACTGAATGACGGTAATAAATAAAGTTAATGATGATAGCGAGGGTTATTTTAGTGGTGTTGAAGCGATTTTTTTTGTCATTCAGTGCTGTACAGTTTTGTGGTGCAATGAATTGAATTTATTGAGATATATTTTTGTTTTGATTATCCATGCTATATTTTTAAACTATTAATGCTCTGTAAAAGTTCCTCCAAATTTACAAATTGAAACATGTTGATGGTAAAGTGAAACATCTTCAAAGTTTTCGTATCATATTCCTGTTGGATTATTCTGCATTTTTGAGGAGAATGAACTTGCCGACTGGTTAAGAGGGTTGACCAGTAAGCAGTGGTAAATAATAAGGCATATAACAGAGGGTTAATAAAATGAAAGTTAAAGTACTGTCCCTCCTGGTACCAGCTCTGCTGGTGGCAGGCGCAGCAAATGCGGCTGAAATTTATAACAAAGACGGCAACAAATTAGATCTGTACGGTAAAGTAGATGGTCTGCACTATTTCTCTGATGACGACAGTGCAGACGGCGACCAGACCTACATGCGTCTGGGCTTCAAAGGCGAAACTCAGGTTAACGACCAGCTGACCGGTTACGGCCAGTGGGAATACCAGATCCAGGGTAACTCTGGTGAGAACGAAAACAACTCCTGGACGCGTGTGGCGTTCGCAGGTCTGAAATTCGCTGATGCGGGTTCATTCGACTACGGTCGTAACTACGGCGTTGTTTACGATGTGACTTCCTGGACTGACGTTCTGCCAGAATTCGGCGGCGACACCTACGGTTCTGACAACTTCATGCAGCAGCGTGGTAACGGCTTCGCGACCTACCGTAACCAGGACTTCTTCGGTCTGGTTGATGGCCTGAACTTCGCGTTGCAGTACCAGGGTAAAAACGGCAGCCCAAGCGGCGAAGGCCAGACCAACAACGGTCGTGACGCGCTGCGTCAGAACGGTGATGGCTACGGCGGCTCTCTGACCTACGATCTGGGCGAAGGCTTCGCACTCGGTACGGCGGTCACCAGCTCTAAACGTACTGCTGACCAGAACGCGCCGGGCTACTTCGGTGAAGGCGATCGTGCTGAGACCTACACCGGTGGTCTGAAATACGACGCGAACAACATTTACCTGGCTGCACAGTATACTCAGACTTACAACGCGACCCGCGTTGGCGATCAGGGCTGGGCTAACAAAGCACAGAACTTCGAAGTAGTTGCGCAGTATCAGTTCGACTTCGGCCTGCGTCCATCCGTGGCTTACCTGCAATCTAAAGGTAAAGACATCGAAAACTATGGCGATCAGGATATCCTGAAGTATGTTGATGTTGGCGCGACTTACTACTTCAACAAAAACATGTCCACCTACGTTGATTACAAAATCAACCTGCTGGATGAAAATGACTTCACCCGTCAGACAGGTATCGGTACCGACGATATCGTCGCACTGGGTCTGGTTTACCAGTTCTAATTGCTCATACTGCAACAAAGGGGCCAACAGGCCCCTTTTTTCATGCTTTTTTAGGGTCTTACAAATACGCTGTTTTAGTGTACTCTTGCCGCCCTGGCATGAGGATTATAACCAATGGATATGACTTTTTTACGCGCCAGCGTTCTGGCGACTGTTTTACTCCTGACCGCGTGTGACTCTTCTACGCAGCCTGCAAAAATCGAGGCGCCAGCCGCGACGGTGCTGGAAGGGAAAACCATGGGGACCTTCTGGCGCGTCAGCGTGATGGATCTCGACAAGGCTCGCGTTGATGAGCTTCGCGCTAAAATTCAGGCTCAGCTGGATGCCGACGATCAGCTGCTCTCCTCGTACAAAAACGACTCGGCGCTGATGCGTTTCAATCGCTCCAGCAGCACCTCCCTGTGGCCGGTGAGCGAAGCGATGGCCGACATCGTCACGGAATCCATGCGCGTGGGCTACAAAACCAACGGCGCCATGGATGTGACCGTGGGGCCGCTGGTGAACCTGTGGGGATTTGGCCCCAACAAGCAGCCGGTGACTACACCCGATCAAGCCGCCATTGACGATGCCCGCGCACGTACGGGGTTACAGCATCTGGCGGTGATCTCCCAGTACGGTCAGCAATACCTGCAAAAAGATATTCCCGACCTGTTTGTGGATCTCTCAACGGTAGGCGAGGGGTATGCTGCGGATCATCTCGCAGCCCTGATGGCGCAGGAAGGCATTCCCCGTTATCTGGTTTCCGTCGGTGGCGCGCTCGTCAGCCGGGGCATGAACGCCAGCGGCAGGCCGTGGCGGGTGGCCATTCAAAAACCAACCGACCAGCAGAACGCGGTGCAGGCGATTGTCGACATCAACGGGCACGGTATCAGCACCTCCGGAAGCTACCGCAACTATTACGAGCTGGATGGCAAACGTATCTCGCACGTGATTGATCCGCAAACCGGACGACCCATTACGCACAACCTGGTATCGGTGACGGTGATAGCGCCAACCGCGCTGGAAGCGGACGCCTGGGATACCGGATTGATGGTGCTCGGCACGGAGAAAGCCAAAGAGGTGGTGCGTCAGGAAGGGCTGGCCGTCTATATGATCACCAAAGAGGCTGACGGGTTTAAAACCTGGAGTTCGCCGCAGTTCAACAGCTTCCTGGTGAGTGAAAAAAATTAAAAAGCAAGGTTGCGGGTTTTTGTCCGGTGGCGTTCAGGCAAGCTGAGCGTATGCTTGTAAGAGGAGCCGATGATGAAAAACACAACCTATCTCACCGATGAGGATCGCTGGCTGGCCGTTCAGAGCCGCGATCCTCGTGCGGATAACCAGTTTGTCTTCGCCGTGCAGACGACCGGCATTTATTGTCGCCCGTCCTGCCGCGCCCGCCACGCGCTGCGTAAAAATGTCTGCTTCTATCCTGATGCTCACCAGGCCGCGCAGGCGGGTTTCCGCCCCTGTAAGCGCTGTAGGCCGGACCAGGGCGACCCTATGGCGCAGAAAAAGGCCACCATTGCGCTGGCTTGCCGACTGCTTGAACAGGATGCGGCGCTGAATCTTGAGGCACTGGCGCAGCAGGTTGCCATGAGCCCGTTTCATCTCCATCGTGTGTTTAAATCCGTTACCGGCATGACGCCGAAAGCCTGGCAGCAGGCCGCGCGTGAACAACGCCTGCGTAGCCTGCTTGCTCAGGGCGGCAAAATCACCGACGCCGTACTGGCCGCTGGCTTCCCGGACGGCAGCAGCTACTACCGGAAAGCCGACGGCGCGCTGGGCATGACGGCGAAACAGTACCGCAACGGGGATGCTGCGGTCCGCTATGCTATCAGTGACTGCTCACTGGGCCGCTGCCTGGTGGCGGAAAGCGAGCGCGGGATCTGCGCGATCCTGCTGGGAGATGACGACACCTCGCTGATGGCTGAGCTGCTGTCACTGTTTCCGCTTGCCGTCCGCGACCCGATGGAAGGCGCGTTTGCCGGGCGTGTTCGTCAGGTGATTGTCTCTGTCGACAGCCGCGGGACGCCGCTGACGCTGCCGCTGGATATCCGTGGTACTGCCTTCCAGCAGCAGGTCTGGCAGGCGCTGCGGGCTATCCCCTGCGGTGAAACGGCAAGCTATCAGCAGGTGGCGAAGGCCATTGGTAAACCCAATGCCGTACGTGCCGTGGCCGGGGCCTGCGGAGCCAACAAACTGGCGATCGTCATCCCCTGTCACCGCGTAGTGCGTAACGACGGTGCCCTGTCGGGTTATCGCTGGGGCGCAGCGCGCAAGGTGCTATTGTTGAAACGTGAGGCGAACAACCCGGAGGGATAATGCTCGATTTATTTGCAGATGCTGAACCCTGGCATGAGCCGCTCGCGCCGGGGGCGACGATCCTGAGACGCTTCGCGCTTTCCCGCGCGTCGGCGCTGTTCGACGGTATTGATGCCGTGACCGCCCGTTCGCCGTTTCGCCATATGGTCACGCCGGGCGGGTATACCATGTCCGTGGCGATGACCAACTGCGGCGAACTGGGATGGGCGACAAATGAGCGGGGCTATATCTATGCCCCGAACGATCCGCTGACGGATCGGCCGTGGCCGCCGATGCCGGAGGCGTTTCAGGCGCTATGTCATGATGCCGCCGTGGCGGCCGGCTACCCTGATTTTCGTCCCGACGCCTGTCTTATCAACCGCTATGCCGTCGGGGCAAAACTCTCCTTGCATCAGGATAAGGACGAGCCGGACCTGCGCGCCCCGATTGTGTCGGTATCCCTTGGGCTGCCCGCCGTCTTTCAGTTTGGCGGGCTGCGGCGCAACGACCCGCTAAAACGGCTGATGCTGGAGCATGGTGATGTGGTGGTCTGGGGCGGGGAATCACGGCTTTTTTACCACGGTATTCAGCCGCTTAAACCTGGCGATCATCCGGTGGCGGGGGCGTTTCGCTACAACCTCACGTTCCGACAGGCAGCATAGAGAGAATAAAAATAAGAATTATTCTTGATGTGTGGGAAAGGCAGTTTACACTGCTGGCTGATTTTTCTTGTCCGGATTGCTCTGCATGCAACTACTTCTTCTTGTCTGGCGGCAGTATCGCTGGCCTTTTATCGCGGTGATGGCGTTAAGCCTTGCCAGCGCGGCGCTGGGGATCGGCCTGATTGCCTTCATTAACGTGCGTTTGATCGAAATGGTCGACACGTCGCTCTCCGTTCTGCCGGAGTTTCTGGGTTTACTGCTGCTGCTGATGGCGGTCACGCTCGGTTCACAGCTGGCGCTGACCGCGCTCGGCCACCATTTCGTTTTCCGTCTGCGCAGTGAGTTCATCAAACGTATTCTTGATACTCAGGTGGAACGCATCGAGCAACTGGGAAGTGCCTCTCTGCTGGCGGGGCTGACCAGCGATGTGCGCGCCATTACCATCGCCTTTGTGCGCCTGCCGGAGCTGGTACAGGGGATCATCCTGACCTTTGGCTCGGCAGCCTATCTCGCCTGGCTCTCCAGCAAAATGCTGGCGGTGACGGCGCTGTGGATTGTTATTACCATCTGGGGCGGCTTTCTGCTGGTATCCCGCGTCTATAAGCACATGGCGGTGCTGCGTGAAACGGAAGACAAACTCTATAACGATTACCAGACGGTGCTGGAAGGGCGCAAAGAGCTGACCCTCAATCGCGAGCGCGCCGAGCATATCTTCAACCATCTCTACATCCCGGATGCGCAGGAATATCGTCATCACATTATTCGCGCCGATACGTTCCACCTGAGCGCCGTGAACTGGTCCAACATCATGATGCTGGGCGCCATTGGTCTGGTATTCTGGATGGCGAACAGCCTGGGATGGGCGGATACCAACGTGGCGGCAACCTACTCCCTGACGCTGCTGTTTTTACGCACGCCGCTGCTCTCGGCCGTTGGCGCACTGCCGACGCTGCTGAGCGCTCAGGTGGCCTTCAACAAGCTGAAGAAATTCGACCTTGCGCCGTTTAAGGCTGAGTTCCCGCGCCCGCAGGCCTTCCCGAACTGGCAAACGCTGGAGCTGCGTAACGTTACCTTCCGCTATCAGGATAATGCCTTCTCCGTAGGGCCGATTAACCTGACGATCCACCGCGGCGAACTGCTATTCCTGATCGGCGGCAACGGCAGCGGCAAATCCACGCTGGCGATGCTGCTGACGGGGCTTTACCAGCCGCAGTCTGGCGAAATTCTGCTGGACGGCAAGGCGCTGAGCGCGGAGAAACCGGAAGATTACCGCAAGCTCTTCTCGGCGGTATTTACCGACGTCTGGCTGTTTGACCGACTGCTGGGCCCGGAAGGGCAGCAGGCGGATCCGGCGCTGGTGGAGAAGTGGCTTGCGCACCTGCAAATGTCGCACAAGCTGGAGCTACAGGATGGCAAAATCCTGAATCTCAAACTGTCGAAAGGGCAGAAGAAGCGTGTGGCGCTGCTGCTGGCGCTGGCCGAGGAGCGTGACATCATCCTGCTGGATGAGTGGGCCGCCGATCAGGATCCGCACTTCCGCCGCGAGTTTTATCAGGTACTGCTGCCGCTGATGCAGGCGATGGGAAAAACCATTTTTGCCATCAGTCATGACGATCACTACTTCATTCACGCCGACCGTCTGCTGGAGATGCGCGACGGCAAGCTGAGCGAGCTGACCGGCGATGAACGCGATGCGGCGTCGCGTGATGCGGTGGCGCGTACGGCCTGATGCCCTCACCCTAACCCTCTTCCACAGGGAGAGGGGATAGATCGTGGCCGTAGTGGCGATTTTTTCTCCATCCCGCCCCACCGTTTATTCTTATTTACATATCTCCGCGCTATGCTTAAAGCCAACTTATTTCATGGATTTATGATTAATGTCGGTATTAAAGAAAAACAGCGCCAGGCAGCGTGACCAGGAGCGTGCCCGCCTCATCTGGCTCCTGACGACCGATAAAGCGGTGACGTCAACGTTATTGGGTAAGCTGACCCTGGCTGAGCAATATGATGTCGGCACGTTGGCCGACGATATTGCTGAGGTAGGTGCGCTGGTTGCACATTTACCGCCGCCGGATCTGGCGGATACCCTTGAGGCACTGCCTTCCGAGGAGCGCCACGCCCTGTGGCGACTGGTGCAGGATCACGAGCGCGGCCAGGTGCTGCTTGAAGCCTCGGAAAACGTCTGGGATGACCTTATCGATGAGATGAGCGACCGGGACATCCTCGACGCCCTGCAAACGCTGGATATTGATGAGCAGATTTACCTTGTACAACATCTTCCGCGCAACCTGACCGGACGCCTGCTGGCTTCCCTGCCAGCCGAAGAGCGGGCGCGCGTGCGTCAGGTGATGCACTACGAGAAAAACAGCGTCGGCGCGATCATGGAGTTTGGCGTCATCACCGTCCGTCCGGATATCACCCTGGGTACGGTGCAGCGCTATCTTCGTCGGCTGGGCAGCATGCCGGACAACACCGACAAACTGTTTGTCACCTCGCGGGATAAAACCCTGCTCGGGGAGCTGGAGCTGAAAACGATCCTGCTGAACAGCACCCAGCAGCGGGTGAGTGAGGTCATGGAAACCGAACCGATGGTCTTCTCGCCGGAAGACGATGCCGAAAAAGCGGCGCGTACCTTCGAACGTGATGACCTGGTGAGCGCGGCGGTGGTGGATTCGGTGGGCAAGCTGATGGGGCGTCTGACCATCGATGAGATCGTTGACGTGGTCTATGAAGAGACCGATAACGACCTGCGTGCCCTGGGGGGGATCAGCGCCGAAGATGACGTTCACGCTTCCGTTGGCAAGGCGGTGAAAACGCGCTGGGCGTGGCTCGCCATCAACCTGTGCACCGCGTTCGTGGCGTCCCGCGTCATCGACGGCTTCGAACATACCATTTCCCAGCTGGTGGCCCTGGCGTCGCTGATGCCGATTGTGGCGGGGATCGGCGGGAACACCGGTAACCAGACGATCACCATGATCGTTCGCGCCCTGGCGCTGGAAAACATTCAGCCGGGTAATTTTTCGTGGCTGATTTTCAGGGAGATGGGCGTCGCGCTGATTAACGGCCTGGTCTGGGGCGGCATCATGGGCGGCATTACCTGGTGGCTGTACGACGATATGGCGCTGGGTGGGGTCATGATGCTGGCGATGGTGCTGAACCTGCTGGTGGCGGCGATGATGGGCGTGATTATCCCGTTGACGATGACCCGGCTGGGGCGCGACCCCGCGGTGGGGTCGAGCGTGATGATCACCGCCATTACCGATACCGGCGGCTTCTTTATTTTTCTTGGACTGGCGACGATTTTTCTTCTGTAGCCAGCGCCTTTTGCTTAAGACGGGCCGGGAGAATGAACATCATCACAATCCCGCCCAGTACGCCTATCGCCAGGTTGCCGGTGGAAACCGTTGCCACCACCGTCACCAGCATCACGACGGTTTCAGCCACCGGCGCGTTTTTCAGCGTTCCAGGCTGAACGCTATGCCAGCTAAAGGTTTTGATAGCCACAATGGCCATAATACCCGCCAGCACCGCCATCGGGATTTTGGCCATCACCTCGCTGAGCGCCGTGACCAGCACCAGCAGCACAATGCCTGCCGCGAGCGTGGAGATACGGCTTCTGCCTTTCCCCATCTCCACGTTCACGATGGTCTGCCCAATCATCGCGCATCCCGCAATGCCCCCGTAGAACCCGGCCATGATATTTCCCACGCCCAGCCCGATGCTCTCGCGGCGCTTACTGGAGGGGGTTACGGTCAGTTCGTCCACCAGCTTCGCCGTCAACAACGATTCCAGCAGGCCCACAAACGCGATACTCAGCGCGCACGGCCAGATGATGCTCAGGGTGTCCAGATTGAGCGGCACCAGCAGCTGCGTAAATCCAGGCAAACCGCCGCTCATGGAGCCTTCATCCCCTACCGTTGGCAGGATTTGTCCGCTGGTGACGGTGAACAGCGTCAGCAGCACAATGGCAATCAGCGGGGAGGGCACGCTTTTGATATAGCGTGGCACCCACAGCACAATCAGCAGCGTCAGCACGAACAGGCCGACAATCAGCGGGCTTCGGCTCCAGAAATGGGGCACCTGGGCAAAGAAAATCAAAATACCAAGGGCGTTAACAAACCCGGTCATCACCGACTGGGGGATAAAGCGCATCAGCCGCGCCATGCCCAGCGCGCCGAACAGGATCTGAATCACCCCGGCCATCACCACCGCGGGCAGAATGTACTGCACGCCGTGCTGATGAACCATCGGGCCGATAACCAGCGCGACGGAACCTGCCGCCGCCGTTACCATCGCCGGACGTCCGCCGAGCAGGGAAAGGGCAAAACAGAGCACCACCGAGGCGATAAGGCTTACTTTAGGATCTACGCCCGCGACTACGGAGAAAGAAATGACTTCCGGGATCAGCGCCAGCGCGGTAATCACGCCAGCCAGCGTTTCGCGCATCAGACGTTCAGGCGAACGTAAAACAGTGGCGACATGGCCTTCATGGGGTACAGACGAGTGGGGTAATGACATAACAATTCGCTAGTAGGGGCAAGCTTCCGTGCGCGCGATCACAAAGTGCAGCATCATAGCCAGGAAAATCGCCGGGTGCCAGCCTGTCTGCCAAAACCATACAAACAATCCATCATTAAATTTCACAATTACAATAATTTCGTAACCTTTAAACACTATTTAAAAGTTGTTACCGTGCCCCCGCAGCGTGTTTCACCTGTAATTTCCACGCATCAAGCACTATTCAACTAAGGCATAAATGATGAAAAAAATGACTGCCGTGCTCTTTTCTCTGGCCGTGGGGCTGAACGCCGTCTCGCTGGCGGCGAAAGCTGACGCACCAAAAGAGCAGGAAACGGATGTCCTTTTAATTGGTGGCGGCATCATGAGCGCCACGCTGGGAACGTATCTTCAGGAATTAGAGCCGAACTGGTCCATGACCATGGTCGAGCGCCTTGATGGCGTGGCACAGGAAAGCTCTAACGGCTGGAATAACGCCGGGACGGGGCACTCGGCACTCATGGAACTGAACTATACGCCGCAGAAGAAGGACGGTTCCATTAGTATCGAGAAGGCGGTAGAGATCAACGAAGCGTTCCAGATCTCACGTCAGTTCTGGTCTCACCAGGTGAACAGCGGTGTGTTGCACAATCCGCACTCCTTCATCAACACCGTCCCGCACATGAGCTTTGTGTGGGGCGATCAAAACGTCAACTTCCTGCGCGCGCGCTACGCTGCCCTGCAACAGAGCACGCTTTTCCGCGGGATGAAATATTCTGAAGATCACGCTCAAATCAAAGAGTGGGCACCGCTGGTCATGGAAGGCCGCGATCCGAACCAGAAAGTAGCGGCGACCCGCACTGAAATTGGCACTGACGTTAACTACGGTGAGATTACCCGTCAGCTGGTGGCCTCTCTGAAGAAAAAAGAGAACTTTAACCTGCAACTCAGTTCCGAAGTGCGTGGTTTCAAGCGCAACGCGGATAACAGCTGGAGCGTGACCGTTGCCGATCTGAAAAACAACGAAGCCGAGCATGTGATTAAGGCGAAGTTCGTGTTTATCGGTGCGGGCGGCGCGGCGCTGAAACTGTTGCAGGAGTCCGGTATTCCGGAAGCGGACGACTACGCGGGCTTCCCGGTTGGCGGCCAGTTCCTGGTGTCGGAAAACCCGGACGTGGTTAACCGTCATCTGGCTAAAGTGTACGGTCAGGCCTCTGTGGGCGCACCACCGATGTCCGTTCCGCATATCGACACCCGCATGCTGGACGGTAAGCGCGTGGTGCTGTTCGGGCCGTTCGCCACATTCTCCACCAAATTCCTGAAAAACGGTTCCCTGTGGGATCTGCTGAGTGCGACCACGACGTCGAACGTCAAACCCATGATGGACGTGGGGCTGGATAACTTCGATCTGGTGAAATACCTGATTAGCCAGGTCATGCTTTCTGATGAAGAACGCTTCGAGGCGCTGAAAGAGTACTATCCGCAGGCGAAGAAAGAAGACTGGCGTCTGTGGCAGGCGGGTCAGCGCGTGCAGATCATCAAACGCGATCCGAAAGAGGGTGGCGTGCTGCGTCTGGGTACCGAAGTGGTAAGCGATAAGGATGGCACCATTGCCGCGCTGCTGGGGGCATCTCCGGGAGCGTCTACCGCTGCGCCAATCATGCTGCACCTGATGGAAAAAGTGTTTAAGGACAAAGTATCCAGCCCGGAATGGCAGGCGAAGCTGAAAACCATTATTCCCTCCTACGGTACGAAGCTGAACGGTAACGTTGAAGCCACGGAACAGGAGCTGGAATACACCAGCCGCGTTCTGCAACTGCAATACGTCAAACCGCAGGCCGCAGATGCTGCGCCAAAGGCAGAGCTGAAGCCTCAGGCGGAAAGCAAGCCGGTTGCGGATATCGCGCTGTAGTGTAAAAAAGCCGGGTGGCACTGACGCTTACCCGGCCTACGTTCGGTGTTGTTTTGTAGGTCGGGTAAGGCGAAGCTGCCACCCGACTTATTTTTAACGTACTACCGCTTGTCCGACGTTCTCTTCTGCCTTCCACACGCGATACTTCACCTCTACGTTTTCCGGCGTATAGATCACGATCGGTAACTTGCTGTTGTAGCGCAGCAGACTGTTATCACCCAGATACGCTGTCACAAATTTCTTCTCTTTCTTGCCGTCCGGGCACGCCATCATGGTGGAGACCGGCGACGTGACTTTGTCGAAGACATAATAGTCATAACCCCAGCCTTCCAGCGTTTTGCTTTCCAGCTGGCCGCCCAGACGATGCTGGTTACAGTCCACTTCCAGCGTTTTGCCAATTAACAGTTCCACTTTGTAATTCGCTTCGTCCTGCTGAACCGGCAGCTGGATCACCTGACGCTTCATACCTTTTTTCGCTTGCGGATACGGAGCGACTTTTTCCAGCGGCTGTGCTTTTTGGGCATCACTGGCGAAAGCGCTGGTGCTGACGCACGCGGCGGCGAGAAGTGCAATGGCAAATTTAGGGGCGTTTTTCATTGTCATTCCTTTATGTTAAAACGATCCCGGTAACACTAACATAATGTAGGTGAATGGTTGGCGCAATTTACTCACATTTTCAATTTAAATGGAGTAATGCACTGCTTTTATGTTCTTTTATTGGTGTTTAATGCTGTTGTGGAGTCGGTGCGGCGATCGTGTTATTTTACGCGTTAATGATTGTTATTCATCTGTAAAGGGAGGAGAGATGGTACGGGAAAAACTGAAGACACCTGAAGGCCGCAAGTTCCTGCTGGCGTTACTGGTTGTGTTTATGATTGCGGCTGCATGCGTGGGGCGAGCAACCATTGTCGGTGTGATCGAACAGTACAACATTCCGCTCTCTGCGTGGACAACCAGTATGTTTGTCCTGCAATCGGCGATGATCTTTGTTTACAGCCTGGTGTTCACCGTGCTGCTTGCGATTCCGCTGGGGATTTTCTTTCTCGGTGGGCGTGAGAAGCACTAAGCGTTCTGGATGTAAGTACAGGCAATAAAAAACCAGCCATAAGCGGCTGGTTTTTTTGTGTAGTTTTGGTCGGCACGAGAGGATTTGAACCTCCGACCCCCGACACCCCATGACGGTGCGCTACCAGGCTGCGCTACGTGCCGACGCATAAAAGGAATACTACTCGATTCCTTTTTGATTGCAAGAGGGAAGCAACGCTAACTGATTCATAAATAATCAGTTAGCGATAAAGCGCTTCTCGTCTGTCAGCACCTGCAACAGCAAGCTGAGCTGTGGTTTCTGGTCTTTCAGCTTCTCGCCTTCGAGGTTGTACGTCTGATAATTGCCGTTGCTGTTCAGCACCAGGGACAACGTCGGCGTGGTCACCACCAGCGTGTTTCCGCCAGCAGCCGTGACCCAGTTATGACGCCGCGTGGCGCTAAAGAGGTCTTGTCCCTGCGAGTACTCAATTGCCGGTGTGCTGACGTGCAGCAGCCGTTGCATTAACGTGGTCATGACGTCTTTATGGTCGGTGAGCATGTTGATGCGCTGCGCGGGAGTGCCTGGCCAGTGGATCACCAGCGGGACATGCAGGTTCGGACGCGACCAGTCCATACTCTTTGTCTCGTCTCCCAGCGGCACGCCGTGCCCCGCCGTGATAATGACGACCGTATTCTCCAGCTTGCCTGCGTCGCGCAGGGCGGTCAGCACGCGGCCGATCTGCGCATCAACATCACCCGCCGCACGGCTGTAGCGGCGCGCGAAGCCTTTTTGATTGCTGTCATCAAGCGTTGTGCCATTAAACGCAACCCAGGAGAACCAGCGGTTATCTTCCTGCGCATAGCGTTTCAGCCAGTTTATCCACTGATCAGCGGTCTGGTCGTCAGACTGGCTCTGCGCGGCAGGCAGTGAGAAATCAGACAGCAGCGCCTGGCGGTACAACGAACTGTTAAAACCATCAGAGGCAAACAGCCCCAGCTGGTAGCCCTGCTGATTAAGCCCGGTAATTAATGCCGCCGGAATACGGGCCGACAGCACGCCGTCCATATAGCTCGGTGAAATGCCGTAGAACAGGCCGAAAATACCTGCGTCGGTCGAATTACCGGAACTCATATGCTGAGTGAATACGATATTGTTTTCAGCGAATTCCGCCAGCGCTGGCATCTGCTTCTCATAGCGAGAATAGTTCAGGCCATCGACGGTAATCAGCAGTACGTTCTGACCGCGGCCCATGTCGCGATATTTCAGATCGCTCAGAGGATACTGCACGCTGACCGCTTCCGGATTACCCTGTTCGACCAGACGACGCTGATACTCCTGCGCATCCAGCAGGCCATGTTTCTCAAGGAAACGACGCGCCGTCATCGGATAGGAGAGCGGCAGGTTCGCGCGCTGCATGGTAATCGGACGGTAGAAGTTCGCATCTGCCCAGATATACATCAGGTGCGAACCGATAAATGAGGCGAAAAAGAGCGCCGCGACGGGCTTCGCATAATGGCGGCGTCGGGTCAGACTGCGGAGCTTCTGCCAGCTCCACGTGGCGAACAACATTTCGATCAGCAGGATAATCGGCACGCTGATAAACATCAGCTGCCAGTCGCGCGCGGTCTCGTTTTGATCCGGGTTAATCACCAGCTCCCAGACGACAGGATTCAGGTGCAGGTGGAAACGGGTAAAGACTTCGCTGTCGATAAGCAACAGCGTCATGCCCGCCGTCGCAAGGATAGCGGACAGGAAGCGCATCAGCCGCTGCGACATGACGATAAACGTCAGAGGGAACAGGATCAGCAGATAGGTGGCGAAGACCAGAAAGCTAAAGTGACCAACAAGGCTCATCCACGAGTAGACACGCCCGGTTAACGTGGTTGGCCAGTCCGCCACAAACAGATAACGGCAGCCGAGCACCATCGCCAACAAAATGTTGAACAGGGCAAACCAGTGCCCCCAGCTGACCATCTGGGAGACTTTTTCACGGTAGCGCTGACGATTCGTCACCATAAACTGTTGTTCGTTTCCCTTAGTGTGCCTGGTCGTCGCTAACGGAGGACTGCAAAGCCTGGGCGAAAGATTTGGCGATCGCCTGACGCTGAGCCGGAGCAACGCTGGTATTGATCAGGTTGGTAACCATATTTCCCAAAACCATCAGGGAGAGATCGGTTGGCGTTTTATGTTTTTCCAGTACGTTGACCAGCTCACTGAGCAGTTGTTCAACGTGTTCGTCACTGTAGCGGGAATGTTGTGGCATAAATCAAAATCAGTTTGTTGAGAGAAGGGCGACATATTACCGTAGCAACAGCTTTTTTTCCCCTTTTTTATCTTCTGTTGCACACATGCGTTGGTGGTGGTTGAATACCGCCCGGTCTAAAAGGAGAGTTTATCATGAGTCTGGAAATCAACCAGATTGCCTTGCACCAGCTTATCAAGCGTGATGAGCAAACCCTTGAAGTGGTGCTGCGCGATTCGTTACTGGAACCAACGCCTACCGTTGTCGAGATGATGGCGGAGTTGCATCGCGTCTACAGCGCGAAAAATAAAGCCTATGGCTTGTTCAGCGAAGAGAGCGAACTGGCGGATAGCCTGCGCCTGCAACGTCAGGGTGAAGAGGATTTCCTGGCATTCAGCCGCGCCGCGACGGGCCGTCTGCGTGACGAACTGGCGAAATATCCCTTCGCCGATGGCGGTATCGTCCTGTTCTGCCACTACCGCTATCTGGCGGTAGAGTATCTGCTGGTCACCGTGCTGAATAACTTAAGCAGCATGCGCGTGAACGAGCAGCTGGACATCAGCTCAACGCACTATCTGGATATCAACCATGCGGATATTGTGGCGCGTATCGATTTAACCGAATGGGAAACCAACCCGGAATCGACGCGCTACCTGACCTTCCTCAAAGGCCGCGTGGGCCGCAAAGTGGCGGATTTCTTTATGGACTTCCTCGGCGCCAGCGAAGGGCTGAACGCCAAAGCGCAGAACAAAGGTCTCCTCCAGGCGGTGGATGACTTTACGGCTGAGGCGCAGCTTGATAAATCTGAGCGTCAGACCGTGCGTCAGCAGGTTTACAGCTACTGCAACGAGCAGTTACAGGCTGGAGAAGAGATTGAGCTGGAGTCACTGTCCAAAGAGCTGGCAGGCGTGAGCGAAGTCAGCTTCCAGGACTTTACTGCGGAAAAAGGCTATGAGCTGGAAGAGAGCTTCCCGGCGGATCGCAGTACGCTGCGTCAGTTGACGAAATTTGCCGGTAGCGGCGGTGGGTTAACCATTAACTTTGATGCCATGCTGCTCGGGGAACGTATCTTCTGGGATCCGGCGACCGACACGTTGACCATTAAAGGTACGCCGCCAAATCTGCGCGATCAGCTTCAGCGTCGCACTTCAGGCGGTAAGTAACAGCCATAAAAAAACCCCGCATAAGCGGGGTTTTTCTCGACAGGTTTGCGATTACGCGCGAACGAAGTCGATGTGAGTCAGTTTTGGCTTGAACGCGTGACGCTGAACAGCCTGAACTTTCACTTTTTCTTCTTTACCGCCAACAACGATGGTCAGAACTTCGCTGTAGAATTCAGCTTTGGTCTGCATGTTCCATACTTTGTCGTGATCCAGTTCAATAGCAACTGGAGCAGCTTCGCCACCGTAAACGATAGCCGGGAACTTGTTTGCGGTACGCAGGCGGCGGCTCGCACCCTTACCCTGCACGTTACGTACTTCTGCTTCGATAGTGAACATTGATTTCTCTCTGTATTTAAAACCCTACTACAGGCGACCCAGCAGCAGGTGAGTGTTCTGCCTCACGGATGTGAAGCGGGCGGCATTTTATACTCAAATGACTCGCGCATCAACGAAAAGTCCCGTTAACCGCGCAATTCGTTTGCCCGGCGAAAGCGCCCTTCATAGTCAAAGACCTTCTCCCGCACCTGCCAGAACTGACCTTTTTTACGGGCGACAACAAAATCAGGATGGCGCAGCAACGCCTGCTGGCGCACGATATCGGCTACGGTTATCCAGCGCAGCGGCACGCCTGGCGTGCGGGTATGCGGGCGGATAAAGAGCTGCTCGAACGCGGTGCGCTGGGCGGGTGTCTGAACCCTGAACCGCTCGCTGACGTCTGCGCCGTCCTCGTCGTAATAGGTAATTTTTAGCCACTCGCCTTTTTCATCCGCGCCGGGCTGTAAGGCCATGCCGGAACAGCGCAGCACCAGCGCATCTTTCAGCTTCAGCGCCGCTTTCAGCATGTCGTCCGGGTCGACCAGCACCGTGTCGCACTCCCGACAGCGGCGGGCGGCAATGTCGTTCTCGGCGTTGCACTGTGGGCAGTTTTTAAAGCGGAAACGGAAGTCACACTGTTCGCGATGGCCTTCATCGTCTTCAAACCAGCCCTGACAGCGGCGGCCAAAGTGTTCAATCAGCGTGCCGTCGGCGGTGGTTTTGCCCCAGAAAGTGTTGGCAAACCCGCAGGCCGGGCAAAACACCTGTACCGGCACGTTGTCGCTTTTGCCTTTTGGCGCGCCCACCTCCGGCGAGTAGAGATCGTGCGGGTTACCGGCGTAATCAAGGATCAGGCAGTCGGTTTTACCCGGTGCCAGGCGCAGTCCGCGCCCGACAATTTGCTGATACAGGCTGACGGATTCGGTCGGGCGCAGAATCGCAATCAGGTCGACGTGCGGGGCGTCAAACCCGGTGGTTAATACCGACACGTTCACCAGATAGCGGAACTGCTGCGCTTTAAACGCCTCGATTAACCGGTCGCGCTCCGGCCCGGGCGTTTCGCCGGTGATCAGCGCCGCGTCGTCGGCGGGCAGCAGCCCGGTGATTTCGCGCGCGTGTTCGACGGTGGCAGCAAAAATCATCACCCCTTTGCGCGTTTGCGAGAACTCTTCAATCTGGCTGATGATATGCGGCGTGATCCGCTTCTGTTTTTTCAGCTCATGGTTAAGATCCGCCTCGCTGAACAACCCGTTGCTCTGCGCCTGTAAGCGGCTGAAATCGTACTGCACGACCGGCATATCCAGCCGCTCCGGCGGCGTCAGGTAGCCGTGCTTGATCATGTAGCGCAGCGGAAGCTCATAGATACAGTCGCGGAACAGGGCCTTTTCATCGCCACGCACCATGCCGTGATAATGGAACTGATAAATCCAGCCCTTGCCCAGACGAAACGGCGTGGCGGTAAGGCCAAGCAGCCGTAAGTGAGGATTCACCTCTTTCAGGTGAGTGAGGATTTGCTGATACTGGCTGTCGTCGTCATCGCTGATGCGATGACACTCATCGACAATTAGCAGGGAAAACTCGCTGTGAAACCGTTCCAGGTTGCGCGCAACGGACTGTACGCTGCCAAACACCACTTTTCCGTGGCTCTCTTTGCGCTTCAGCCCGGCGGCAAAAATATCGGCCTCCAGGCCGAGCGCGCAATATTTGGCGTGGTTTTGCGCCACCAGCTCTTTGACGTGCGCCAGCACCAGCACACGCCCGCGCGCCAGACGCGCCAGTTCGGCAATCACCAGGCTTTTACCGGCTCCGGTCGGGAGCACGATGGCGGCAGGTTCCCGATGCTTGCGAAACCAGGCGAGGGTGGCATCAACGGCTTCCTGCTGATAGGGGCGTAATGTGAACGTCATGGCTTCTCTATTCAGTTAACTCGCACATAGTATGCCACGAAACTTTTTCCCTTGAGTGGCGCAACCAGACCATTATACTGAACTGTTTCTGACTGCTTCTTTTTCGGACGCGTAGTCCGACTTCCAGCACCATTAAGGCTAAAAAGATTTCATGCGACTTGATAAGTTTATCGCTCAGCAACTCGGCGTAAGCCGCGCTATTGCCGGGCGTGAAATTCGCGCCAGCCGCGTAACCGTGGACGGCGACATTGTGAAAGACAGCGCTTTTAAACTCCAGCCTGACCACCAGGTGGAGTATGACGGCAACCCGCTGACCCAGCAGAACGGCCCGCGCTACTTCATGCTCAACAAACCGGAAGGTTACGTCTGTTCAACGGACGATCCGGATCACCCGACGGTGCTCTATTTTCTTGATGAACCTGTGGCGCACAAGCTGCATGCGGCAGGGCGACTGGATATTGATACCACCGGCCTGGTGCTGATGACCGATGATGGCCAGTGGTCGCACCGCATCACCTCCCCGCGCCATCACTGCGAGAAAACCTATCGGGTGACGCTTGAGTCTCCAGTCTCGGATGACACGGCAGAGCAATTCGCGAAAGGCGTTCAACTGCATAATGAGAAAGATCTGACCAAACCGGCGGTGCTGGAAATCCTCACCCCAACGGATGTCCGTCTGACCATCAGTGAAGGCCGCTACCACCAGGTGAAACGAATGTTTGCCGCCGTAGGCAACCACGTTGTGGGGCTGCATCGTGAACGTATCGGCGCGATTGAACTCGATCCAGACCTGGCGCCAGGGGAATATCGCCCGCTGACGGAAGAAGAGATTGCCAGCGTCGGGCTGCCTTCACGTTAAATTCAGGAGAACCCTGTGACCACCAGGCCACACTCGTCGTTAAAAATTGTGTTTATCCTTGGCCTGTTGGCCATGCTGATGCCGCTGTCTATCGATATGTATCTGCCCGCGCTGCCGGTAATTTCCGCGCAGTTTGGCGTACCGGCAGGCAGCGCACAGATGACGCTCAGCACCTACATTCTTGGTTTTGCCCTCGGTCAGCTTTTTTATGGCCCAATGGCCGACAGCCTGGGGCGTAAACCGGTAATTCTGGGCGGCACACTGATATTTGCCGCGGCGGCGGTGGCCTGCGCGCTGGCGCAGAGTATCGATCAGCTGATCGTGATGCGTTTCTTCCATGGCCTGGCGGCGGCTGCGGCAAGCGTGGTGATTAACGCGCTGATGCGCGACGTCTACCCGAAGGAAGAGTTCTCACGCATGATGTCGTTCGTCATGCTGGTCACGACAATTGCGCCGCTGGTCGCCCCCATGGTGGGCGGGGCGGTCCTGGTGTGGTTCAGCTGGCATGCGATTTTCTGGATCCTGGCGATTGCCGCACTGCTGGCCTCGGTGATGATTTTCGTCTTTATCGATGAAACGCTGCCCGTTGAGCGCCGTCAGAAGTTCCATGTTCGCACCACGCTTGGCAACTTTGCCTCGCTGTTTCGCCATAAGCGTGTACTGAGCTATATGCTCGCCAGCGGCTTCAGCTTTGCCGGAATGTTCTCGTTCCTGAGCGCGGGACCGTTTGTGTACATCGAACTGAACCATGTGTCACCTCAGCACTTTGGTTACTACTTCGCGCTGAATATTGTGTTCCTGTTTGTGATGACCATTATTAACAGCCGCTTTGTCCGGCGGGTTGGGGCGCTAAATATGTTCCGCGCCGGGCTGTGGATCCAGTTCGTGATGGCGATCTGGCTGGTATTGAGCGCGTTGCTGGGCGTCGGTTTCTGGGCGCTGGTGGTGGGCGTGGCGGCGTTTGTCGGATGCGTGTCGATGGTCTCGTCCAACGCGATGGCGGTGATCCTTGACGAATTCCCGCATATGGCGGGCACCGCCTCGTCGCTGGCAGGAACGTTCCGTTTCGGGATTGGCGCGATTGTCGGGGCGCTGCTCTCAATGGCGGCGTTCAATACCGCCTGGCCGATGCTGTGGGCGATCGCCCTTTGCGCGACCTGCTCAATCCTCTTCTATCTTTACGCCAGCCGACCGCGAAAGACGGCGCAAAAGTGAACACTTAAGGCCCGGGACGGGCCTTTTTGTTGACCCATATCAACCAACCCTCCGTTCGTTTACCCTGTGTTTGTTTCTTTTATGTAAAATCTATTTATGTAAAAAGTCACATCATTGTATTTAAAAAGGTTGAGTTAGATCGCAGAAACGGGTACATATAGCGCCGACGCGAGCCTGCAACGCCTATAAAATCCGCTAAACAGTGCAGGTTGGCGATGATGTGTTACTATAAATGTAAATAAATTGTGAAGTAAATTTGCTTCCGGGGATCTGAACGTGAATACATTACAACTCTCCATTGTCCATCGCTTGCCCCAGAGCTATCGCTGGTCGACGGGTTTTGCAGGTTCGAAAGTTGAACCGATTCCGCAAAGCGTTGCCGGGGAGGATAATTGTCTGGTGGCGCTTAAGCTGCTCAGTCCGAGCGATGAAAATGCGTGGCCGGTTATGGAGCGTCTCAGCCAGGCGCTGACGGACATCGAAGTGGACAGCTCTGTGCTGGAATGCGAAGGTGAGCCGTGTCTGTTTGTTAACAGCCAGGATGAGTTTGCCGCCACCTGTCGTCTGAAAAACTTCGGCGTGGCGATTGCCGAGCCATTCTCCGGTCAATATCCTTTCTGAGTGCTAGTCAGCGGATAATAGCTGGCGCGTGTAATCCTGCGTCGGCGCGGTGAATACGCGCTGGCACTCTCCCTGCTCAACGACCTCTCCCTGCCGCAAGACCACCACCTGATGGCAAAGCGCACGCACCACCTGTAAATCGTGGCTGATAAAGATGTAGGCCAGCCGATGCTTCTCCTGTAACCCCTTCAGCAACGCCAGAATTTGCGCCTGCACGGTGCGGTCCAGCGAGGACGTTGGCTCGTCCAGCACGATCAGCTCCGGTTTCAGGATCAGCGCGCGGGCAATCGCTATACGCTGGCGCTGTCCGCCGGAAAACTCAGCCGGATACCGGTGTCGGGTCTCAGGATCTAAACCCACTTCCGCCATCACCCGCTTCACCTCGGTTTCACGCTGTTGCGCCGTCATGGTTGGCTGGTGGACGCGCAAGCCCTCTTCAATAATCTGCAATACGCTCAGACGCGGGTTAAGCGAAGAGTTCGGATCCTGAAAAACCACCTGCATCCGCGGGCGCACGGGAAGCATCATCCGGCGATTCAGGTTTTGCAGCGGCATGCCGTCAAAGACAATGCTTCCCTGGGAGGTGATCAGGCGCAGCAGCGCCAGGCCGGTGGTGCTTTTGCCCGAGCCGGATTCGCCCACAAGCCCAAGCGATTCGCCCGGACGCAGAGAGAAGCGCATGTCTTTCAGTACATGATTGTGATCGACCACGCGACGCAAAATGCCTTTGCGGATCGGGAATGATACCGACAGTCCCTCAACCCTCAGCAACGGCGCGCTGTCAGCGTTAAGCGGAACCGGGTCGCCAGAGGGTTCGCTGTCGAGCAGGCGCTGTGTGTACGGGTGCTGAGGCGCGCTCAGCAGGGAGGATGCTCTGTTCTGTTCCACACAGCGGCCGTTTTGCATCACGGCCACCGTGTCAGCAAGCTTTCTCACGATGCTCAGGTTGTGCGTAATAAACAGCAGGCTCATGTTCAGCTCGTCGCGCAGTTCGCGCAGCAGTTGCAGAATTTGCGCCTGCACCGTGACGTCCAGCGCGGTGGTGGGTTCATCGGCAATCAGCAGTTCGGGGCGCGTCAGCAGGGCCATCGCGATCATCACGCGCTGGCGCTCGCCGCCGGAGAGCTGATGCGGATAATCGTTCAGCCGTTTCGCCGCATTACGAATGCCGGTGCGTTCAAGGCAGTCGAGAATTTCACCCCGAGCCGCCTCTTTACGCATTCCCCGATGAAGTGACAGCACCTCATAGAGCTGTTTTTCCAGCGTGTGCAAGGGGTTGAGCGACACCATCGGCTCCTGGAAAATCATGGCGATTTTATTGCCACGAATGCCGCGCAGGGTTGGCTCGTCAGCGTTCAGCAGCGATTGTCCATGGAACAGAATATCCCCCTGCGGATAGCTGACCGGCGGGGAGGGGAGCAGGCGCAGCACTGAAAGCGCCGAGACGCTCTTACCGGAGCCAGATTCCCCGACCAGCGCCAGCGTCTCGCCGCGTGCGATCTGCAACGATAAATCCGACACCACCGTGCGTGATTCGCCCTGCGTTGAAAACGCAATCGACAGATTTTCAATACTCAGAAGAGGCCTGGTCATGTCATACCGCCTTGTTGGGATCGAAGGCATCGCGCACGGCTTCGCCAATAAAAATCAGCAGGGAAAGCAGCACCGCCACGGAGAGGAAAGCGGCGATGCCCAGCCAGGGGGCCTGAAGGTTATTTTTACCCTGCAACAGCAGTTCGCCGAGGGACGGTGAACCCAACGGTAAGCCGAAGCCGAGAAAATCGAGCGAGGTCAGGGTCGTGATGGAGCTGCACAAAATAAACGGCAGGAAGGTGAGGGTCGCCACCACCGCATTGGGAAGCATGTGGCGGAAGATGATTGCGCGATCGCTCACGCCTAACGCTTGCGCGGCGCGAATATAGTCGTAATTCCGCGTACGCAGAAACTCCGCGCGCACCACGCCGACCAGCGCCATCCAGCCGAACAGAACGGTGATCCCGAGCAGCCACCAGAAGCCAGGCTGTACCACGCTGGACAGCAGGATAATCAGAAACAGCGTCGGCATGCCGGACCAGACTTCGATCACGCGCTGTCCCCATAAATCTATTTTACCGCCGTAATAGCCCTGCACGGCGCCCGCCACAACGCCCATCACGCTGCTAAAGAGCGTCAGCATTAGCCCAAACAGGAGCGAGATGCGGGTGCCATAGAGGATGCGCGCCAGCACATCGCCGCCGTTAGCGTCCGTGCCCAGCCAGTTTTGCGCGGAAGGCGGCGAAGGGAAAGGGGTGGACGTGGCGAAGTTAATGCTGTTCGCGCCAAAACGAATCGGTGCCCAGATAGCCCAGCCGTGCTGCGCTATTTGTTCACGTAACCAGGGGTCCTGATACTCGGCTGGCGTCGCAAACGGGCCGCCAAAATCGCTTTCGCTGTAGGTGGTCAGCACCGGCACATACCAGCGGTCTTTGAAATGCACCAGCAGGGGTTTATCGTTGGCAATCAGTTCCGAACACATACTTAAGGCGAACAGGACGGCGAAGATCCACAGCGACCAGTAGCCGCGACGGTTGTGGCGAAAGCGCGCCCAGCGGGCCTGGTTGACGGGGCTTAAACGCGACATCAGCGGCCCTCAAAATCGATACGGGGATCGACCAGCGTATAGCTGATATCGCTGATGATATTCAGCAGCAGGCCGATCAGGGTGAAAATATAGAGTGTGCCAAACATCACCGGATAATCACGGGAGACGGTGGCCTCATAGCCCAGCAGTCCTAAGCCGTTGAGCGAGAACATCACTTCTATCAGTAGCGAGCCGGTAAAAAACATACTGATGAACGTGGCGGGAAAACCGGCAATCACCAGCAGCATGGCGTTACGAAACACGTGCTTCCACATGATCTGCTTTTCACCAACGCCTTTGGCGCGCGCGGTGACGACATACTGTTTGCGGATCTCATCAAGAAAGGCGTTTTTGGTTAGCATCGTAAGCGCCGCAAAACCGCCAATCACCGTCGCCAGCACCGGAAGCGTAATGTGCCAGAAATAATCGGTGATTTTCTGATACCACGGCAGCGTGCTGAAATCCGCGGAGACCAGCCCGCGCAGCGGGAAGAGGTCGAAATAACTGCCGCCAGCGAAAAAGACAATCAGCAGCACGGCAAACAGAAACGCCGGGATAGCGTAGCCGATAATAATGAACGTGCTGCTCCAGATATCGAAACGGCTACCGTTGTAGACCGCTTTTCGGATCCCCAGCGGAATGGAGACCAGATAGATAATCAGCGTTCCCCACAGCCCGAGCGTGATGGAAACCGGCAGGCTTTGTTTGATCAGGGTTAACACCGAGGCACTGCGGAACAGGCTATCGCCAAAATCAAACCGGACATAATCCCACAGCATGTTGAAATAGCGCTCATGAATCGGTTTATCAAAGCCATAGCGATGGGTGATCTCGGCGATCACCTCCGGATCCAGCCCCCGACCGCCCCGGTAGTGGCTTTCGCTGATGTTACCCACTCCCGTCCGGGCATGGCTGGCCCCCATTCCTTCACCGCCGCCGCCCGGCATGCCGCCCGCATGACCAAACTCTATTGCCGCAATTGCCTGGTCCACCGGACCGCCGGGAGCAATCTGGACGATAAAAAAGTTAATGGTAATGATGGCCCACAGCGTCGGGATCACTAACAGCAGTCGGCGGATAAGATAAGCGCCCATCGTCACTCCTTAACGCCGCTCTGCGGGCAGTTTTGCGGCTTTATTCACGTCATACCACCAGGTGTCAAAGCCGAGGGTGTAAACAGGGCGAACGGCAGGGAGGGAGAATTTGTCCCAGCGGGCCAGGCGATCTTCGCCCATATACCACATCGGCAGCATGTAATAGTTCCAGGTTAATACCCGATCGAGCGCGCGGCCAAGCGGCAGAAGCTTTTCCTTATCGCCCTGAGCGGCAACAATTTTTGCAATCAGCGCATCAATTACCGGGCTCTTGACGCCCGGGGCGTTGTAGGAGGAGTCGATATAACCTGATGCCCAGGCGATTTGCAGATCTGAACTCGGCCAGGGCTGCGCGGCCCACAGGGTCTGCATCATGTCGTAATCGCGGCTGCGCTTGCGGTTGGTCAGCTGGGCCATATCGACCTGGCGGATATTCAGGGTGACGCCAAGCCGGGCAAGGTTCTTCTTGAACGGCAGCACCCACTGATCGTTTGCGCCGGAGGCGATCAGCAGTTCGAAGCTCAGCGGTTTACCGGTTTGTGCATTAACACGTTGCTGATTTTTCAGCACCCAGCCCGCGTCATCCAGCAGTTTGCTGGCCTTCAGCAGGTTTTCCCGGTCGAACCCGTTTCCGTCGGATTTGGGCGGTTCAAATACCCGGGTAAAGACTTCCGGCGGCAGCTCCGCTTTCAGCGGGGCCAGCAGTACCAGTTCATCTGCGTGGGGATAATCACGGGCGGCATATTCAGTATTCTGGAAGTAGCTGTTGGCCCGGCTGTAAGCCCCGTAAAACAGCGCTTTGTTCATCCATTCAAAATCAAACGCCAGGGTAATCGCTTCACGCACCCGACGATCGGAAAAAACCGGGCGCTGAATATTAAACGCCAGCCAGCGCGTGTCCTGCGCGGACTCGTTTTTGTGTTCGTCTTTAACGATATAGCCTTTCGCGAAATTTTTTCCGATATACCGGGTAGCCCAGTTTTTGGCGCTGCTCTCGATACGTAAATCAAACGCGCCTGCCTTAAACGCCTCGAAGGCCACGTTGTCATCGAGATAGTAGTCGTAGCGGATTGTGTCGAAGTTCCAGCGGCCCCGGTTTACCGGCAGCGCGGCTGCCCAGTAATCTTTCACGCGGGAATAGATCACATACTGGCCCATGCGCCAGTCGGTAATGCGATACGGCCCTCCGGCCAGCGGCGGGGTAGAGAGGGGATCGCTCAGCTTATGGTTTTTCCAGAAGGATTCGGGCATGACGGGCAGAGAGAACAGGCTCAGCATATTCTCTTTGTTCGGCTCAGGGAGTTCGATTCGCACGGTCAGCGGGGCGATGGCTTTGACCGTGGTGCCCTTGTACACCAGACGAAACTGCGGCACGCCTTCGGTCATGAATTTATGAAAGGTGAACGCCACGTCGCGGGCGCTAACCGACGTACCGTCGTGAAAACGCGCCCGCGGATTGATCACGATTTCTGCCCAGCTGAAATCATCGGCGTAACGCACGTTCTCGGCAACCAGAGGATAATAGCTGCCTGGCTCGTCGTCGGAGGTAACGAACAACGTGTCATAGAGGGATTCGGTACGCGCTGCCGCCACGCCGCGCAGGGCAAAGCGGTTAAAGTTGTCAAACGTTCCGGTGGCGGCAAGCGTCACGTTTCCGCCTTTCGGGGCGGCGGGGTTGACGTAATCGTAATGGTTAAAGTTAACCGCGTACTTCGGCTCGCCAATGACGGCAAAGGCCGTGCTCTCTTTGATGGTTTGCGCCTGACTCGACAGGCTCACCAGCGCCAACAGCGTCAACACAACGCGCATAATCATAGTGCGGCGGATCCCTTTGTTCACAGGCAGGCTCGGTTGAGGAGAATAATAAGGGACAGCGCCGTGATTGTGAAATTATTCCCCGAGCGTGATGTCGGGTTGCCACGTCCTGAACTGCTCCAGCGGCATCGGGCGGCCGATCCAGTAGCCCTGAAGATAATTCACGCCATGCTCGCGCAGCCATGCCGCCTGCTCCGGGGTTTCGACGCCCTCGGCAACGGTTAACATATTCAGGCGATCTGCCAGGGTCAGCACCGCGTCAAGCACTGGCGAGGTGACGGTTTCAGTCCCGATGGCATTCACGAATCCACGGTCAATTTTCAGAAAATCCATCGTGAAGCGTTCCAGATAGATCAGCGCGCTGTGGCCGGTGCCAAAATCATCGATGGCGATCTCAAAACCTTCATCGTGCAGCCATTCGAACAGATGGTTAGCCTCGCGGTGGTTGATCATGTCACGCTCGGTGATTTCCAGCACAATCTGGAAGTGATCGGGCGGAAGGGCGGCAGCAAACGCGCGCATATCCTCTTTAAAGCTTTCCGCATGCAGATGACCGGGCGCGATGTTGATCCCAAACTTGGCACCCGGCGGGAGCAGGGTTTGCAGGACAGGGGCATCGCGGATAATCAGGTCAAAAAGATGCAGCGTGAGCGGAACAATCAGCTTCTGCGCTTCGGCGAAATTGATAAAGGCATCCGGCGGAATTTCGCCCATCACCGGGTGCTTCCAGCGCATCAGGACTTCCAGCCCGGTCATTTTTAGCGACTGCGCACCGACGACGGGTTGATAGACCACGTAAAACTGGTCGCGCTTGATGGCCGTGAGGATCTCTTTCCCGGGATTCAGACGGATAGTGAGAATATAGAAATTCAGCACGCCCGCCGCGATACCGCAGACCAGGCCGAAAAACAGGGCGTACAGCACTTCATCCGGCGTCCAGGCGTCCGCATAGACGTGTATCGTCA
Organism: Enterobacter cloacae complex sp. IR5418; assembly: GCF_049238105.1. Classification (NCBI taxonomy): domain Bacteria; kingdom Pseudomonadati; phylum Pseudomonadota; class Gammaproteobacteria; order Enterobacterales; family Enterobacteriaceae; genus Enterobacter; species Enterobacter cloacae complex sp. IR5418. The sequence goes on along the minus strand of NZ_JBMKHS010000001.1, from coordinate 33,823 downwards.
GAGGCACATTTTTCAGCGTAGCGGTTCGGACAGGGATACCGGGTAAATCACGTGCCTGTACCAGCGTTCCGGACTGAGTGGATAGCGCGAAATCGCCGATGATGATGGAGATACCGGTAAACTCATCCTGTCGCGACGTATACAGAAGGTAAGGCGTCAGGTTGATGTTAACGGAGGTAAACACGCCGCCGTCTTTCACCAGCGGGTTGCGATACCAGATGGCAATGGCAGGCTTATCCGGCAGCATCGGCGTGCCCGGCAGGAGCGCCATATCAATCGGTTTGCTGATGTGCAGCTCAGGGATAAGCGCTTCCATGGGGACGTTCATCGGGCCGGTGGCGGAAGAGCAGTAGGCATTTTTATCCCTGACCAGCAAAAAGGCGCGCACATTTATGCTAAAGGCCGCCCGGGAGGTCAGGGCGGCACTCACTTCCTCGCAGCTGTTCAGCGTGAGTGGCTGGAGCGTATCAATCGACATTTTAAGCTCATCGAAATAGCTCTCCATGTAGACGCGTAAATCGGTAATGAGGGTATCGAATCTGACGTCTCGCTTGTGATAACTCCAGTAAAACTGTAAGGCTCCCAGAAGCAGGGCAGTGAATAACCCCGTCAGGAAACTGAGAAACAGTATCTTGCGGTTGCTGGAGAAGTAGCGGGTAAACATAGATGTCGTGATTCCTGAAATGCCGCTGGATGTCTATCAGTGTAACGGGCAAAAAAAAACACTGCCGGAGCAGTGCTTTTTTTATCGTATCGCCAGCCAAGGGATAACCAACGATACGACAGCAAATTTAACTACGGCTCAGAACGCGGCGAGCTTCGTTATAGCGCTTCTTCCAGTAAGGTTCGTTCATGCTGGAAATCGTCACACCACTGCTGGTGGAAGCATGGACAAACTGATCGTTACCGATATAGATGCCAACGTGTCGACCGGTTGAACCCGCTCTGAACAGGACTAAATCGCCCGTGCGCAGCTTAGTACGCGAAATGGATTTGCCCATTTCCTGCTGTTCATAGGTAGAACGCGGAAGGTCTAACCCAAACTGCTCACGGAAGGTACGCTGTACGAACGCGGAGCAATCGATGCCTTTCTTGGTGCTGCCGCCCAGACGGTAACGCACGCCTTTCCAGTCAGCATACTGATCCATAATGCGGGACTTCACGTCCAGATTACGTACCATATTTTCAAATTCATCCTGAGAGGCTTGCAGTGACGAGGAATCTTCCATTCCCACAACACGCGTCTCAGGATGCATATTCTTCGCGGTATTCGTTGTACTACATGCCGAAAGCAGTACCGCCACTGCAATCGCCGGGATCCCCCGCAAGATATATCTCAAAATTGGTTGAGATTTGACCATTTTGTTTGTTTTCCCTTGAAGTCCTTAACGAAAATATCGTTATAAAAATGCCAACCGTGACGAGACTAATTATCTGTTCACAATGAGACAATTCTTTATGGTGAAAAATGTGGCGCAACGCACAAAATTATTCACCATGAAAATAATTATCTCCGTGGGGCAAAACGAGTTCGAGGTTAACCGATTGCACGGGGTATTGCGAGCAAAAAAGTCCGTTTTTTTATAAGAAAATGTGATGCACAAAGTTACAGCGCGGTATTGCTCAAAATGCCGCCATTCCTGCCGGTAATCCCTGCAATTGCTTCATTTTTATCACGAATAGTATGACGGGATGATGACGGCGTTAAACGACGCCGGAGAGAAGTACGTCAGGGATCGAAAACGATCCCTGATGAATGGTGTTAATTTTCGTTATTTATTTGTTTTCAACTTGTTTAAATTTTCCGGGAAGATAGCGATCAAAAATGCCTGTTAAGCGATCGCTCAGTGGGGTTATCAGCACCCATGGTAAACCAATCAATACCGCCGTGAGTGAGCCTACGGCGATATCCGTAAGCCAGTGTGCGCCAATCATCACCCGCGGAAATGCAAATACCACCACAATAATCAGGGCGATGGCGAACGCTTTTTTACCGAAATAGCGCAGCATGAAGCCAGCGAAAATCAGCAGCATCATACCGTGGTCGCCCGGGAAACTGTCCTTCGAGGCATCTTTGGTTGGAATATGCAGCAGTTCGCTGACGCGATTAATATTCGGGAAAGAGAGCGAAGGACTGGCGCGTTTAACCGGCATCAGATGTTGCGCCAGCTGGTTAATAATCACGGCCGTCAGCAGCATCACCAGGCCGATAATCAGAATACGGCGACGACCCGTTTTATCTTCTTTCAGCCAGAAGGAGAGCATCAGACAGCCCATTGCCAGCAGCGAACAGCCGTCAAACGCGCGGTTGTTGGTGATTGCCACCAGCCACAGGAAAGCCTCACTCTTCGCCAGCGCCTGGTTAAAGAAGTGGAAAAGCCCGGAATCCAGCGGGAACCAGAAACCGTGATTCGCCGGGATATACCAGGAGAAAAAGAGCGCCAGACCGGCAGCATTGAGTAATAAAATAGCAGGAAGTCGAGTCGTCATAGTCTTCAGCAATGTGTGAAATCAGGGGCAACGTTAGCCGCCCAAACTTAAACGAAGCTTCAACAGGCCTGACTGGAGGGCATTCCAGTCGGTATTAACCGCACTAATTAACTCTATCCGGCTGTCGGGGGGCGCGACATTCTGGGTTTCTATAAAGAAATCTTCGCCCTGACGGTTAATGCGCACCAGACCATCCGGAGTGCGCATGATCCCTTTCACCCGCTCAACCGGCGCCAGTCTTGCCCATTCCAGTATACCAATGGTGTCGAAAACCGTATCGGCATCGAAGATCCACCCGCACGCCTGGTGCCCCTGGCCGCTGTTCAGGTTACGACGCCAGCGCTGATGTTCCGGCAGGCTCAGTGCAGCCAGACCTTGCTTCGCGCCGTGGCTATGCGAATGCTCTGCGCTGGCAGGCAGTTGCGTCTGGTTGAGGCGGGGAAGGTCGAGCAGGGCGCCATCAAGGTTTCCCTGAGTCGTCTGAACATACTGGCGTCCACCGCCAGCCTGCTGCCACCAGGACTCGAACGCGGCCTGACTCTCAGCCGTCGCGCGATCGGATTTATTCGCCACGATGATATCTGCCGAGGCGAGCTGGTCGCGGAAATTGTCGTTATTGATCGCTTTTTCATCCAGCAGCTGGCGGGGGTCGAGCAGGCAAAGCGTCGCACGCAGGTCAAGCCACGGCTCGTATACCGGGGCGGTCAGTAAATCAAGGATTTGCTTCGGATGACCCAGCCCGGTAGGCTCAATCAGCAGACGGTCCGGCTTGCCCTGACGCAGCAGCGTATTAAGCCCGACCTGCATCGGCAGGCCATTCACGCAGCACATACACCCGCCCGGGATCTCTTTCACCATCGCGCCGCTGTCGGCGAGCAACGCACCGTCGATCCCCACTTCGCCAAATTCGTTTACCAGCACGGCCCATTTTTCCGCCGGATCTTTATTGGCCAGCAAATGCAGAATGGACGTAGTTTTACCGCTGCCGAGAAAACCGGTGATCAGGTTGGTTTTGGTCACGTGCGCTCCGATAAATAATTTTGATGTAGTAACAACTATCTATCATCCTGACGAAAAAAACGGGCATTGAGAAGAGGGAGGGCGAACGGAGCGCAAAACCGTTCGCCTTAATCGCAATAATCGCTAAATTTTTAACGTTTCGATAACCGCCTGGCGCGCGCCGAGGCGGACGAGGCGCTGATACGCCTCGCTAATCGCCTCGACAAAGGCAGGGTTTTGCGGCAGGTCGTCGCCAAAGATTTCATTTAGCGTCAGCAGGGCGCTAACGCGTTCCGCGTCGCTGCTGGTCGCGACAATGGCCTGAAACTTTTCGCTCAGAGGATCGCGCACGTCAATGGCGTTGCCCTGTTCGTCCGTACCGCTGACGTAGCGCATCCAGCCCGCCACCCCCAGCGCCAGCAGTGGCCAGGCGGTGTTACGCTCAAGATGCATGCGGATGCCATCCAGCATGCGTTGAGGCAGCTTCTGGCTGCCGTCCATGGCGATTTGCCATGTGCGATGCTGTAGCGCCGGGTTGGCAAAGCGGTCAAGCAGGCTGTCAGCATAGGCCGTCAGATCAACGTTGGTGATGCGCAGCGTAGGGGCTTGCTCATTCAGCATCAGCCTGCGGGCGGCTTCGCGGAAACTGTCGTCCTGCATGCATTCATTAATGTGCGCGTAGTCGGCAAGGTAGCCCAGATAAGCGAGGAAGGAGTGGCTGCCGTTCAGCATCCGCAACTTCATCTGTTCCCAGGGCAGAACATCCTCAACCATCTGTACGCCTGCAACTTCCCACTCCGGACGCCCGGCGACAAAGTTATCTTCCACCACCCACTGAATGAACGGTTCACAGCTGATGGCGCAGGGATCTTCAACGCCAAGTTCCCGGGTGATTTCCGCGAGTGAGGCGTCAGTGGCGGCAGGTACAATTCGGTCGACCATGGTGCCGGGGAAACTCACGTGGGTCTCAATCCAACCCGCCAGCTCTGCGGAACGCTTCCCGGCCATGCCGAGAACGGCGTTTTTCACCACGTGGCCATTGTCGGGAATATTGTCGCAGGAGAGCACGGTAAACGCTGGCAGGCCACGTTCGCGGCGGCGATGAAGCGCTTCGACCAGAATACCCGGTGCGGAATGCGGCTCAGACGGATGCTCCAGATCGTGAAGGATGCGGCTGTTTTGCATATCCAGTTTCCCCGTCGCCGGATCGATGCAGTAGCCTTTTTCGGTAATGGTGAGGGAGACAATTGCCACCTGCGGTTCGCAGAACTTCTCAATAATGGCGGCCAGCGAGTCGAGTTTTGCGTTCAGGCACTCGTTTACTGCGCCAATAATGATGGGCTGATTGCCTTCGGCACCTTTCTCCAGCACGGTAAACAGATGATCTTGCGCCCGGAGCTGGCCCATGAGGACATCGCCGCTAAAGAGGCTAATCTCACAAATTCCCCAGTCGCCTCCTTTGGCGTTCAGTACCCGGTTTGTTAACAACGCCTGGTGCGCCCGGTGGAACGCGCCAAAGCCGAAATGGACGATGCGGGAGCGTAACGGCGCGCGATCGTAGCGGGGCAGCTGAACATGCGCAGGAAGCGCGGTGGAGGCAATAGTCTTCATGAAGTACACACCTGATTAACCATTAATTAACAATGCCAGTGTAAAGTTATATGACAACAAATTAAATTGGTAAGCCGTAAATATCCCGGTTATGTGAGTTTGATCAATCAATGTCGCGCGCTGTATTGACCGCCTTAATTAAACATGTATGGTAGTCGTCATCGAAGTAACACATATTGGTATAACAACTTGAGAGGGTGGGGCAATGGAACAAACCTGGCGTTGGTACGGGCCGAACGATCCGGTTTCTCTTGATGATGTGCGTCAGGCTGGCGCAACGGGTGTGGTCACGGCGCTGCATCATATTCCTAACGGCCAGGTGTGGCCGGTGGAAGAAATTCAAAAGCGTCAGGCACAGCTGGCTGAAAAAGGGTTAACCTGGTCTGTTGTGGAAAGTATCCCGGTTCACGAAGATATCAAAACCCACTCCGGTGAGTGTGACACCTGGATTGCGAATTATCAGCAGAGCATTCGTAACCTGGCAGCCTGCGGCATTGATACCGTCTGCTACAACTTTATGCCAATTCTTGACTGGACGCGTACGGACCTGGAATATGAAATGGCAGACGGTTCGAAAGCGCTGCGCTTCGATCAAATCGCCTTTGCGGCTTTCGAGCTGCACATTCTGAAGCGTCCGGGAGCGGAAGCAGACTACACCGCCGAAGAGCAGCAGCAGGCGCTGGCGTGGTTCAATGCCGCCAGTGAAGCGGACATTGAGAAGCTGGTTCGCAATATCATCGCGGGCCTGCCGGGGGCGGAAGAGGGGTATACCCTCGATCAGTTCCGCGCGCGCCTGGCGGAATATGGCGATATCGATAAAAACCAGCTGCGTGAAAACATGGCGCACTTCCTGCGCGCTATCGTGCCGGTGGCAGAAGAGGCTGGCGTGCGGCTGGCGGTTCACCCGGACGATCCACCGCGCCCTATCCTTGGCCTGCCGCGTATCGTGTCGACCATTGAAGATATGCAGTGGCTGAAAGAGACGGTAGACAGCATCTACAACGGCTTTACCATGTGTACCGGCTCTTACGGCGTGCGGGCGGATAACGATCTGGTGCGGATGATTGAAACCTTTGGCGATCGCATTCATTTCACCCACTTGCGTGCAACCTGTCGTGAAGAGAACCCGAAAACCTTCCATGAAGCTGCCCATCTTGGCGGCGACGTGAACATGGTTGCGGTAGTGGATGCCATTCTTGCTGAAGAGGTCCGTCGTAAGCAGGCGGGAGATGTACGTCCTATTCCGTTCCGTCCGGATCACGGGCACCAGATGCTGGACGATCTGCGCAAGAAAACGAACCCAGGGTATTCGGCGATTGGCCGTCTGAAAGGGATGGCGGAAGTGCGCGGTATCGAGCTGGCGCTGAAGATGACGAAGTATCCTGAGCTTCTGTAAGCTCTGTTGCCCGGTGACGCTGCGCTTACCGGGCCTACAAAAAACCGGCCTGAGAGCCGGTTTTTGTATTTTTGTAGGTCGGGTAAGGCGAAGCCGCCACCCGACAAAAGCCACAATCAGTCAGCACGACCCATATAACGTTTTTCTTCGATATGGATGCGGATTTTCTCGCCCGCTGACAGGTATTCCGGCACCTGTACGACCAGACCGGTAGTCAGGGTAGCCGGTTTGTTACGTGCACTTGCAGACGCACCTTTGATGCCCGGTGCCGTTTCAACGATTTCCAGATCAACGGTCTGCGGCAGCTCCAGCGCCAGCAGCACGCCATCCCAGGTCAGCACCTGCATGTCTGGCATCCCACCTTCAGGAATAAACAGCAGCTCTTCTTCGATCTGATCTTTGGTGAAGATATACGGGGTGTAATCCTCTTTATCCATGAACACGTATTCGTTGCCGTCGATATAAGAAAAATCAACGTAGCGACGGGTCAGGGTCACGGTATCTACAATGTCGTCGCCTTTAAAACGTTCTTCCACTTTCAGGCCGGTACGGACATCGGAGAAACGCATTTTGTACAGCGTTGCTGCGCCACGGGCGCTAGGTGCCTGAATGTCGATATCTTTCACAATCAGCAGTTTGCCGTTGTAATTCAGTACCATACCTTTCTTAATTTCGTTCGCTCTTGGCATTGCAGTAATCCTGTTTACGGGAGGTAAAAAATATCGCGCCAAATTACTCGCGCGCGGCCTTTCAGGCAAGCGGAATTCGTGGCTTTTGCTATCAATACATAAAAGGTGTTACTGTGCGCGCAATGCCCGACTGCACGGGCATCTGCCACCAACAGAGAGCATGTATGGATTGTCGTTCCGACTGTGGCGCGTGCTGTACCGCACCGTCCATCTCAAGCCCCATTCCAGGCATGCCGGAGGGCAAGCCTGCCAATACCCGCTGCGTTCAGCTTTCGGATTCAAACCTGTGCATGATCTTTGGCTCGCCCCTGCGTCCGAAGGTGTGCTCCGGGCTCCAGCCAACCGCCGAAATGTGCGGCAGTACGCGCCAGCAGGCCATCACTTATCTGCTTGAGCTGGAAGCGCTCACCGCGCCTTAAACGTCTTTGATCCGCGTCAGGCAGCTTAGCGTCAGGACGCACATCACCAGCGCAATCCAGAACACCGTATGATAGTTCCAGATTTCAGCCACAACGCCCGCCAGTGAGCCTGCAATAATCCAGCCCACACGGGTGGTATTAGTATAAAGGGTAGTGGCGGCACCTGCCTGACCCGGCATCAGATCCTGGAAATAGAGCATACCGATACCGGCCAGAATGCCGATATAAATGGCGTTCAGCAGCTGTAAAGCAAGAAGCAGGGCTGGCGTATGAACCGTCAGCATACCGACGTAAAACAGCAGCCCGGCAACGGCGGCGACGCGCATCAAAAAGCGCTTACCGAAACGCTTTGCGTAATAGCCCGCAATCAGCATGGTTGGGATCTCAAGCCCCGCGGCGGTACCCATCATGATCCCGGCCAGCTTCTCCGGCAGATGCAGTTCATCAATAATAAACAGCGGCATATTAATGATATAGAGACTGTTGGTTCCCCACATCAGCGTGCAGATAATGAATAACAGCAGCGCGTCGCGGCGGTTGCGTCGCGGGGCTTCCAGCGTACCGGTCGCCACTTTCGGCTCTTTGCGCATGGAGGGAAGAAAGAACCAGACCATCGCGCCGCACACCACGAAAGCCACCGCTGCGCTGAGGTACATCACCGTAAAGCCAAAACCCATCGCCAGCGCGTAGGCGAGCGGGGGACCAATCACCCATGCCAGCGAAACCTGAGCACGCAGTATTGAGCTGAACATCACCGCCTCCCGCCCGGTGCGGTCGGCATGCTCGCGGGCAAGGGCAAACATTTGCGGGTTGGCGGTCGAGCCGAAACTGCTCAGAAAGACGCCCACAAACAGCAGAATGAAGTAGTTACGATTCCAGGCAAACAGCAGGCAGGCAAACACCCCGAGCAGGCAGCAAAAAACGATCAGGCTTTTGCGATCGCCTTTGCGGTCTGAGCGACTGGCAAGAAACTGGCTGACGAAAATGCCAATGATGGCGCTTCCGGTAAAGAAGAAGCCGACCATCGCCGGACGCGCGTGGACCTCGTTGGTCAGAAACAGGCTCAGCGTAGGTGTTTGTAACGCACCGGCAATACCGGTGAGGAAAGCAACAATCAAAAACGCCGTTGACGTCAAATCAAAGGGCTTTGGTGAGGCGGCAACGGGATTGTTATGCATGTTCAGTATTTGTGAATGACAGAGAGAGGCGGAGTTTACGCCGCCCGTCATTAAATAAACAGAGGGTAAAGTCAAGATTGCTACAAAAAATCAAAATGGTATTTCAGTTTATTGATTTCACGCTGAACCGTGCTGAAGCTGTTTGCTGAACGTCAGCAAAATCCCCTCGACTGAAGAAGAAATGTGCTGCACTTCTAAATTCTGCAACAAGAAACGTAACTTTTCTTGCAACCTTTAGTGGAAAAGACAAGACTTCTTGAAACGTTTCAGTGCTATCTTGCATGTTCTGTTGAAGCAGTTAGCGCCTATTTTCTCAGTTAAGCTGAAACGATTCAATTTCAGCAGGAGAGGAGAACCATGTTCCAGTTATCTGTTCAGGATATCCACCCGGGCGAACAGGCCGGGAATAAAGAAGAGGCTATTCGCCAGGTCGCCGCTGCGCTCGTGCAGGCTGGCAACGTGGCGGACGGCTATGTTAACGGCATGCTGGCGCGCGAACAGCAGACCTCCACCTTCCTCGGTAACGGTATTGCTATTCCGCACGGCACCACGGACACCCGCGATCAGGTGCTGAAAACCGGCGTGCAGGTTTACCAGTTCCCGCAGGGCGTGCTCTGGGGCGAGGGCCAGGTGGCTTACGTGGCGATTGGTATCGCGGCCAGCGGTGACGAACACCTGGGCCTGCTGCGTCAGCTGACGCACGTGCTGAGCGATGATGCCGTCGCGGAACAGCTTAAATCCGCCACCACTGCTGAAGAGCTGCGCGCCCTGCTGATGGGCGAAAAACAGAGCGAAGCGCTGAAGCTGGATAATGAAACCCTGACGCTGGACGTCGTTGCATCCGATCTGGTCACCCTCCAGGCGCTGAACGCGGCGCGCCTGAAAGAGGTGGGCGCGGCAGATGCCGGTTTCGTTTCACGCACCATCAATGATAAGCCACTGAATCTCGGTCAGGGCATCTGGCTGAACGACAGTGCTGAAGGCAACCTGCGTAGCGCTATCGCGGTCAGCCGTGCTGCGGTTGCCTTTGAGACAGATGGCGAACGCGCCGCGATGCTGGTAACGGTTGCGATGACTGACGATCAGCCGGTTTCCGTACTGAAGCGTCTGGGCGATCTGCTGCTGAACAACAAAGCTGAAAAATTGCTGAACGCCGATGCGGCGACCGTACTGGCCCTGCTGACCAGCGACGATGCGCTGACGGACGACCTGCTGAGTGCAGAGTACGTGGTGCGTAACGAACACGGCCTGCATGCCCGTCCGGGCACCATGCTGGTGAATACCATTAAACAATTTGAAAGTGAGATCACCGTGACCAATCTGGACGGTTCGGGTAAACCAGCCAACGGCCGTAGCCTGATGAAAGTCGTCGCGCTGGGCGTGAAGAAAGGCCATCGCCTGCGCTTCACCGCGCAGGGTGCGGATGCTGAACAGGCGCTGAAAGCGATTGGCGACGCCATCGCAGCTGGTCTGGGGGAGGGCGCATAATGAGCAGACGTGTTGCGACCATTACGCTGAACCCGGCATACGATCTGGTGGGCTTTTGCCCGGAAATTGAGCGTGGCGAAGTTAACCTGGTGCGGACGACCGGCCTGCACGCCGCAGGGAAAGGGATTAACGTGGCGAAGGTGCTGAAAGATCTCGGCATCGACGTGACCGTTGGTGGCTTCCTCGGTAAAGACAACCAGGACGGTTTTCAGCAGTTGTTCAGTGAACTGGGCATCGCTAACCGTTTTCAGGTTGTGCAGGGCCGTACCCGCATCAACGTTAAGCTGACCGAAAAAGACGGTGAAGTGACCGATCTGAACTTCTCCGGCTTTGAAGTGACCCCGGCTGACTGGGAGCGCTTTGTTGCCGATTCCCTGAGCTGGCTGGGACAGTTTGACATGGTGTGCGTCAGCGGCAGTCTGCCGTCCGGCGTCAGCCCGGAAGCATTCACCGACTGGATGACGCGCCTGCGCAGCCAGTGCCCGTGCATTATTTTCGACAGCAGCCGCGACGCGCTGGTCGCCGGTCTGAAAGCCTCACCATGGCTGGTTAAGCCTAACCGTCGTGAGCTGGAGATCTGGGCGGGCCGTAAGCTGCCAGAATTAAAGGATGTGATTGACGCTGCCCATGCGCTGCGCGAGCAGGGTATTGCTCACGTAGTGATTTCGCTGGGCGCAGAAGGTGCGTTGTGGGTTAACGCTTCAGGTGAATGGATTGCCAAACCGCCGTCAATGGAAGTGGTGAGCACCGTTGGCGCAGGGGATTCGATGGTTGGCGGCCTGATTTACGGCCTGCTGATGCGTGAATCCAGTGAACATACCTTACGTCTTGCTACCGCCGTTGCGGCCCTGGCCGTGAGCCAGAGCAATGTCGGCATTACCGATCGTACCCAGTTGGCCGCGATGATGGCGCGCGTTGACTTAAAACCTTTTAACTAACAGCAGGAGAGGAATAATGAAAACGCTGCTGATCATTGACTCCGGTCTCGGACAGGCTCGTGCCTATATGGCAAAGACCCTGCTGGGCGCGGCGGCACAAAAAGCGCACCTGGATATCATTGATAACCCGGGTGATGCTGAAATGGCGATTGTTCTGGGCGACAAAATCCCTGCGGACAGCGCGCTGAACGGCAAAAAAGTGTGGCTGGGCGATATTAATCGCGCGGTGGCACACCCTGAACTGTTTCTGAGCGAAGCAAAAGGCCATGCGACTGTTTACAGCGTGCCTGTTGAGGCGTCGCCGGTTGCTGCCACGGGTCCGAAACGCATTGTTGCGGTCACGGCCTGCCCGACAGGCGTGGCGCATACCTTTATGGCGGCTGAAGCCATTGAAACCGAAGCGAAAAAACGCGGCTGGTGGGTAAAAGTTGAAACGCGCGGCTCCGTGGGCGCGGGCAATGCCATTACGCCGGAAGAGGTGGCAGAAGCCGATCTGGTGATTGTGGCGGCCGATATCGAAGTGGATCTGGCGAAGTTTGCCGGCAAGCCGATGTACCGCACCTCTACCGGCCTGGCGCTGAAAAAAACCGCGCAGGAATTTGATAAAGCGCTGGCGGAAGCCAAACCTTATCAGCCAACCGGTGCGGCTAAAACGCCTGGCGAAGGCAAGAAAGAGTCTGCGGGCGCGTATCGTCACCTGCTGACCGGCGTGTCCTACATGCTGCCGATGGTGGTGGCGGGCGGCCTGTGTATTGCGCTTTCCTTCGCCTTTGGTATCGAAGCCTTTAAAGAGCAGGGCACCCTGGCGGCGGCGTTGATGCAGATTGGCGGCGGCTCCGCGTTTGCGCTGATGGTGCCGGTGCTGGCGGGCTTTATCGCCTTCTCGATTGCTGACCGTCCGGGTCTGACGCCGGGTCTTATCGGCGGTATGCTGGCCGTGAGCACCGGTTCCGGCTTTATCGGCGGTATCATCGCCGGTTTCCTCGCAGGTTACGTGGCGAAGCTGATTAGCTCGAAGCTGAAGCTGCCACAAAGTATGGAAGCGCTGAAACCTATCCTGATCATCCCGCTGATTTCCAGCCTGGTGGTCGGCCTGGCGATGATTTACCTGATTGGTAAACCGGTTGCGGGCATTCTGGAAGGTCTGACCCACTGGCTGCAAACCATGGGGACGGCGAACGCGGTGCTGCTGGGCGCAATCCTCGGCGGTATGATGTGTACTGACATGGGTGGTCCGGTTAACAAAGCGGCATACGCCTTTGGCGTTGGCCTGCTGAGTACCCAGACCTATGCGCCGATGGCGGCGATCATGGCGGCAGGTATGGTGCCACCGCTGGCGCTAGGCCTGGCGACAATCATTGCCCGTCGCAAGTTCGATAAAGCGCAGCAGGAAGGCGGCAAAGCGGCACTGGTGCTGGGCCTGTGCTTCATCACCGAAGGCGCAATCCCGTTTGCGGCGCGTGATCCAATGCGTGTTCTGCCATGCTGTATCGTCGGCGGCGCGGTAACGGGGGCTATCTCCATGGCGGTAGGTGCGAAACTGATGGCACCACACGGCGGTCTGTTCGTTCTGCTGATCCCAGGCGCCATCACGCCGGTGCTGGGTTATCTGCTGGCGATTGTTGTCGGTACGCTGGTGGCGGGTCTGTCTTACGCGGTGCTGAAGCGCCCGGAAGCGGACGTTGTTGCTAAAGCAGCGTAAAAAGGTGTCGGGTGGCGGCTTCGCCTGACCCGACCTACAAAAAAAGCCGGGTCGCATTACGCACCCGGCTTTTTTTTATGCCGCCTGTTCAGCGGTCTGCTGCGCCTTCAGCCAGGCAATTTCTTCTGCCCAGATATCCGGATTGATGGTTTCCAGCACCATCGGAATACCGTCAAAGCGGGCGTCCTGCATGATAAAGCGGAATGCATCGTGGCCGATATTGCCTTCGCCAAGGCTGTGGTGACGGTCAACGCGGCTGCCGAACGCGCTTTTCGCATCGTTTAAGTGCATACCACGCAGATACTTAAAGCCCACCACGCGTTCAAACTCATCGAAGGTGTTTTTTGTGGCCTCGGTTGTGCGCAGATCATAACCGGCAGCAAACGCGTGACAGGTATCAATGCACACGCCCACGCGGGATTTGTCCTCCACGCCGTCGATAATCGCCGCCAGATGTTCGAACTTAAAGCCGAGGTTGCTGCCCTGACCGGCGGTGTTTTCAATCACCGCGGTAACACCCTGAGTTTTATCCAGCGTCATGTTAATCGACTCGGCAATGCGCGCCAGACAGGCGTCTTCGTCGATTTGCATCAGATGGCTTCCGGGATGGAAGTTCAGCAGCGTCAGCCCCAGCTGCTCGCAGCGCTGGACTTCATCGAGAAACGCCTCACGGGACTTTTCCAGCGCTTCCTGAACCGGATGCCCAAGATTAATCAGATAGCTGTCGTGCGGGAGGATCTGGCCAGGCCCGTAGCGGTATTTTTCGCAGGCGGCCTTGAAGTCATCAATCACTTCTGCGGTAAGGGGAGCGGCGCGCCACTGGCGCTGGTTTTTGGTGAACAGGGCGAAAGCGGTCGCCTCGATTTCGGCGGCGCGAATGGCGGCATTGGCAAGGCCACCGGCAGCGCTGACGTGCGCTCCAACATATTTCATAAAAAGACTCCTGTTAACCCGAAATGCCTATGATAACGGGTTAACAGGAGAAGGACGAGATGGTTTATGCCATCAGGCTGTGTACCGCAAGGTTAATCGCGCCGCCGCCCACAATCAGCCAGATGAAGAGCACCAGCGCCATCAGCAGCGGTTTCGCACCGGCTTTTTTCAGCGCGCTGACGTGAGTGGTCACACCCAGCGCCGCCATTGCCATCGCCAGCAGCACCGTATCCAGCGTCACCAGCATCTCCACTACCGCTTTCGGCAGCAGGTGGAAGGAGTTAAAGATGGCGACCACGATGAACAGGATCGCAAACCACGGAATGGTGATTTTGCTCTTCTCGTTGCCGCCAGTCGGAGCCAGCTGTTTAACCCGGGCCGCGAGGAAAATCAGGAACGGCGCCAGCATCATTACGCGCAGCATTTTTGCGATGACTGCCGCGTTTTCCGCTTCCGGGTTAATGGCATGACCTGCCGCCACCACCTGTGCCACTTCGTGCATGGTCGAGCCAATATAGATGCCGTAGGTTTCCGGGCTAAACCAGTGCGCCACCAGCGGATACATGGCCGGGTACAGGAAGATCGCCAGCGTACCGAAGATAACCACCGTCGCGACCGCCACCGTGACTTTACTGGCTTCGGCTTTGACTACCGGCTCCGTCGCCAGCACCGCGGCCGCACCGCAGATGCTGCTGCCTGCACCGATCAGCCAGCTGGTCTGTTTATCCAGGCCAAAGATCTTCTGGCCAATAAAGCACGCCAGTAAAAAAGTGCTCGAAAGGGTCAGGACGTCGATGGCAATCCCGCTGACGCCCACATCCGCAATCTGCGAAAAGGTAAGGCGGAAGCCATAGAGGATAATCCCGAGACGTAATAAATGTTGCTTGGCGAAAATCACGCCGCCGTCGCAGGATTTCCAGATGTGCGGGTAAACGGTATTCCCCACCACCATGCCGAGCAGAATGGCCAGCGTTAAGGCGCTGAACCCCGCACCGGCAACCGCCGGTATACTGCCGCCCCATAAGGCCACACCGGTAACCACGGCGCTGAGCGCAAGACCCGGCACGAAGTGCCACACTGTACGATGATGTTGTAAGGTGATTTCTGACATAACCTTCTCCTTTGTCTGGCTAAAGGTTACGGCGCTCTGGCTTAAAAATAAAATTGATTATATATTTATAATCAATCTTTATAAGTGGTAAGCAACCATGCACATTACATTGCGTCAGCTGGAAGTTTTTGCCGAAGTGCTGAAAAGCGGCTCGACAACCCAGGCGTCACAAATGCTGGCGCTCTCGCAGTCCGCCGTCAGCGCGGCCTTGACCGATCTTGAAGGGCAACTGGGCGTGCAGCTTTTCGACAGGGTAGGGAAGCGGCTGGTGGTGAACGAACATGGCCGCCTGCTGTACCCGCGCGCGCTGGCCTTGCTGGAGCAGGCGATTGAAATTGAACAACTGTTCCGCGAAGACAACGGCGCGATCCGCGTCTACGCCAGCAGCACGATCGGCAACTACATCCTGCCGGAAGTGATCGCCCGCTACCGCCGGGATTTCCCGACCCTGCCGCTGGAGATGAGCGTCGGCAACAGCCAGGACGTGATTAACGCGGTCATTGATTTCCGCGTGGATATCGGGCTTATCGAAGGGCCGTGCCATAACGTCGATATCATTGCGGAACCCTGGCTTGAGGATGAGCTGGTGGTGTTTGCTTCCCCGGCCTCTTCCTTACTCCAGGGCGAGGTCACGCTGGCGCGTCTGGCGCAGGCGCAGTGGATCCTGCGAGAGCAGGGTTCCGGCACGCGTGAGATTGTCGATTACCTGCTGCTGTCCCATCTGCCGCAGTTCCAGTTAGGGATGGAGTTAGGTAATTCCGAGGCCATTAAGCACGCCGTACGTCATGGCCTGGGTATCAGCTGTCTTTCCCGACGGGTGATTGCCGAACAGCTGGAGACCGGCTCACTGGTTGAGATCCCCGTTCCACTGCCGAAGCTGGTGCGCACGCTGTGGTGCATCCATCATCGTCAGAAACACCTTTCCAGCGCGCTCCAGCGTTTTCTGCGCTACTGCGAGATGTAAAAGCGCCCCTCACCCCAGCCCTCTCCCCTCTGGGGAGAGGGCTGGGGTGAGGGGAAAAAATTATGCTTTACTTATAATCCTGGCCGAGTCATGAAGCTCTCTAATAACTGAGCATTTCTGCCGGAAGCAACGCAGATCGTCTGCTACAATCGCGCCTCATTTATTGAATGGACAGCATTTTCACATGGTTTCAGAAACTAAAACCACAGAAGCGCCCGCGCTACGTCGCGCACTTAAGGCGCGTCACCTGACGATGATCGCCATTGGCGGCTCCATCGGTACAGGTCTTTTCGTTGCCTCTGGCGCAACGATTTCGGCAGCCGGCCCGGGTGGGGCATTATTCTCTTATATTCTGATTGGCCTGATGGTTTACTTCCTGATGACCAGTCTGGGCGAACTGGCGGCATACATGCCGGTGTCTGGTTCGTTTTCGACCTACGGACAAAAATACGTTGAAGAAGGCTTCGGCTTCGCGCTGGGCTGGAACTACTGGTACAACTGGGCGGTGACCATCGCCGTTGACCTCGTCGCCGCACAGCTGGTCATGACCTGGTGGTTCCCGGACACGCCAGGCTGGATCTGGAGCGCTCTGTTCCTGGCGGTTATCTTCCTGCTGAACTACATCTCCGTGCGCGGTTTCGGCGAAGCGGAATACTGGTTCTCTTTGATCAAAGTGGCAACCGTCATCATCTTTATCGTCGTCGGTGTGGCGATGATCGTTGGTATTTTCAAAGGGGCTGAACCGGCGGGCTGGAGTAACTGGGCGATAGGCGATGCGCCGTTTGCCGGGGGCTTCTCGGCGATGATTGGCGTGGCGATGATTGTCGGCTTCTCCTTCCAGGGCACGGAGCTGATTGGTATCGCGGCCGGTGAATCCGAAAACCCGGAGAAGAACATTCCGCGCGCGGTGCGTCAGGTGTTCTGGCGTATCCTGCTGTTCTATGTCTTCGCGATCCTGATTATCAGCCTGATCATTCCGTATACCGACCCAAGCCTGCTGCGTAACGACGTCAAAGACATCAGCGTCAGCCCGTTCACGCTGGTCTTCCAGCACGCGGGTCTGCTCTCTGCGGCGGCGGTGATGAACGCGGTGATCCTGACGGCGGTACTGTCTGCGGGTAACTCCGGGATGTACGCCTCCACCCGTATGCTCTACACCCTGGCCTGCGACGGCAAAGCGCCGCGTATTTTCTCAAAACTGTCTCGCGGTGGCGTGCCACGCAACGCGCTGTATGCGACCACGGTGATTGCGGGCCTCTGTTTCCTGACCTCCATGTTCGGCAACCAGACGGTTTACCTGTGGCTGCTTAACACCTCTGGTATGACGGGCTTCATCGCCTGGCTGGGTATTGCCATCAGCCACTACCGTTTCCGTCGCGGGTACGTCAAGCAGGGTCATGATCTGAATAATCTGCCGTACCGTTCAGGGTTCTTCCCGCTGGGGCCGATTTTCGCCTTCGTTCTGTGCCTGATCATTACCCTGGGCCAGAACTATGAGGCCTTCCTTGCGGACACCATTGACTGGGGCGCCGTCACGGCCACCTATATTGGCATTCCGCTGTTCCTGATCATCTGGTTTGGCTACAAACTGACGAAAGGAACACGCTTCGTTCGCTACAGTGAAATGGATTTCCCGGAACGATTTAAACAATAACCGCACTTCCTCTCTTTTAGCCCGCTCAGTTGAGCGGGCTTTTTTATGGGCAGATCAGAAGCTGTAGGTCATGCCAACTGTATAGCGACGCCCGTCGAGCACGGTGTCATACGTATCGTAATCAATCTGCTTATCAAGCACGTTATACACACCGGCGGTAACCAGCAGGTTTTTGTTGGCGTTGTAGCGCATACCGACGTCAACCTGAGTGTAGGACGGCGTACCCTGGGACATTGACGTGCGGCTCAGGTACTCAGACGTTTTACCGCGCAGGTTCACGCGGCTCCAGAAACCGACATCGTGCGTCGCCTGCCAGTCGAGAGTGGTGTTGAACATGTGTTTCGGCATTTTGTTCAGAGGTTTGCCGGAGAACTGGCCGCTCTTCTGCTCGGATTCTGTATAGGTGTAGTTTGCTGTCCAGTTCAGATCGCGCGTGATTTTCCAGCCGAAGGAGGATTCCACACCGCGCATGTTGGCTTTGTCCACGTTGACGCGGTCGCTCACGAAATCATAGCTGTGACCGCCAATCGTACAGGCGGGATCGGCGCTGCTGTTACAGCGGCGAACTTCCGTAATCTTGTCCTTGAAGTCGGTATTAAACAGCGTCACACCGGCATTCAGGTTATCGTTGTTATCCCAGAGCAGGGCGAGTTCTTCGCTGAGGCTCTTCTCTGGTTTCAGATCCGGGTTGCCGACGATGATACCGTCAAGACGGCCGCCACCGGTCACCTGGCCCCAACTGGCAGACGACTGACGCAGGTCCGGCGCACGATAGCCAGCAGAAACCCCGCCTTTCAACGTCCACTGATCGGCCAGGTGCCATACGCCGTAACCGCGCGGCGTCCAGTTAGTACCGTAGTTCTGGTCTTTGTCCATCCGCAGGCCGCCGGTCAACGTAAAGCTTTCCGTCATTGCCCATTCATCTTCGGCAAACAGAGCCCAGCTCCAGCGCGTCAGTTTGTTCAGGCCGTCAGCAGCTTCCAGCTGATTACCGTTGTCGCGCAGTTTCTCATAGCGATACTGCCCGCCAAGGGTCAGAGTATGATCGCCGAGGAAAATCTGGTTCTGGTTGTTGAAGGTGGTGTTATAGGAGCGCATTTCGCGACCTGGATTATTGGTCTCTTCCTGCTGGATATAGCTGGTGGTATTGAAGTCATCGTAATAACCGCTGTGGGTTAACGAGTAGGTTGTATGCTCATAGCGCGAGTCGCTTTTGGTGGTTGGCGTACAGGTCGTTCCCCGGCAGGTTTCCGTCGCTTTTGACATCCCCGGGGTGCTGTTTCTGTCCTGAAGCTCACGGGCAAAATCAAGGTCGAAATCGTTCTTCTCGTCCGGCGTGAAGTTCAGCGTAATGCCACCGTTACGCATCTTCTGTTCGTTATAGCCGTTCACGATCTTATCTTCTGCGCGGCGTGACAACAGCCCCGTCACTTTTGCACCCAGCAGCCCGTCAATCAGAGGACCAGAAGCGTAGGCGTTGGTCTGGAAGATATCGCCGGAATCATGGTTTTCCTGGAAGGTGGCATCGCCGTGCAACGAACCGGTCCAGGCTTTGGTGTTCGAGACTTTTTTGGTGATGACGTTGATAACGCCACCCATCGCATCGGAGCCGTACAGCGAGGACATCGGGCCGCGGATGACCTCGATGCGCTCAATGGACTCCAGCGGCGGCAGCCAGCCTTGTTCAATACCCGAGTTGTCGCTGTTTGGGCGGGTGCTTCGCGTACTGACGCGTTTGCCGTTCACCAGGAACAGGGTGTACTGAGAGGCCATGCCGCGAATACTGATGTCACTGCTACTCCCGCCGCCCGTGACGACCACGCCCGGGACGTCTCTCAGGGCATCGGTAACATCACGGTAGGCTTTATCTTCAATTTGCTGTTTTGAAATCACAGAGATGGAGGCGGGAGCATTCTGGATCTTTTGTTCAAAACCGGTCGCGGTGACGACAACGGTGTCCTGATCGGCTGCGTGAACGAAGGAGGAACATGTGGCAGCGCCAACGGCGACGGCCAGGAGTTTAATGCGTGGTATTGTCATTTGTACATTCCGTATAAAAATGAATAAAACTCCATCGGGATAACCCTGAGAACTGTATGTTTTTGTCTTGTAAGAACTCTTTACGATGGAGAAGAGCCTGGAATTGTACAAAAGAATGTAGAATTGTAAACACAAATGATAATTGAAATCATTTGTGTTTGATAAAAGAGTGCAGAAAAGAGGCTGGATTCAGGCGGATAGCAGGATGTAAAGAGGGGGAGGGGAAAGACCCGGTAGAGAGGAGGCGCTACCGGGCAAAAGGCGGAACTTACCTGAACAGATGCTCCGCATGGAAGCGGAGATGATCCTCAATAAAGGACGCCATAAAGTAATAGCTGTGGTCGTATCCCGACTGAATGCGCAGCGTCAGCGGCCAGTCCTTCTGGCGTGCGGCT
This sequence comes from Enterobacter cloacae complex sp. IR5418, assembly GCF_049238105.1. Lineage (NCBI taxonomy): Bacteria > Pseudomonadati > Pseudomonadota > Gammaproteobacteria > Enterobacterales > Enterobacteriaceae > Enterobacter > Enterobacter cloacae complex sp. IR5418. Next base: position 13,816 of record NZ_JBMKHS010000001.1, on the reverse strand, counting down.
TCCGCCAGCAACGCAGGCTGTAACTGCCCGGCGAGGAACTGATCGGCGTCGCCCTGATCCACCAGCATTGGGATAGCGTTTTCTGGCTGGCTCGCCAGCATCAGCGCGCAGCTGTCCCATTCCTGCCATTTCTCTGCATCTTCACCCAGATAATGCGTAAAGGCTTTTTGCCCCCACGGCACCTGCGTTGGGTTCACAATCGGTGCAAACGCGGACACGCTGGTGTATTTCCCCGGGTTTTTCAGCGCCATGATCAGCGCGCCGTGGCCGCCCATCGAATGACCGCTTATCGCGCAGCGCTCGCTGACCGCAAACTGAGCGTGCACCAGGGCAGGCAGTTCATCACGAATGTAGTCATACATGCGGTAATGCGTGGCCCAGGGCTGTTCCGTGGCGTTGAGATAGAACCCGGCGCCTTTGCCCAAATCGTATCCGGCATCGTCGGCCACGTCATCGCCACGCGGGCTGGTGTCTGGCATGACCAGCGCTATGCCCAGTTCGGCGGCAATACGCTGGGCACCCGCTTTGGTGGTGAAGTTTTCGTCGTTGCAGGTCAGGCCTGAAAGCCAGTACAGCACCGGGGGATTGTCCGCAGGGGGCAGGAAAATGCTGAACGTCATAGCACAATTCAGCGTGGTGGAGTCGTGCCGCCAGCGCTGCTGTCGACCTTCAAAACAACGATGCTCTTCGAGCAGTTCCATGCAGGGCTCCTTTAACGAAAAACGATTCATAAAACGCATAATACAGAGTTTTCATTGACCTGTGAGCAACTTTCACTTTCGCAGCACGGCGAGATGTTGCATCATAAATTTACTTTTCTTTAACAATTGGAGCGATCATGGCGCTGCGTATCGCGCTCAGCGGATTTGTGGTTCTGGTCGTCGCGATGGGAATAGGGCGCTTCGCCTTCACCCCTCAGGTGCCGCTGATGATTGCCGCCGGGCAACTCACGCTCACCAGCGCGGGGCTGGTGGCAGCAATGAACTATCTGGGCTATCTGGTAGGGGCATGGGATGCCATGCGCGCCCATCGCTTCGTTGAAACACGTCTCTGGCTTGGTATCACCGGTGCGGTGGCGCTGACGCTGCTCTCCGCGGCGGCAGAAAATGCCGTCGTTCACGGTCTGCTGCGCTTTGTGATCGGCTGCATGAGCGGCTGGTCGATGGTGCTGATTGCCGCCTGGACCAATGAGCGGCTGGGGCAGCTGGGCAAACCGGGCCTCAGTGCGGCCGTCTTTGCCGGACCCGGAGCCGGAATCGCCCTGAGCGGCCTGCTGGCGGTCTATATTCAGGCGAAATCCCTTTCAGCCGGGGCAGCATGGCAAATCTACGGTGTACTGGCGCTGGTGCTGATTGTGCTGGTGGCGCGCTATTTGCCGCGCGCGGGACAACTTCATCGCCCCGGTACCGCACCTGAACCGCTGCTGCTGACCGCAGATCTCAAGCGTCTGGTCTGGAGCTACAGCCTGGCAGGATTCGGCTATATCCTCCCGGCGACCTTTTTATCGCAAATGGCCGCGGTGCGTTTTCCCGGCAGCCTGTTTGCCCAGTTTGTCTGGCCGATATTTGGCGCCGCCTCGGTGGTGGGGATTGCGCTCAGCATTGCCCTGCGGCATACATCAAGCGCTAACCGCAGGCTGGCGATTGTTCTGTGGTTACAGGGCGTTGGCGTGCTGGCGGCCTGGCTGCTGCCGGGCATTGGCGGCTTGCTGACGGGCGGACTGCTGGTGGGCGGCGGCTTCCTCTGCGCGGTGCAGCTCTCGCTATTATGCGGACGCGAGCTGGCGCCAGACCACACGCGTTATATGGCGGGTCTGCTCACCACCGGGTATGCCATTGGTCAGCTGGTGGGGCCGGTCACGTCGGCACTGTCAACCTGGCTCACGCACCGGCTGGAGCCTGCGCTGGGGCTGGCGGGGATCGCGCTGTTCGTTGCCGGGGCGTTAGTCTGGAACCGTCAGGCTGAAAGGCAACAGCAATTGCAATAATTATCGTCGTGAATACTGGATTATGTGCGTCGCCTCACGCACAATGAGCGCACACTTTTGCCACAACGAGGGCAAAAGACGCCACACCTGCAGGAGAAAAGAATGTCATCACTCAGTAAAGAAGCAGCCCTTGTCCATGAAGCGCTGGTTGCGCGCGGTCTTGAAACGCCACTGCGCCCGCCCGTGCAGGAGCTGGACAATGTCACCCGCAAGAGTCTGATCGCCGGCCATATGACGGAGATCATGCAACTGCTGAATCTCGATCTGAGCGACGACAGCCTGATGGAGACGCCGCACCGCATCGCGAAAATGTACGTCGACGAAATTTTCTCCGGCCTGGATTACGCGAACTTCCCGAAAATCACCGTCATTGAAAACAAAATGAAGGTCGATGAGATGGTGACGGTACGCGACATCACGCTGACCAGCACCTGCGAGCATCACTTTGTGACCATCGATGGTAAAGCGACGGTGGCCTATATTCCAAAAGATACGGTGATTGGCCTGTCCAAGATCAACCGCATCGTGCAGTTCTTTGCCCAGCGTCCGCAGGTGCAGGAGCGTCTGACGCAGCAGATCCTGACCGCACTGCAAACTCTGTTGGGTACTAACAACGTGGCGGTCTCTATCGACGCGGTGCACTACTGCGTGAAAGCGCGCGGCGTGCGTGATGCAACCAGCGCGACCACCACCACCTCGCTGGGCGGACTGTTCAAATCGAGCCAGAACACCCGTCAGGAGTTCCTGCGCGCGGTGCGTCACCACAACTAATCAGACAGGGCAGGGACCATGGAGCGAAACGTCACGCTCGATTTTGTTCGCGGCGTCGCCATTCTCGGTATCCTGCTGCTGAATATCAGCGCCTTCGGTCTGCCGAAGGCCGCCTATCTGAATCCTGCGTGGTATGGCGACATCACGCGCAGCGACGCCTGGACGTGGGCAATTCTCGATCTCTTCGCACAGGTGAAATTCCTGACCCTCTTTGCGCTTCTGTTTGGCGCGGGACTTCAGCTTCTCCTCAAACGCGGTACGCGCTGGATCCAGGCGCGTTTAACGCTGCTGGTTATCCTCGGTTTTATTCACGGGCTTCTTTTCTGGGACGGCGATATTCTGCTCGCGTATGGTCTGGTGGGCCTGATTTGCTGGCGCCTGATCCGCGACGCGCCCGGTGTAAAAAGCCTGTTTAACACCGGCGTGATGCTCTATGTCATGGGACTGTGCGTGTTATTGCTGCTCGGCATGATTGCCGGTGACGCTACCAGCCGTTCGTGGATCCCGGATGCGGCTAACCTGCAATATGAGCAGTTCTGGAAGCTGAAAGGCGGCATGGAAGCGATCGGCAACCGGGCCGATATGCTCGGCGATAACCTGCTGGCGCTGGGGGCGCAATACGGCTGGCAGCTGGCGGGGATGATGCTGATGGGGGCCGCCCTGATGCGCACCGGCTGGCTGAAAGGGGAATTTAGCCTGCGTCACTATCGTCGCACGGGAGCAGGGCTGGTGCTGCTCGGTGTGATCATCAACCTCCCGGCGGTGATTGTGCAGTGGCATCTTCAGTGGGATTACCGCTGGTGCGCGTTCCTGTTGCAGGTGCCGCGCGAACTGAGCGCGCCGTTCCAGACCATTGGCTATGCGGCGCTGATCTATGGCTTCTGGCCCCAGCTTTCTCGCCTGTGGATCGTCAGTGCGGTGGCCTGCGTGGGGCGGATGGCGCTAAGCAATTACATCCTGCAAACGCTGATATGCACCACGCTTTTCTACCGATTCGGTCTGTTTATGAAATTCGACCGACTCACCCTGCTGGCGTTTGTTATTCCGGTCTGGATTGTTAACGTGGTGTTTTCGGTTGTCTGGCTGCGTTATTTCCGCCAGGGCCCGCTGGAATGGGCATGGCGCCAGTTAACCGCCCGTGCTTCGGGCGTGTCATTGCGTAATACATCCAGATAACGATCTGGATCACAATCATTAACAAAACGGATGTAAGCGTTTTCATCTGTGTGAGCTTCTTCACGTAGTCTCCTCTCTCTCGCTGCCAGAATAGCCACCTTGCTAAACACAGGGGGTGTCTGTGAGTTGCTGCAATCCTTTAAAGGATGGTGAATATGATCACCATTCGTGACGTCGCCCGCCAGGCGGGTGTTTCTGTTGCTACCGTCTCCCGCGTGCTGAACAACAGCGCGCTGGTCAGCCCTGAAACGCGTGAAACCGTAATGAAAGCCGTGACCCAACTGGGGTACCGGCCAAACGCCAATGCCCAGGCGCTGGCGACGCAGGTCAGCGATACCATTGGCGTCGTGGTGATGGACGTGTCGGACGCCTTCTTCGGTGCGCTGGTGAAAGCGGTGGACGTGGTTGCCCAGCAGCACCAGAAATACGTGCTGATTGGCAACAGCTATCACGAGGCTGAAAAAGAGCGTTATGCCATTGAAGTTCTGATCCGTCAGCGCTGTAACGCCCTGATTGTGCACTCTAAAGCCCTGAGCGATGAAGAGCTGGCCGGGTTTATGGAGCAGATCCCCGGCATGGTGCTGATCAACCGTATCGTACCCGGTTACGCGCACCGCTGCGTCGGTCTGGATAACATCAGCGGCGCGATGATGGCGACGCGGATGCTCATCAGCAACGGCCATCAGCGCATTGGTTATCTGGCCTCCAGCCACGGTATAGAAGACGACATGATGCGCCGTGAAGGCTGGCAAAACGCCCTGAAAGAGCAGGGCATCGCGCCGCTGGAGAGCTGGGTAGGTACCGGTTCGCCGGACATGCAGGGCGGTGAAGCGGCAATGGTTGAACTGCTGGGGCGTAATCTTCAGCTGACGGCCGTGTTTGCCTATAACGACAGCATGGCGGCGGGGGCGCTTACCGCGCTGAAAGATAACGGCATTGCGGTGCCACAGCATTTATCGCTGATTGGTTTTGATGATATCCCGATTGCCCGTTACACCGATCCGCAGCTGACAACGGTGCGTTACCCCATTGCGTCGATGGCGAAACTGGCGACAGAGTTGGCGTTACAGGGGGCGGCAGGGCTGTTAGATCCTGACGCAACGCATTGTTTTATGGCGACTTTAGTACGTCGCCATTCGGTCTCTGTTCGACAAACTGTGGCTCCGATCACTAACTGATAACATCACGTGATGTAACCGTTTTCAATCTGTGAGTAAATTCACAGTATCTTAACAAGCCGCTGTCTATGATGTCAGCGTTTTAGGGGCTGAAACACAATGTAACGGTGACTATTCACTTTTACCGTTACGAGATTGCCTCAAACAACGAATAAAACGCATTTCTGGAGCGTTACCGAACACGGAAGCTGGACATTTTATAAGTGAACTTCGGCGATCAGTAACGTTTTATTAACATCTGCCCGCCAACCGTTTTTCACAAGAACTACCCTGCATAAAAAAAACCGGAGATACCATGAATAAGAAGGTGTTGACTCTGTCTGCTGTCATGGCAAGCATGCTTTTTGGCGCAGCAGCCCACGCTGCGGATACCCGTATTGGCGTGACTATCTATAAATACGACGACAACTTCATGTCCGTTGTGCGTAAAGCAATTGAAAAAGATGCTAAATCAGCGCCAGACGTGCAGCTGCTGATGAATGACTCCCAGAATGACCAGTCCAAACAGAACGATCAGATTGACGTTCTGCTGGCAAAAGGTGTGAAAGCGCTGGCTATTAACCTGGTCGACCCGGCAGCGGCAGGGACGGTGATTGAGAAAGCGCGCGGCCAGAACGTGCCAATCGTCTTCTTCAACAAAGAGCCTTCCCGTAAAGCGCTGGATAGCTATGACAAAGCGTACTACGTAGGTACCGACTCCAAAGAGTCCGGCATTATCCAGGGCGATCTGATTGCCAAACACTGGGCGGCGAACCCGAACTGGGATCTGAACAAAGACGGCCAGATTCAGTTCGTTCTGCTGAAAGGCGAACCGGGCCACCCGGATGCTGAAGCTCGTACCACGTACGTTATCAAAGAGCTGAACGACAAGGGCCTGAAAACCCAGCAGCTGGCGTTAGACACCGCAATGTGGGACACCGCTCAGGCGAAAGATAAGATGGATGCGTGGCTCTCTGGCCCGAACGCCAACAAAATTGAAGTGGTCATCGCCAACAACGATGCGATGGCAATGGGTGCCGTTGAAGCGCTGAAAGCACACAACAAATCTGCTATTCCTGTATTCGGTGTGGATGCCCTGCCAGAAGCGCTGGCGCTGGTGAAATCTGGCGCAATGGCCGGTACCGTGCTGAACGATGCCAACAACCAGGCGAAAGCCACCTTCGATCTGGCGAAAAACCTGGCCGACGGTAAAGGCGCGGCTGACGGCACCAGCTGGAAAATTGAAAATAAAATCGTTCGCGTTCCATACGTGGGCGTAGACCAGTCCAACCTGGCTGAGTTTATCGGTAAATAAGTTATCTGAATTGTCTTCACTGGGCGCAATTCGTTGCGCCCTTTTATAACGCGATATGCGAGGCCAACAAGGTATAATTATGGTCAGCACAACTACTCAGTCGTCCGGTGAATATTTGTTGGAAATGACCGGTGTCAACAAGTCATTCCCCGGTGTTAAGGCACTCGATAATGTTAATTTAAAAGTGCGTCCTCACTCTATTCATGCATTAATGGGTGAAAACGGTGCGGGTAAATCAACATTATTAAAATGCCTTTTTGGGATCTATCAAAAAGATTCTGGCAGCATTCTTTTTCAGGGAAAAGAGATCGACTTCCATTCAGCGAAAGAAGCACTGGAAAACGGTATCTCGATGGTACACCAGGAATTAAACCTGGTTCTGCAACGTTCGGTTATGGATAATATGTGGTTGGGTCGTTATCCAACCAAAGGTGTCTTTGTCGATCAGGATAAAATGTATCGCGACACCAAAGCCATTTTTGATGAGCTGGATATTGATATCGACCCACGCGCACGCGTCGGGACATTATCTGTTTCCCAGATGCAGATGATCGAAATTGCCAAAGCGTTCTCCTACGATGCGAAAATCGTGATCATGGATGAACCGACTTCGTCATTAACGGAAAAAGAGGTTAATCACCTTTTTACCATTATTCGCAAGCTGAAAGATCGCGGCTGCGGCATTGTCTACATCTCGCATAAAATGGAAGAGATCTTCCAGCTGTGCGATGAAATCACCATCCTGCGCGACGGCCAGTGGATTGCCACTCAGCCGCTGGAAGGGCTGGATATGGACAAGATCATCGCCATGATGGTTGGCCGTTCCCTCAACCAGCGCTTCCCGGATAAAGAAAACAAGCCAGGCGAAGTGATTCTGGAGGTGCGTAACCTGACTTCGCTGCGTCAGCCGTCTATTCGCGATGTTTCTTTCGATCTGCACAAGGGCGAGATTCTTGGCATTGCAGGGCTGGTAGGCGCTAAGCGTACCGATATCGTGGAAACCCTGTTTGGCATTCGTGAGAAAGCCGAAGGCACCATTACCCTGCACGGTAAGAAAATCAATAACCACAACGCCAACGAAGCCATTAATAATGGTTTTGCGCTGGTGACGGAAGAACGTCGTTCCACCGGTATTTACGCTTATCTGGATATTAACTTTAACTCGTTAATTTCTAATATTCGCAATTACAAAAACAAAGTCGGGCTGCTGGATAACTCCCGCATGAAGAGCGATACCCAGTGGGTGATTGACTCCATGCGCGTGAAAACGCCGGGCCACCGTACGCAAATTGGTTCACTCTCGGGTGGCAACCAGCAGAAAGTCATCATCGGTCGCTGGCTATTAACCCAGCCTGAAATTCTGATGCTGGATGAACCTACGCGCGGTATCGACGTCGGGGCAAAATTTGAGATTTACCAGCTGATCGCTGAGCTGGCGAAAAAAGATAAAGGGATCATTATTATTTCTTCCGAAATGCCGGAATTGTTAGGGATCACAGACCGTATTCTGGTTATGAGCAATGGTCTCGTTGCCGGTATTGTTGACACCAAAACGACAACGCAAAACGAAATTTTGCGTCTTGCGTCTTTGCACCTTTAAGATCAGGGGCTCCTCATGAGTGCGTTAAATAAAAAAAGTTTTCTCACTTATCTGAAAGAAGGCGGTATTTACGTTGTTCTTTTAGTCTTGCTGGCGATTATTATTTTCCAGGACCCTACGTTCTTAAGTTTGCTGAACTTGAGTAACATTCTGACCCAGTCTTCCGTACGTATTATTATCGCGCTTGGCGTGGCGGGGCTTATCGTGACCCAGGGGACTGACCTTTCGGCAGGGCGCCAGGTGGGTCTGGCGGCGGTCATTGCAGCAACCCTGTTGCAGTCGATGGAAAACGCCAACAAGGTGTTCCCGGAGATGGCGACCATGCCGATTTTCGTGGTGATCCTAATCGTGTGCGCCATCGGCGCGGTGATCGGCCTGATTAACGGCATCATCATTGCTTACCTGAACGTGACGCCATTCATCACCACGTTGGGCACGATGATTATCGTTTATGGTATCAACTCCCTGTACTACGATTTCGTCGGCGCGTCCCCGATCTCTGGCTTCGACAGCGGCTTCTCGACCTTCACGCAGGGGTTTGTTGCGCTGGGCAGCTTCCGTCTCTCCTATATCACCTTCTATGCGCTGATTGCGGTGGCGTTCGTCTGGATCCTGTGGAACAAAACCCGCTTCGGTAAAAATATCTTCGCCATCGGCGGTAACCCGGAAGCGGCGAAAGTGTCCGGGGTCAACGTGGCCCTGAACCTGCTGATGATTTACGCGCTGTCCGGTGTGTTCTACGCCTTCGGCGGGATGCTGGAAGCGGGCCGTATCGGCTCTGCCACCAACAACCTCGGCTTTATGTACGAACTGGATGCGATTGCGGCCTGTGTGGTCGGCGGCGTCTCCTTCAGCGGCGGCGTGGGTACCGTACTGGGCGTGGTGACCGGTGTGATTATCTTCACCGTAATCAACTACGGCCTGACCTACATCGGCGTGAACCCGTACTGGCAGTACATCATCAAGGGCGCCATCATCATCTTCGCGGTAGCGCTGGATTCACTGAAGTACGCGCGTAAGAAGTAAGGTCTTCAGAATAAAAAGGCCCGCTCACGTAGCGGGCCTTTTTTTACCCGGTGGCGCGACGCTTACCGGGCCTACTAAATCGCGATCGTAGGTCGGGTAAGGCGAAGCCGCCACCCGACATCAGTTATTACTTCTTCTGCATTTCCAGCAACTGCTCTGGCGTTACCGCCGGATAACCCTGCGCATCCTCCGGCACTTCATGCATCGTTGGGATTGGCACCAGCGGGCCTAAAAAGCGCGGTTCACGTTTGAATAAGTACAGGTCAGCCAGTGCGCCAAAACGGGCGCCAAACTCGCGTACGCGCACGCTCAGCATATCTTTTGGCGACGGCACGGCGTAGCACTGGGCCTGGATCCCCATATGCAGGGCGATAAACAGCGCCCGCTCGCAGTGGAAACGCTGGGTAATGATGATGAAATCATTGGTGTCGAACACCTTACGAGTACGCACGATGGAGTCAAGCGTGCGGAATCCGGCGTAGTCGAGCACGATATCGGCCGGGTCGACGCCTGCGGCAATCAGATCTTTGCGCATCGTCACCGGCTCGTTATAGCTTTGCAGCGCGTTATCGCCGCTCAGCAGCAGATAGTTCACCTTGCCGCTGTTATAGGCGTTCAGCGCACCCTGAATACGATAGCGGTAATACTGATTGATGACGCCGGTGCGGTAATACTTGGCGGTGCCAAGCACGACGCCAACCTGACGGTAGGGGAGGTCCTGTAGATCATCAAAAATGTAGGGGGCTGTTTTCCAGCTCATCCAGCGGTCGAGACCCAGCACGATCAACAGCAGTATGCCGACCAGGACAGACAGGCTGTAAAACACGCGCTTTAACATGGAGATGGCTCGTACCGATGATGAAATTTCCCTCAGGCTACTGTACCCGCCTGGTTAGCGCAAGAAACAGCGATTCAACTGAGGGGTTTTTCGTCAGACTGGCGGGCATCTCTGCCCGCCGACCAGATTATGCAAGCAGTACGCGGTCGAGGGCTGAACAGCCCAGCGCTTTCAGCGTGGCGGCGGTCGCGTCCCACTGGATCAACGGCGCATCGGCAATTTCTGCCAGGATCGCGCGCTGAATATCCGGGTAGTCGTACCCGTTCAGGCTGAGCAGATTCAGCGCACCCTGTAGCGGAGGCAGCGTCGGGTTAAACGCGGCGTTCTCTGCATAGCTGCCGGTGAAGATGCGGCCGTCGCGGCACTGAAGGGCGACGCCGCTTGGTGATTTGCTGTATGGCGTGTGGCTTTTATTGGCGGCGGCAATGGCCGCTTCGCTGAGCGCATCGCCTGAAAGCGCGTAACCGTGATCCTGCTCGTCCATCAGCAGGGTTTTGATCTCCAGATCTTTCGGGCCGAAAGCATCCGGCAGGTAATCACCCAGCGTATGCGGCGCACGACCCGGCAGGTTGATGCGCAGTTCCAGCCCGCTGTTCAGCTCATTCATAAACTGGCGACAGTGGCCACAAGGGGTATAGTTGACGGTGATGGCGCGCAGGGCTTTTTCGCCACGCAGCCAGGCGTGACTGATAGCGCTCTGCTCCGCGTGAACGGTTTGCTGCATGGTCGCACCGAGAAACTCCATGTTCCCGCCGAAGTACCAGGTCCCACTCACGCCGCGCGCAATCGCGCCTACGTTAAAATGTGAAAGGTCAGCGCGGGCGCAGGCAGCCGCCAGTGGCAGCAGGGCGAAAGCCAGCGCGTCTTCGTCCAGCCCCGTTGCCTGCTTAAGCGTCGTGACCTGATCTGCCGTCAGCAGGGCGGGGAAATGCACATCCGCCAGAACCGGAGCCAGGGCTGATTGCAAATTCTCTGCAAGCTGAGAGAAAGCAGCTTGAAAACGTGGATGCATGACGTTGCCTCATCAAGGTTAATGGATCGGTAGTGTACGGAGCCGTACGGCCTTTATATGTGATCCAAATCTCATTATGTGTGCAACTTATGAAATGAAAATGAAATTTGCGCGACGCATCGCAAATTTTAGCCCATTACCGCCAGAATCACCGGGAAGATAAACGGCGCGACCAGGGAAGTGATAATCCCGCAGATCACCAGCGCCAGCGAGCTGAATGCCCCTTCCTGATAATCCAGTTCCGCACAGCGTGCGGTGCCCAGCGCGTGCGAGGCAGTACCCATCGCCAGGCCACGCGCCGCTTTGGTCCGAATTTTCATGATATTCAGCAGCGTATGACCAAACACCGCGCCGAGGATCCCGACGAAAATCACGCACACGGCGCTGATGGCCGGAATACCCCCGATGCTGCCGCCCACGGCCATGGCAATCGGCGTGGTGACGGATTTAGGCAGGATAGAGGCGGCGATCTGCGGCGATGCGCCCATCAATAAGGCCACCGAGGTGCCGGTGATCATCGCAACAAGGCTACCCACAAAGCAGATAGTAATGATGGACTTCCAGCGCGCGCGGATCTGATGCAGTTGCTCATATAAAGGAAAGGCCAGCGCCACCACGGCAGGCTGCAACAAATCGTTGAGGATCTTGCTCCCGGCGAAGTAACGCTCATAAGGAATGCCGGTGAGCAGCAGAAAAGGAATAATGACCACCATGGCGACCAGCAGCGGGTTCAGCAACGGCATTTTGAAACGAACCGCAAGCTTACGCGCAGCAAAGAATACCAACAGGGTTAACGGCAGGGACCACCAGATATTTGCCATCATTTTTTTGTTTTCTCCCCAACGACCTTACGTTCGCCATGCACAATGTGTGAACTCCAGCTGACCACCAGGAAAACCACCAGCGTACTGATGGCGCAGGAGACCACAATCGGGCCGAACTGCGCTTTAAGCACATCGTAATACTGCATCACCCCTACGCCGATGGGCACAAAAAGCAGGGCCATATAGCGAATGAGAACGAAGCATCCCGGATTAACCCATTTCGCGGGCAGTACCTGCAATGCCAGCAGCACAAACAGGATCAGCATGCCTATAATGCTACCGGGGATAGTTATAGGCAGCAGCGAAGCGATAAAAATGCCGGCATACAGGCAGGCATAAATGAGGACGAAGGCGCGAAGGTATTGCCAGATAGTATTCAGTGATTTGGTCATGGTGAAAGTCCTTGCTGAGACGTATTCATCATACAATTAAACCTGAAAATGTGCCACGGATCACATCATGAATTTTGGGCATACCAGACATTCCAGAATGGAACGCCGGGCTTTCAACATACATAGAGAGCAGCTACTATAGCGCGTCTTTTTTCACAGGTACTCAGAATGCGTGTTTTACTGGCCCCGATGGAAGGCGTGCTCGACTCTCTCGTGCGCGAGCTGCTGACCGAGGTGAACGATTACGATCTCTGCGTGACGGAGTTTCTGCGCGTGGTCGATATGTTGCTGCCAGAAAAATCATTTTATCGTCTCTGCCCGGAACTGCATCGTCAGAGCCGCACCCCGTCCGGTACGCTGGTGCGCGTCCAGCTGCTCGGCCAGTATCCTGAGTGGCTGGCTGAAAACGCTGCCCGCGCGGTAGCGCTTGGTTCGTACGGCGTCGATCTTAACTGCGGCTGTCCGTCAAAGCTGGTGAACGGCAGCGGCGGCGGGGCAACGTTACTCAAAGATCCGGAGCTGATTTATCGAGGCGCCAAAGCCATGCGTGAGGCGGTGCCATCGCATCTGCCGGTGACGGTCAAAGTGCGTCTGGGATGGGACAGCGGCGATAAGCAGTTTGAAATTGCTGACGCGGTGCAGCAGGCGGGTGCCACCGAGCTGGTGGTGCACGGGCGAACCAAAGAAGATGGGTATAAAGCCGAGCGCATTAACTGGCAGGCGATTGGCGAGATCCGCAAACGGCTGACTATTCCGGTGATTGCCAACGGCGAAATCTGGGATTACGAGAGCGCACAGGCCTGCCTCAAAGAAACCGGCTGTAATGCGGTGATGATTGGCCGCGGTGCGCTGAACGTGCCAAACCTCAGCCGGGTGGTGAAATATAATGAGCCGCGTATGCCGTGGCCGGACGTGGTGAAGCTACTGCAAAAATATACGCGGCTGGAAAAGCAGGGCGATACCGGGTTGTATCACGTTGCGCGTATTAAACAGTGGCTAAGTTATTTGCGGAAAGAGTACGACGACGCGCTGGGATTATTTCAGGAGATCCGTACGCTACAGACCTCTGCGGATATTGCCCGGGTGATCCAGTCGAAGCACTGAGCAATGCGTGAATACGTTTGCCCGACGCGGAGCCGGGCAACAGATTCAGAAAATCATCTTAAATACGCCGGTGACCACCAGCAGCCCTATCAGAAATATAATCAAAATAACCCACAATAATATTTTCATTCGCCTCTCCTGCGTATGTCTGTCGAGAGTAAGTGTAGCAGTCAATTCATAACCGGCATGAATTAATGAAATTAAATCATTGTTCCGGGCTATAAATTTCCGGATATGAAAATGTATAACAATATGCGGATTGCCACGCGTTACTAAAAAACGCAACGTCAGTAAGCGTAAGTTGCGCCTTTATTTTTTTGAGTTCATGGCGTAATGAAACGTTCCCTTACTTTATCTCTGAGTGTTCCTCTGGTTTTTATGCTGGCCGCCTGCGCGCCGGAACATGCCACGGTGTCTCCCGTTAAAACCCAGGTCACTGCCGCGGCTGTAAATACCCAACTGCCGCATGCCGACTGGCCCAAAAGCGAATGGTGGAAAGACTATCACGACCCCCAGCTCAACGCGCTGGTCGCCAAAGCGATAGCGGATGCGCCGGATGGCTTTGTTGAATAAATCAGATTTCGGGTAAGTCTCCCCCGTAGCGGGTTGTGTTT